>DASYQM010000280.1:0-9222 GCA_036005525.1 Streptosporangiaceae bacterium
GGCCGGCCGCGGCGATCTCGGCCGCCAGCTGCGGCGCCTCGGCCACCATGGAGCCGAGCAGGAAGAACGTGGCGCGGGTGTGCCGCGCCGCGAGCAGGTCGAGGAAGTCGGGGGTGCTGGCGGGGTCCGGGCCGTCGTCGAAGGTGAGCGCCACATGGTCCGGCCTGCCCAGTCCGGCCAGCCGCGGGAACAGCCGCCGGCGCACGGGGCCGACGGCGGTGAGGCCGGGGGCGGCGTGTGCGATGGCCAGCCCCGCCGCTCCGAGCCCGGCGAGCGCAGCCGCCCGCGCGATCACCGGGCGCCCGCTCCCGCTGTTCCCCATTTGGCCCCTCATGCAGGTAGTTACCCGCTATTGTCCGTCACCATTGAGCCCGGAGCAGTTTCCGGGGTCACACAATGTCACGTGACTGACGACACGCGCCACACGGACGTGCTCTTGCCCCCCGCATTACCCGAATCATGGCAAAGTTGGGATGCCGCGTGCGCAGGTCCGGTTATTGCTGGTGGCGCGGCAAGGTCTTGTCGAAGGGGATCCATTGGGAGTGCCAGCGGCGCGCGTCGTGTTCCCGGCCAGCGATCGGGCGGAAATTGCCGCCGCGGTCACCGAGATGCTCGCGAGTGGCGCTCTCACGCTGGGGCCTTACACGCGCCGGTTCGAGACGGCGTTCGCGGCAGCCCACACCGGGCACGGGGCGGTACCGGGCCCCGCCGCTGCGGCCCCGGACACGCCGCATGCCGTGGCCGTCTCCAGCGGCACCGCCGCGCTCACGATCGCTCTGCGCGCCGCCGGGGTGGATGGACGCGAGGTGGTCGTGCCCGCGAACACGTTCTACGCGACCGCCGCCGCCGTTCTGCAGGCGGGCGGCAGGCCGGTCTTCGCCGACGTGGACGCGGCCACGTTCGCGCTCAGCCCTGCCACCACGGCGGCGGCGCTGACCCCCCACACGGCTGCCGTCGTGGTCGTCCACATCGGCGGCCTGATCACGCCCCAGATCGGTGCGTTGCGGGCGCTCTGCGACGAGCGGGGCGTCGCTTTGGTGGAGGACGCCGCGCACGCCCACGGGTCTACCTTCGACGGCCGTTTCGCGGGCTCGTTCGGGGTGGCCGCGGCGTTCTCGTTCTACCCCACCAAGGTCGTCACGAGTGGCGAGGGCGGGATGGTGCTCACCTCCTCTGAGGAGCTCGCCCAGGAGGCGCGGATCTACCGCGACCAGGGCAAGGGCGCCTTCACCGCCAACCGTCACGTGCGGCTCGGCTCGGCCTGGCGGATGAGCGAGCTGCATGCGGCCACCGGACTGGTGCACCTGCGCCGGATGGACGAGTACATCGCCCGGCGCCGGGATGTGGCGGCCCGCTACGACAAGGCGCTGGCCGGGCTGGACGGACTGCAGCCCCTGGCTGAGCCGCCGGGATGCCGGGGCAACGTCTACAAGTACATCGTGCTCCTGCCGCCCGGCCTGGACCGGGCGTGGTTCAAGTCGGAGCTGGCCCAGCGTTACGTATCTGTGTCTGGTGAGGTCTATGATCTTCCGCTGCACCGGCAGCCGGTGCTGGCGGACTACGCCGGGCCGCCGCTTCCGGTGGCGGAGGAGTTGGCTGCCAGGCACATCTGCCTGCCGGTGCATTCGGACATGACCGACGACGAGGTGGATGAGGTGCTGACTGCCGTGGCCGCCGTCCACGACGCATTCACTGGGCGGTAGGCGCGGCCTGCGCTGCGACGCCTGGCGTTCCTTGCCGCGCAGGATCACGCTGACCGGGGAGTGGGAAGAGCATGCAGGTCGCGGTTGTCGGGGGCGGTGGTTTCATCGGCTCCCACGTGGTGGATCACCTGGTGATGGCGGGTCACCAGGTCCGGGTGGTCGATCCCGCCCCGCGCTGGCGCAACCCGGCCGCGCGGTACTACGAGCTGGACCTGTTCGATGACGGCGGGCTGGCGGGCGCCCTGGGCGGCTGCGCCGCCGTCTTCCATCTGGCCGGCGCGTCCGACGTGAACCACGTAGCGGCGGACCCGGTGGGGGCGATCAGGCTCAACGTGGAGGGCACCGCGCGGGTGCTGGAGGCCGCACGCCGGCAGCGGTGCGACCGGGTGCTGTTCGCAAGCACCGTCTGGGTGTACGGCGCGACCGCCGGCGGCGGGGAGCGTGCCGAGGACGCCCCGGTCGACCTGGCCCGGGCCGGGCACGTCTACGTTGCGACCAAGCTGGCCGCCGAACTGCTCGTGCACAGCTACCGGGAGATGTACGGGCAGCGCTTCACGATCCTGCGCTACGGCATCCCCTACGGGCCGCGGATGCGGGACGTGCTTGTCGTCGCCCGCTTCGTGCGCGCCGCGCTGGCGGGGACGCCGATCACCATTGCCGGCACGGGGGAGCAGCAGCGCAACTATGTCTTCGTGGGAGATATCGCGGACGCGCACGTCCGGGCTCTGTCCCCGGCGGCGGCCGACCAGGTGCTGGCCTTGGAAGGGGGCACGCCGGTGTCGGTCCGCGAGATCGCCGACACCGTCCGGGAGCTCATCCGGCCGGTGCCGGTCGAGTACGTGCCCGCCCGCACGGCCGACTACCAGGGGGTGGGCGTCTCCAACCGCAGGGCCAAGGAGGTGCTTGACTGGTCGCCGGAGACCTCGTTCGTGGTTGGCGTCCGCCGCTACCTCGACTGGCTCACCACGGCAAGCGCGGAGGACACCGGAAGCACGGGGAGCAATCTATGAGACGGGCTTTGCTGCTGTCGGGCTCGCTCGGGGCCGGACACGAGGTCCACGCCCGGGCGGTCGCGTCCTCGCTCGCGGGGCGTGGCTGGTCCACTGAGGTCCTGGACGCGATGCGGCTGCTCGGCCCGCGCGGCGGCTCCGCCGGCGAGGCGGTGTTCCGTGGCATGCTCGCGGTACCCGGCCTGTACGACGCGTTCCATTTCGCCGCGCTGCGCCCCGGAAGCCAGCTCGCGCTGCTCGCGGACGCGGCCGCCCGGCGGCAGCTCGTACCGCGGCTGCGTGACTACCTCGACGCTCATCCGGCCGACCTCGCCATCTCGGTGTTCGCGACCGCCTCGTCCGCCGTCAGCGTGCTGGCCGACCGTTATCCGGGCATGAGCCACGTGGTCCTGTGCAGCGACGTCACGCCGCACCGTCTCTGGGTCCACCCGAACGTCGACCTGTACCTGGTGACCTCGCCGGCCGCCGAGGCCGCGGTGCGAAGGTACGAGCCCCGGGCCCGGGTGCAGGTCATCCCGGCGCCGGTCCGGCCGGGCTTCCTCGATCCGCCCACACAGGACCGTGCCCGGACGGGGCTCGGGCTGGAGGTGACGGACCGCACCGTGCTCCTCATGTCCGGGGCCTGGGGGCTAGGCCCGCTGGCGCAGGCCGCCACGGCACTCGCGGACGCGGGGGTGCAGGTGCTGGCCGTCGCCGGGCGCAACGCCAGGCTCGAGATCCGGCTCCGGGCCATCGCGGCGGGGCGGCCCCGGCTGCATGTCTTCGGGTACACCGACCAGATTCCGGTGCTGATGGCCGCCGCCGACCTGGTGATTACGAGTTCCGGGGACACCTGCGCCGAGGCACGTGCCGTCGGGCGGCCGCTCCTCCTGCTCGACGTCGTCCAGGGCCACGGCCGGGACAATCTCCAGCACGAACTCGACCTGGGAAACGCCGCCGTGACCTCGGCACGCCCGGCCGAGATGGTACGTACGACGCTCGCGGCGCTGGACCGGGTCAAGCCGCCGTCGGGCGCGACCGGCGGGCCGAACTGGGTGGACGCCCTTGCGGCCGCACTGGAGCGGCTCGGCCTGGGCGCCACCTAGCCGGAGGCGCCGCCCGGTCAGCCCGGGAGTACCGGCAGTTTGCCGGTGGCCGACGTCGCGTTCACCGCGTTCATCATGATCTTGTCCACGTACCCGCGCTGGGCGTTGAGCGCCTGCAGCTCACGCTGAAGCTTGCTGGTGGCGGCCGCCCGCGCCGCGCTGTGGGACCTGATCACCTCGGCGACATCGTTCTGGACCCGCTGCGCGTCAGGGAAAGCCCAGGTGACCAGGCCATCCACCGCACTGGACAGGCGGAGGCTGGCAAGTGACTCCTGGACCTGGGACCCGACGAGGTCGCTGAGCAGTTCGTTGTTCGCCGGCGAGCAGTTCGTCGCGCCGTAGCTGGCGATGTGGATCGCGGTCTGGGCGTCGTGACTGGCCCCGGACTCGATGTGGCGCAGCACCAGCAGCGACTCCCTGACCCCGCCCGCGCATGACTGGATGTCGGTGGTCATGTCGTGCAGGAAAGCGTTCATGTCGGCGGCGCGTTGGGAGCGCGTGGGATGATGCACGAGCCCGACCGCGACCACCCCGGCCAGCACGATGGCGCCGGCCGCGAACAGCCACCGGGGCGTCTTCTGGACCGGCCACCCGCCGTGCCGGAGCGGGACAGAGGGAGGATCGTTCCTGGTGGGCGTCTGCATCGGCTCGGCCTCACCTCGCCCGCTCGTTGATGAGGGCGGCTCCTGAGGTCAGCTCCGCCTGGCTGACCGCCCCGTAGACCCGCTTCACGATGCGGTGGCGCGCGTCGAGAAAGAAGGTTGCGGGCAATCCCGGCAGGTCGTAGGCGATCACGGTGCTGCCCGAGGCCGGTTCGGTGGCGACTGGATAGCTGACGCCGGTCTTGCGGACGAACGCGAGCGCGGCAGATGTCTGGTCGTTGACGTCGATGCCGATGACCGCCACGTTGCCATGTCCGGCGCGGAAGAACCTGGCGAGCAGGGGGGTCTCCTTCCGGCACGGCACGCACCAGGAGGCGAAGAAGTTCACGATGACGGGCCGGCCGGCCACCGAGCTGAGGGAGACCCGCTGGCCCGGATGGCCCAGCATGGCGAGGCTGAAGTTCTTCGCGAGGGCGGGTGGGGCGTGCTGCGGGGCGCCGCCACCGGTGCCGACCAGGCTGAGGGTTACGATCACGACGAGCCCGACGACGACGGCCGCGAGGGCGGCCAGCCGGGCGCGCCCGAGACCGCCGAGCCGCTGCGCCAGGCTGTGGGCGGCACCTGCTGCCGTCATCGTGTCCTGCCGCGCCATCGGCCCCCCGGCGCCACCCGCCCCGGGCCCGGCTGACGGGACGGGGACGGCGCGCTCGCTGGCGCGGTACTGCCGCCGGGGCCGGCCTCGCCGGGGGATGCGGCGGTCAGGCCGGCCGCGGGGGCAACCTTGGCTTCAGGGGTGACGTCGGCAGCGGTTCGAGGAGCGACGTCGGCAGCCCGGACGGCCCCGGCTCCAGGGGCGACGTCGGCAGCCGGGACGGCCCCGGCTTCGAGGGCGGCGCCGGCCTCTGGGGCCGTGACGGGCAGCATGAGCTCGAACTCGCTGCCCTGGCCGGGGACGCTGCGCACCAGCGCCTCGCCGCCGTGTGCCCGCGCGACCGCCCGCACCAGGGCCAGCCCCAGCCCGGTACGGCGGCCATCGCCCAGCTCGGACCCGGACCGGAACCGTTCGAAGATGTGATCTAGCTCGGCGGCCGGGATCCCCGGGCCGGTGTCGGAGATGATCATGCGGGCCGCCGAGCCATTGTTCGCGGACTCGACGGACAGCTGGATCACGTCGCCGTCGCTGGTGTGCCGTACCGCGTTCTCCAGCAGGGCGTCCACCGCCAGACCCAACCGTTCCCGGTCTGCGTCCACGATCACCGGGTCGAGCCGCCCGAGCCGCCAGCGCCGCTCGGCGGTCGGCCACCACTTGCGGAGCACCTCCATCGTGAAGTGATCCAGGCCGATCGGCTCGGGACGCAGGAACTCGGGGTCGTCCGCGGCGGCGATCATCAGCAGCCGCTCGCCCAGCCGCCGGAGCCGGACAAGCTCGCCGACGACCACCTTGACGTCCCGCTCCTCGTGGCTGCCGCTGCCGGCCAGCTGGCTGGCCAGCAGTTCGGCGTGACCGAGCGCGATGGTGATCGGGGTGCGCAGCTGGTGGGAGGCGTCTTGCAGGAACCGGCGCTGGGTGTCGAGCAGCCGTGCGTTCTCCGCGCTGATCGAGGCACTTTCCTTGTGGGCGGCGAGCCGGCGCTGTGCGTGCCAGACCATCATCCCGAACATGGCCGCCATCAGCGGGACCTCGTTCAGCTCATCCGCGCTCTGCGCACCGTGGAAGACGTCCCAGCTGATGGCGCCGAACGTGGTGACCATGACAAACGCGAGTACCCACGCAGTCGGCCTGATCGACCAGACGCGGAACCCGTAAAGCAGCGTGAGGCTGATCCAGATGAAGTGGAACGGGACGGTCTCCCAGCGCGAGAAGATCACGATGGCCACGAGGTTGGCCAGCGAGAAGACCACCCACGCGACATCCAGCCAGGCGAACGGCCAGCGGAGCGGAGGCCGCCCGGGCGGCCAGTGCAGGCCCGATGGCCAGTGCAGGTCAGCCAGCCAGTGCGGCCAGTGCAGGCCGGCCAGCCGGTGCGGCCAGTGCAGGCGCCCGCCGGGCACGACCTCAGGAGGCGAGCCGATAGCCCTCACCACGCACCGTCTTGATCAGGTCGAAGCCGAGCTTGGAGCGCAGCCGCCGCACGCAGACGTCCACCACGTTCGAGCCCGGATCGAAGTCATATCCCCAGACCGAGGCAAGCAGCTGGCCCTTGCCGACCGACTGCCCCGCGTGCTCCATCAGCTCCCGGAGAAGCAGGAACTCGAGCCGGGTCAGGGCCACCGGGCCCTTGCCGATGTTGGCTTCCAGCCGGCCCACGTCCAGCACGAGGTCACCGGCCCTGACCACCTCGCTGAGCGAGTGCGAGTCGCCGCGCAGGCGTACCCGCACCCGCGCGAGCAGCTCGGCCAGGGAGAAGGGCTTGGTCAGATAGTCCTGAGCGCCCAGTTCGAGGCAGTCCACCTTGATGGTCACATCCGCTAGGCAGGACAGCACGAGCACCCCCTGCTCGCGCCGTTCGTGCAGCAACCGGGTCAGGAATCGCCTGCCGTCCAGGTCCGGCATGATCAGGTCGAGGATGATCAGGTCATAGTCACCCTCCAGGGCCCGCCGCAGCCCTTCGGTGCCGCTGCCCGCGGCGTCCACCATGTATCCGGCGGTTTCCAGCGCCCTGCTGATGAAGTCGCAGATCCGGGGCTCGTCATCGACCAGCAGGATGCGCGGGGCTGTCGCGCCCTCGGCCTGCCCGGATGCTGTCATCGACAGTCGTGTCATCTCGCCTTACCCGCCACCGCAGCTTAACGATGAGGTGGGGTTCCTCTGACGAGGGTCCACCGCACAAGGGGGGCCGGTCAACCGGCCGCAAGCAAACCGTTGCACAACCCGCCGATGGGCCCGGCGGGGTCGCCGCGGGCACCTTCGATAGCTATGTGTAGCTGACCATTTACTCATAGTTGTTACGGCCACCCCGCAGGGAGACGGTACCTGCTGGGGCCCAGCCGAGGATGACAATTTGGTCATGCAGTGGCCGGATTGTTGCCGATAGCAGCGGGCTGCGAAGGAGATCGGGTCCGTAACAGGCATCCGGCCGGGTCCCGGGGACAGCCGTGGCCGGCCCGAACCGTGTGCGCGGTGCGCGCCGCGAGAAGCGAGGTGGTGGCTGGTGTCTGTGCCGGTCCGTGTCGTGACCCTGCTGGTGGCGTTCGCCGCGGTGGTCGCCGTCGCGGTGTACGTGGTCGCGCACTTCATGGTGGGCACCCTGCCCACGGTTGACTACACGCACGCGGCCTCCGGCGGCCAGGTGAACGTCGTCCTGCAGGAAGACCCGCAGAACAACTCGTCGAGCAGGCCCGACTGGGTGAGTTACTACACGATGAAGCCGGGCGCGAACCCGATGTCCCAGGCTTCGTGGGTGCACACCACACTGTTCTCGGTCCCGGCGAACACCAGGGTGAACCTCACCATCCTGGGTTACGACGGGTGTACGCCGCCGCGCAACAACTACTGGAGCCAGGTCCAGGGCACCATCGGCAACGTCATCGCCTTCCAGCAGTTCAAGGAACCCGGCAAGCCCCAGGGGGCCGTGCATGTCACGCCGACCCTCAATGGCTGGTCGCACTGCGCGGTGGGGCACACGTTCGCGATTCCCAGCCTGCACCTGTTTGTCCCGGTGGGCTCGCCCGATGCGTCGGCGAGCCTGTGCAGTTCCTCGCCCTGCGTGTCCGGCCCCTACACGCTGGAGAAGTTCAGCTTCCGGACGCCCAGCCATGGCGGCGAGTTCCGCTGGCAGTGCTTCGTCCCGTGCGGGGGCGGATTCATCGACGGGAACGGCGGTCCCATGCAGACGTTCGGGTACATGGCCGGCCAGATGACGGTGGTGGGCTCATGAGCCACGCCAACGCCGCCCCGGGGACAACCGACGGGGCACGCCACGGGCTGCGCATCCTCCTCATCTGGCTCCCCCTCGCGATCGTCGCCGACCTGCTCATCTGGTTCGCGTGGTACCCGCACATGCCACCCGGGCGGATGACGGACCAGGCCCAGGGGCAGCAGTTCGACATCGCGGTCATGGCCGTGCTGGCCGCACCGGTCCTGCTGTTCGTCTGGGTCTACTTCGCCTACGCCCTCATCGTCTGGCGGCACCGGCCGAGTGATGAGGAGGATGGGCCGCCGATCCACGGCAACACCAAGGTCCAGGCGACCTGGATCACCGCCACCGCGGTGATCGTGCTCGGCCTGTTCGTCTTCGGCACGGTCCAGCTGATCGTGCCGGCCGGCGCGGGCGCGGGCGAAGGCCCGTCGCCGATCTGGAAGCCCAACACGAACAACCTCCTGCAGGTCCAGGTCATCGGCCAGGAGTGGGCCTTCACCTACCGGTTCCCGCAGTTCGGCGGCATGGAGAGCACTACGCTCATGCTGCCGCTGGGCCAGCAGGTCGAGTTCCATGTGACCTCACTGGACGTCATCCACAGCTTCTGGCCCTACCAGCTCGGCGTGAAGGCGGACGCCAACCCGGGGGTGGACAACGTCGCCTACGCCAAGCCCCAGGAGCTGGGCAGCTTCACCGTCCGCTGCAACGAACTGTGCGGGATCTGGCACGGAGCCATGTTCAACTACGGCCACGTGGTGACCCCCGTCGTGTTCCAGGCATGGGCGAGGGGCGTGCAGGCCAGGGAGGCGCGGCTGGGAGTGCTCACGGCCCTGCCGCGGTACGCGCTGACCTATGACCCCACGGTCATCCCGCAGCTCGGCAAGGACATCGTCAAGGTGGCCGGCATCACCGGCGCCAACGGTTATTACTACCCATCCCTGTTCCAGTCGGGCGACCCCGGC
>DASYQM010000281.1:0-5396 GCA_036005525.1 Streptosporangiaceae bacterium
GTGGGCCAGGCGGGTCATGGCGATCGTCCACAGCGCGGAGTTGGCCTGCCGGTCGCCGCCGCGGTTGAGCCGGTGGCGGAGCTGCTTGCCGGAGGAGGCGTCCACCGGGCTGGCGCCGCACAGCGCGGCGAAGCTGGCCTCGCGGCGGACCCGGGCGGGGTTGTCCCCCGCGGTGACCAGCAGGGTGGCGGCGACCTGGGTGGCCACGCCCCGCTTGGCCAGGAACTCTTCCGGGCGGCATGACGCACGAGTTCTTCCAGCATGGTGTCAAGCCGGGTGATCTCCGCGGTCAGCTGCTGGTGGCGGCGGGCCACGCTGGCCATCGCCGCCTTGGCGCCCTCGGCCGGGCATGCCGGGCCGCCGGGGCGCAACCGGGCCGCCACGTCGACCTGCCGCCCGGAGGGCAGCCCGGCCAGTTGCTGGCGCAGCGGCTCGGGTGCGGTGAGGATCAGGTCCCGCAGCTGGGTTGCCGGCCTGGGTGCGGGCCTTGACCGCCCCGGCGCGGGCCACCTTCAGCGCCCGGACCGGCCTCGGCTGCCCCGTCACGGCTCTTGGGCATCCCGGACGCCTCGCCGCTGAGGGCGGCCACCGCGGCCGCCACCGCATCAGCGGTGTCGGACTTGCCGCGCTGGCGGCGGGCCTGCCGGTTCGGCCGGATCACCTCGGCCACCTCAATGCCGCAGTCGGCCAGGTAGCGGGCCAGCCCCGCGCCGTAGCTGCCGGTGCCCTCCACCCCCACCTTCACCAGCTCGCCGTGTGCGCGCATCCACGCCAGCGCAGCCCGGTACCCGGCCGCATCAGCCGGGAAGGCCCGGGTGCCCAGCACCCGGCCCACCCGGTCGACCACCGCGGCCACGTGCACATCGGCGTGGGTGTCCACGCCCCCGGTGACGGGCCGGCCTGTTCTGCGATCCTGGGCATGACCTCTCCTTCTCCTTCGTGCCAGTGCCTGGTAGCGGGGAAGGGGACGCCGCCGGGCCCGGGGGCGCGCGGACAAAACACTTCCGGGACACCGAGAGTCAGGCTCCTACCTGGTCACGGACGTTCCCGGCCCGGCGGCTCGCGTCCTCCCGCCAGCCCCGGCCCGGCAGTTCGGCGGCAAGACACGCGATCTGCGGTCAGTTCGGCGCAGAGCCAAGACCAGGACCAGCGGCAGGACGCAGCCAGCCTGCGCGAAGGCCGCTGTGGATCACCAGAGGACAACCCTGTGAATAACAGAGCCACTTAACCCTCGCCCAACAATCGTGGAGGAAGTGTTCGGCGCGGGCGTCTGCTCGAAGCCGATCAAGACGGCAGCCGTCCAGATCTGGGCATTTTGCGCCCTCAGCTGCATGATGAGCGTGCATTCTGGTGGACGGGCCGGGCATACGGGCGCGAGCCAGCCGTCGGATCAGCCATCTGCTGCGGTGTGAACGGCCCGAGCTGTCAAGGAGCTGACTTTCCGGACTCGCCGGGCCATTCGGTCATGAGGCGTCGCGCGAGTAGGGCCTGGGGAATCGCTCATGGTTGCCTGACGCGGCAGCGGCAAGACCAGTCCGCTGCACCCACCCGGTTTCGCGCTGGATAATCAGCGTGGCCGGGATGGCCGGCAGGGACACTCACCGGTTTCGCGCCGGGGGACTGACGCATGTGCGCACGATCACGGACGCGATGGCCGTGGGCCGCGCAGATCGGCGCCGCGCCCGCACCGGGAATCACCGGCGACTGGCGCGGGGTCTGCATGCAGCGGATAGCTGCTCGGCGCGCCGGGAAGCGAGAAGGCGCCGGCGCCACCTGAAAGGGGCGGCTTCACCAGGGGCCGCGTGGGGAGTGCCAGGATTGCCTTGGCGGACTGCTCGACGGGTACAAGCTGGCGTCATAGGGTGAGCGAGTTCTCCGGTCCTGCGCGCTCTCGCCTACGGGTCCGGCCTGCTCCAGCGGGCGACGCCGCCGAGGGTCATGCTGTGCAGGGGGACCAGATGCAAGCCAAGTACCCCGCCGGCGCCTATAGCGGCGTGCGCGCCCGTCTGCCCGACTGGCTCATCGGAGTCCCCTACGCTCGGTACCTCGAACGCGCCGTCCGGTTGCTCGAAATCAGGGGCGGCGACAGCGTCTGCGACATCGCCTGCGGGCCCGGTTATAACCTCTCCCGGCTCGTGCGCTCCGTGGGACCCGACGGGCTGGTGACCGCCATCGAGGACAACCCCCACCTGCTCGCGCGCGCACAGCGCAAGGTGGAACGTGCCGGCTGGGAGAACGTGAGGCTGCTCGCCAGCCTCGACCCCGAGCGGATCGTGCGCGTCCCGGTCGACGGGATCATCATTGGCTATAACCCGCCCATCGTCCTGCAGCGACACGACCTGCTCGAGGCGGCGTGGGCAATCCTCAAGCCCGGTGGGCGCCTGTCCGCCGTGGGAGCGCGCTGCACCACGCCCGCCGGGCGGCTGGCCGGGCCCCTCATCAGGCTCGGACTCGTCGTGCTCGGCCATCCCCGCGATTGGCACTGCTGGACCGTGCACGAGCCCTGGCAGCATCTCGACGAGCTCTCGGGGGGGAAGACATCGGTCGAGCCTAAGCTGGGCTTCGAGTACATCCTCTGGGCCGAGAAAGACCAGCAAGGCAATGGCTCCTCAGGGCAAGACGGGCGGCCGCTCAGCTGACGGCTAGCCGGGAGGGCTGGCCGCGCGGTCGGGGGATCGTGGCGTCTTCCGCCATCTGGAAAGCCAGAGCGCCACCGTGAGCAGCACGAGGCCGGCGACGAAGACGGCGAGCGGTGCCGCGGCGGAGCTGGGCAGGTATCGGGCCGCGGTCTGCGGCACGACCTGGATGACACCGATGGCGCCGGCCGCGAGCAGCCACACCCGGCGCAGCACCACCCCGGCCGTGAGCAGCGCCGCCACGGTGGCGATGGCGAGCACGTGCCCAGCGGCGACCGCCATTGCCATCTGGGCGCCAGCGAGCAGGCCGATCCCGGCGACGGCGTAGCCAGGGTTGGGCGGCCCGAGGTATCCGCGGTGGACGGCGACTGCCCACAGCGCCGACAGCGCCCATACGCCGAGGCCGGGTCCCCAGGCCCGCAGCGCGGGGTCGGCGCGCGCGATGCCAGCCCCGACCGTCACGGCCGCGGCCGCGAACATGGCGAGCTGCTGCACGGTGGCTCGGGTGCGCAGCCACAGCACGACGGCGTAGCCGGTGGCCACCCCGGCCGCCAGCGGGACCGCGCTGGTGACGCCGAAGTCCCAGACGCCGGCCGCCAGCACGCCAGTGAAGGCCCCAAGGCAGGCGGTGGACATCGCCCACAGCACGCTGCGCAGCCGGGCGAACGTGGCATCGCCACCCGCAGGCATCACCGCCCCGCCGGCCCCCAGGGCCGCGGCCGCGGTCGCCGTGAACGCCAGCTGCGCGGCGAGCGGGATGTCCGGCCACACCGGGCGGACCGCGGCGAACCCGGCGGCGACGGCCAACGCGCCGCCGAGGTAGCCGAGCGCCTCAACCACCAGCGGCGATGCGCGACGCCCAGCGGCGCTGCCAGTGGCGGCTGCGGTCGCAGACGGCCGAACCGCTGCCGCGGGCCGCGCCTGCCTTGCTGGAGGCGCTGCCCGCGGCAGCGGGACGGCGCCGGCCGGGGTCCCCTCGTCGGCAGCGCTGGCCCGGGCCTGCGGCTGCCACCCTGCGGCCCGCGTGCTTTCTGTGGCCTCGATCCGCGCCGCCTGCCCGGCGCCGATCAGGCCGGCCTCCACCCAGCGCGCCAGTTGCTTGTGTAGCTCGCTGCTAGACGCAGATCCGGTCGTCACGGCCACCTCCCGCGCGGCATTCTGGTGATCTCCTAGCCTTGGCGCAGTCCCGGACCGCCGCCCCGGCGGCGGGCAGCGCGGCGTGCCCGCAGCGCGAACCCGCAGAGCACGAGAAACGTGATGGCCGAGAAGGCCCCAACCGAGAAGGTGATCTTGCTTGCCGTCAAGCTCCCTGCACCGGTGGCGCTGCCTGAGGCGCCGGCAAGGTTGGAGACAGTGATTGCGAGGATGGCAACCACGAGCGTCACCAGCATCCAGATCTGCCGGGAACGAGTGCGCATTTTGACCTCTCTAATTCGCTGTCGTAGCAGACTTTGCCGCATCACAACTGACCTACCGGCCGCGGTGTGGCACCGGCGCTTCAAGTGCCGCATAGCGGCTACCCGCAACTGACGCCCCCGATTTGGAAGTCCACGGTTACGGTGCCGTCGGCGTTCACGGTCGCGTGGGTCACGCCGTGGAGTGAGACCGAGGAGCCGTCCGACCCGGTGGCTCTCCCGCTGAATGTGGCGGTGAGCGTGGAGGTCTTGGTGTTGACGTTCTGCCCGGTGCCGTCGGTCGAGGTGCCGGTGAGGGTGGGCTGGCTGGGGTCGTCGGGGGTGAAGGTGATCGCCGCGGTGATCCTGAAGCTCTGGTGGTAGGTGCCGTCGGGGTTGGTGGTGAGGTGCTCCACGCCTTCGGTGACGGTTTCGGTGAGGGTGCCCGGCGCCCCCGAGCACGGGTTGACAGCGGGCTGGGTCTGGGTCATCCCGCTGAAGTGGATGGTCTGGGTCTGCGCCTGGGCGTTGGCTGGCAGGGGGGCGGCCAGGATGGCGGCCAGTCCCACGGCGATGCTCCAGCCGAGCGTCTTGGCGATGCGGGCTCGCATGGGTCCTCCTTTGGTTGCGGGGCGGCGGCGACAAGGCCTCTGGGGGCGCCGCGGCCCTCCCGGCAGGGCTGGTGCGGGACGCGCTTGGGCGCCCGGAGCGCGGTCTGCGATGGTGGGCACAGGTACCGTCCTTGTTTCGTGGGCATCCGCCCCTTCGCAAGCGACCGTAGGCCGCGGCCTGGTGCGCGTCGTCCCACCCTGGTTGGGGGAGGCTCGCCGCAGGGTTGGTTTTGCGGCGGCCGGTGTCAACCCGTGGGGGGAGGCCGCTCACCGTCTGGGTGCATGACATCTTCGGCGGGCGGCTCGTAGCATCCTGGTATGGGCGTGAAGCGCGCCAGCAGGCGGCTTCGGCGTGCGGTCCCCCCCTGGGCCGGCGACCTTGTGCTCGCGCTCGTGCTGGCCGTGGTTGCGTTGCTGTCTGCCCTTGGGCGCCCGGGCTGGCAGGTGGCGATCCAGGTTGCCGTCCCCCTGGTGCTGGTGTTCCGCCGGCGGGCGCCCCTGGTAGCGGCCTTCGCCATGGCCGGGGTGCTTGCACTGCACGACCTCCTGTGGGGAGACGAGGTCACCCTTGCCGGCATGGCGGCGCTGCTGATTGCGATGTACTCGGTGGCCGCCCACGCAAAGTCCCTTGCCCGGGCATCGGCGGGAGGCCTGGTCCTGGGGGTGGCCGCCAACACCGACCTGATCGCCGGCGGGCTTGGCCACGACAGCTTCTGGCCGTTTCGGTTCCTGTTCTTGGCTGGCGCCTGGCTGGC
>DASYQM010000282.1:0-20167 GCA_036005525.1 Streptosporangiaceae bacterium
GAACGCGCGCGGGCCCCGCGCGCGTTCGAGCGTGGTGCCACGGTCGTGGCGACCAGCGCGTTCGGCATGGGAATCGATCGTCCCGACGTGCGCTTCGTCGTGCACGCCTCCGTTCCCGGCTCGCTCGACGAGTACTACCAGGAGATCGGGCGGGCCGGCCGGGACGGCAAGGCGGCCGCTGCGATCTGCTGCTACCGGGCCGAAGACCTGGGCATGCACCGCTACTTCGCGGCGGCTCTGCCGGATGAGCGCGACCTGGTGGCCGTGGCGGGTGCCGCGGACCGCCCGGTCAGCCGGCGCGAGCTCGCGGCCCGCACCGGCATGCCGCCGCTGCGGCTCGCCGAGCTGCTCAACCTCCTGGAGGCGGTCGGCGCGGTCCGGCTCCGCCGCCAGGTCGAACCGGCCGACGACCCGCCAGCCCCTGCCGAGGCCGCGGCCAGGGCTGCGGAACTCGCCCGCCACCACCGGTCCGTCGAGCGATCGCGCGTGGAGATGATGCGCCGGTACGCCGAGATGACCGACTGCCGCCGCCGGTTCCTGCTGCGGTACTTCGGCGAGGCGGTATCCGAGGCATGCCGCCACTGCGACAACTGCGACGCCGGCCTGTCCCGGCCATCCGTGCCCACCGGGGCCTTCTCGCCCGGCGAACGGGTCGAGCACCGCGAATGGGGGCCGGGCCTGGTGCTCGCGGCCGAAGGCGACCGGCTCACCGTGCTGTTCGATGAGTACGGGTACCGGGAACTGGCCACCCAGGTCGTATCCCGCAAGCACCTGCTCACCCCGGCTTGACATAGTTGGGGCATGGCCCGTTCCGCACCGCGTCATGATCGTGACGCTGGTGGGCCCGCTGCCGTGCTGGCCGAGAAGGCCGCCCTGCGGCAGGAAGTCTGGTCCGCCATGAGCGCGGCGAGGGTGGCCCGGTTCCCCGGCGCGGCCGGGCGCATCCCGAACTTTTCCGGCGCGGAGGCGGCCGCCGAACGGCTTCGCGCCATGCCCTTGTGGCGGCGGGCCGGCACCGTCAAGGCCAACCCAGACGCCGCGCAACTGCCCGTGCGCCAGCGCGCGCTGGAGGCCGGCAAGACCGTGTACATGGCGGTCCCACGGCTGGCTGGGCACGAGCCGTTCTTCGCCCTGGACCCGGATCACTTGAGCGAGCCGCCGCGGAAGGCGGCCTCGATCAGCGGCGCGGCCCGCTCCGCCCGGCGGGTCGCGCTGGCCGGCCTGTCCCCGGTGGACGTGGTGGTGATGGGCAGCGTCGCGGCGGGTGAGGACGGCGCCCGGCTGGGCAAGGGTGGCGGGTTCGCCGACCTGGAGTTCGCGCTGGCCACCGCGGCGGGCCTGATCGGGCCGCAGACCATGGCGGTCACGACCGTCCACGAGCTCCAGGTGCGCCCGGCCGGGGTGATCCCGCTGACCAGCCACGACGTGCCGGTGGACTTCATCGTCACACCTCAGCGCGTCATCGACTGCCGAACGCGGCACGGGCCGCGGCCAGCCGGCGGCATCCGCTGGGAAGACCTGACCGAGGAGAAGATCGCGGCGATACCGCTGCTATCGGCACAGCGAGCCGAGCGGCGGTGACCCGGGCTCCGCCGCGCGCGGCGGTGGCCGGGCCGGGCGGGCCGGGCCGCGCGCTGCCGTGGCAGCAGCCCATGGGGCTGGTGAGCGCAGACATTGCCTGGAGCCGGTAACGGCATAACGTGGTGGCATGGACCGGTTGCTGGTCGGCAGCGAGTATGCGAGCCATCTCACCGATGCCGACCTCGCGCTGCTGGCCTCGGCGGCCGCCGCACAGGGGGACACCGGCGGCGCGGCCGGGCCGGTGGACGCCTCGCGGCTGCGCGGCGACCCCGCGGCCCTGCTGCGGCTGCTGGAGCATCCCGGCGTGTCCCGAGCCGTGCTCGGCGAGGGTGACGCCGGCCCTGGCCGGGCGGTACTGGCCTCTCCCTTCCTGGTGTTCGCGGTGTTCGTGCAGCGGGCCGCCGCCGAGCTGGCATCGGTGGGCCACGTGCCGGAGCGCACGGGCCCGCGCCAGCGGGTGCCATTGTTCGATGCGCCCGCGCTGCGGGACTTCCTCGCCGCACCGGCCCGGCGGCTGTTCCTGGCCGAGCTCCTGGCCTCCTTCACGCGGGTCGCCAGTGGCCGTTACTGGGCCCGGACGGGCGGGCGGGCGCGGGCCCGGCGGTTCAGCGAGCTTGACCCGGTTCGGCTGGCGGGCCTGCTGGATGCCGTCCCGCAGGCCGAGCGGCCCGGCGTCTACCGCAGGCTCGGCGACGTGGCGCTGTTCCTGACGGGGGTGTTTCCCGACTACGCGAGCTCCCGCGCCCTCGGCCCGGTCAGCGCCGCCCGGCTGCTGCGCGCCGCCCGGCTCCCCGCCGCGCAACAGGAGCGCCTCGCCGCCGCGCCCGCCATCGAACTGCTGGAGCACCTCGGCGCCCGCTGGTACCGGACCGCCCGCGACCTGGCGCCGGTGGCCACCGCGCGCCTCACGGTGGTCGGCGAGGTGGCCGACCGGTTCCGGCAGGCCCGGCGCGTGCTCAACCACGTCGCCGACCAGTACCTGTTTCCCCCCGGCAACCCCTGGTTCACCCAGCCAAGCTCCTAGATGCGGACGAGCGGGCGGCTGACCAACTGGGCCGGGAACGTCACGTTCAGCGCCAAGAGGATCCACAGGCCCGCGTCACTGGCCGAGCTTCAGCGGCTGGTGGCTGCGAGCACGCGCGTGCGGGCGCTCGGCACCGGTCATTCGTTCAGCCGTATCGCCGACACCTCGGGAGACCTTGTCTCGGTCGCTGGTCTCCCGAAGATCATGACAGTGGATGCCGAACGGGCGACCGTGACGGTCAGTGCGGGCGTCAGGTACGGAGAGCTGGCACCACACCTGCACGCGGCGGGCTATGCCCTGCGCAACCTCGCATCGCTCCCGCATATCTCGGTGGCTGGCGCCTGCGCGACGGGAACGCACGGCTCGGGGAACTCGAACGGCAACCTGGCGACGGCCGTCTGCGCCATGGAGATGATCACGGCTGGCGGCGACGCCGTCACGATGAGCCGTGAGGCTGACGGCGATGAGTTCCGCGGGGCAGTCGTCGGGCTCGGCGCACTCGGGATCGTCACCAGCCTGTCGCTCGACATCGTGCCGGCGTTCGACATCCGCCAGTACGTCTACGAGAGCCTCCCGCACGAGCAGCTGTATGAGCACCTCACGGACATTTTCGCCAGCGCGTACAGCGTGAGCCTGTTCACGGACTGGCGAAGCTCGCGGATCAGGCAGGTGTGGCTGAAACAGCGGGTCGGTGAGCACGATCCCCCGAAGCCGGGGACGCGATGGTACGGTGCGCTGCCGGCGGATGGCCCCCGCCATCCGGTGCCCGGCCTGCCCGCCGCGAACAGCACTCAGCAGCTCGGCATGCCCGGCCCCTGGCACGAGCGGCTGCCGCACTTCCGGCTGGATTTCACGCCCAGTGCCGGCGACGAGCTTCAGTCGGAATATCTCCTGCCCCGGCAGCTTGCGGCCGGTGCCCTGCGTGCGACAGCCAGCATCCGTGACCAGGTGGCTCCGGTCCTGCGGATATCGGAGATCCGCACCGTCGCCGCGGACGGCCTGTGGCTGAGCCCCAGTTACCGGCAAGACAGCGTGGCGATCCATTTCACCTGGATTAACGACGTCGCGGCGGTAATCCCGGTGCTGGGCATGATCGAGGACCGGCTGGCTCCGTTCGGGGCGAGACCCCACTGGGGAAAGCTCTTCACAACGAGCCCGGCGGCGGTGAGCAGGCTATACGACCGGCTGCCCGATTTCCAGCGGCTGCTCCGCGGCCATGACCCGGCCGGCAAGTTCCGCAACGAGCTCGTCGACACCTACGTCCCGGCAGGCCGGTGATCTCACATCGCGGCAGCTATTCCGGTTTCCCGGGTGGGCGCGCAGAGTAGGTGCCAGGAGGTGGGCCGCGGTGGGTGATGCGATCGTCGGGGTGGTGGCGAACCCACTGTCCGGCCGCGACATCCGGCGCCTGGTCACGCAGGCCTCGGTGTTCCCGACGGCCGAGAAGGCCAACATGATCCAGCGCATGCTCACCGCGCTCGGTGCGGTCGGCGTGCACCGAGCCCTGCTCAGCACCGACCTCGGCGGCATCTCCGCGTCGGTGCTTCGCGCGCTCGGGCGGCGCCGCGCTGAGGACGGCCGCTGGCCGGAGGTCGAGTTCCTCGACGGCCAGCCGATCCGGCAGACCGCACAGGACACCGTGGACGCCGTCCGGCGGATGGTCACCATGGGCGCGCGGGTGGTCGTCTGCCTCGGTGGTGACGGCACCGCGAGGGTCACCGCGTCGCAGGTCGGCGACGTGCCGATGCTGGCGCTGTCGACCGGAACCAACAACACGTTCCCCGCCGTCCGGGAGGCGACCATCGCCGGCCTTGCGGCGGGCCTGGTCGCCACCGGCATGGTCCCGGCCGACGGCGTGGCAACGCGCGCCAAGCTGCTTGAGGCACGGGTGGGTGACCGGGCCGAGACGGCGCTCATCGACGTCGCCGTGTCCACCGAGCGCCATGTCGGCGCACGCGCGGTATGGGATCCGGCGACGCTGACCCAGCTTTTCTGCGCGTTCGCCGAGCCCGACGCGATCGGCCTGTCCAGCATCCTGGGCCAGCTGTCCCCCGTCGCCCGTCACGAATCGCACGGGGTCACCGCGCGCATCAGCACCGCGGCGGCGCGGCAAGTCCTCGCCCCCATCGCACCCGGGCTGGTCGTGCCGGTCGGGGTACGCGAGATCGAGCTGATGCGCCCCGGATCCGTTCACCAGATCGATGCGCGGGCGGGCGTCATCGCCGTCGACGGCGAGCGTGAGCTCACCTTCGAGCCGGGCGAGCGGCCCACCGTCCGGCTGCGCGGCGACGGGCCGCGGTGCCTGGACGTGCCCGCGGTCCTGGCGGCGAGCGCCCGGCTCGGCCTGCTCAGACGCGCCTGCCCATGATCCCGTCGAGGGATCGCAACGCACCAACCGTCTAGGAGGAGCACATGACCGACACGGTGGAGCGGAGAGCTCTGACCCGGGAGGAACTGCTGAACGTCTACCAAACGATGCGGGCGATCCGCGAGTTCGAAGAACGCGTGCACACGGAGTTCGCGACCGGCGAGATCCCGGGCTTCGTCCACCTGTATGCCGGCGAGGAGGCCTCGGCGGTCGGCGTGTGCAGGAACCTCGACGACCGCGACACCATCGCCAGCACCCATCGCGGCCACGGCCACTGCATCGCCAAGGGCGTCGACGTGCGCGAGATGATGGCCGAGATCTACGGCCGCAGGACCGGCAGCTGCCACGGCAAGGGCGGCTCGATGCACATCGCGGACCTGTCCAAGGGGATGCTCGGCGCCAACGGCATCGTGGGCGGCGGGCCGCCGCTGATCTGCGGGACGGCGCTGGCCGCCAAGCTCAAGGGCAACGGCGGCGTCAGCGTCGCGTTCTTCGGTGACGGCGCGAGCAACCAGGGCACGACGCTTGAGTCCATGAACCTGGCCTCCGTGTGGAACCTGCCGGCCATCTTCGTCGCCGAGAACAACGGGTACGCCGAGACGACGTCCAGTACCTGGTCGGTGGCCAGTGACAACATCGCCGACCGGGCGGCCGGGTTCGGCATGCCGGGCGCGATCGTCGACGGCTTCGACTTCTTCGCCGTGCACGAGGCGGCGAGCGAGGCGATCGCCCGCGCCCGGGAAGGCGGCGGCCCGACGCTCATCGAGATGAAGTTCACCCGCTACTTCGGGCATTTCGAGGGCGACCAGCAGACCTACCGGGCCAGCGAGGTCGATCACGCGCGGGCCGAGCTGGACTGCCTGACGCGTTTCGCCGCCCGGGTGATCGAGACCGGCGAGCTCACCCAGTCCGACCTCGACGCCGCCGACGCGGAGGTCGCGACCATGATCGACAAAGCGGTCGGCGAGGCGAAGGCCGCTCCGCTGCCGACCGAGGCAGATCTGCTCACCGACGTCTACGTCCGCTACTGATCGGAGGCTGGCCATGGCACGCACCATCACCTACCGCGAGGCGATCAACGAGGCGCTGGCCCAGGAAATGAAGCGCGACGAGAGCGTCATCATCATGGGCGAGGACAACGCGGGCGGCGAAGGCTCGCCCGGCGAGATGGACGCCTGGGGCGGTGTGCTCGGCGTGACGAAGGGGCTGTACCACCGGTTCCCCGGCCGGGTGCTCGACACGCCCATCTCCGAGTCGGCGTTCATCGGCGCCGCGATCGGCGCGGCAACCGCCGGGATGCGCCCGGTTGCCGAGCTCATGTTCGTCGACTTCATGGGCGTCTGCTTCGACCAGATCTACAACCAGGCGGCGAAGTTCCGGTACATGTTCGGCGGCAAGGCGGTCACGCCGGTCGTGATCCGCACCATGTACGGGGCCGGGCTTCGTGCCGCTGCGCAGCACTCCCAGTGCCTGTACCCGCTGTTCACGCACATCCCGGGACTGAAGGTCGTCCTCCCCGCCACCCCGTACGACGCGAAGGGCCTGCTGACGCAGGCGATCCGCGACAACGACCCGGTGATGTTCTTCGAGCACAAGGCGCTCTACGACATGGCCGGGCCGGTGCCGGAGGAGGGCTACGTGGTGCCGTTCGGCGAGGCGAACGTGGTGCGCGAGGGCGGTGATGTCACGATCGTGGCGCTGGGCCGGATGGTGCACACCTCGGTCGAGGCGGCACGGCAGCTCGCCGGCGCCGGAGTCGAGTGCGAGGTCATCGACCTGCGCACGACCAGCCCGCTCGACGAGGACACCGTGCTGGAGAGCGTGGAGGGCACCGGCCGGCTCGTCGTGGTGGACGAGGCGCACCCGCGGTGCTCGGTGGCCACCGACATCTCGGCGCTCGTCGCCCGGAAGGCCTTCGGCGCGTTGCGGGCCCCGATCGAGATGGTGACCGCGCCGCACACGCCGGTGCCCTTCTCGAACACGCTCGAGGACCTCTACATACCCGACGCGCAGCGCATCGCGAACGCCGTCAAGACGGTGGCGGAGTGGCGGCGATGACCGACGAACGGATCGTCGCCGTGACGATGCCCAAGTGGGGACTGTCGATGCAGCTCGGCAAGATCACCGGCTGGATCGTCGCCGAGGGAGACGACGTGAGCCCCGGCGACGAGCTCGCGGACATCGAGACGGACAAGATCGCAGGAACGCTGGAGGCGGCCGGCGCCGGCACCGTGCGGCGCATCATCGCGAGAGTGGGTGAGGACGTGCCCGTCAGCGGCACGATCGCGCTGATCGCGCCCGCCGACGTGAGCGATGACGACCTCGACGCCGCGGCGGCGGAGGCACGCGCGGTGATCGACGCGGGCGTGCCCGACGACGCCGCCGGCGGGCCCGCCGTCGAGACCGCCGACATCGGCGGGCGGAAGATCTCCTACGTCGGGACCGGCCAGGACGGCGACGTGGTGCTGCTCGTCCACGGCTACGGCGGTGACCGCAACTCCTGGCTGTTCCTGCAGGAGCCGCTGGCCGCGCGTCACCGTGTGTACGCGCTCGACCTGCCGGGGCACGGCACGTCGTCCAAGGACGTCGGCGACGGCTCGGTCGAGACGCTGGCCGATGCCGTCCTGGGTGTGCTCGACGCGATCGGCGCCGAGCACGCCCACCTGGTGGGTCACTCGCTGGGCGGCGCCGTCGCGCTCGCGGCCACGGCCCGGGACCCGGGGCGGGTCTCCTCGCTCACGCTGATCGCGCCGTCCGGCTTCGGGACCGAGGTCAACGTCGGCTACCTGCGCGGCTTCGCCGACGCGCAGACGCGGCGCGAGCTCAAGCCGGTCGTCGGCGATATCTTCGCCGACGAGAGCCTGGTGACCCGCCAGCTGATCGACGACCTGCTCGCGTACAAGCGGCTGGACGGCGTCGACGCGGCGCTGCACACGCTGCTGGGCACGCTCCTGGAGGGCGACACGCAGCGCGCTGGCTCGGCGGCGGCCGTCGCGGCGATCGGCGGCGCGGTGCCGGTCACGGTGGTCTGGGGCAGCGCGGACCAGGTCATCCCCTCCGGGCAGGCCGAGTCCGTGACCGGGGCGGCCCGTCACGTTCTCGACGGCGCCGGGCACATGCCGCACATGGAGCGGCCGGCGGAGGTGCAGGCCGCGATCGAGGAGGCCATCGCCAGGGCAGGATGAGCAGGTTCAGCCGGCTCGGGGGTACGGGAACTCGGCCGACCGCCGCTGGAACGAGAGAATCTTCGGATTGCCGATCACGCCATCGCGGATTTCGATCGCCCGTCGGATGGTCTCGTCGCGGTCCCAGGCGGCGGGGCCGTCCATCACGGTGCGCAGGTGCGGGAGCAGCGCCTCGCTGATCTCCCAGGTGGCGGAGTTCCACAGGTAGGACGGGCTGTGGTCGACCGCGTAGTAGTACAGCGCCCCGCCGACGGCGAACAGCGGCTCCGCGAACGAGGTGGGCCGCGCCCATTCAAAGCCCATGCCCTCGTCACAGGACACGTCGACGAACAGGCTGCCGGGCGCGAATAGCCCCAGCTCGTCGCGCATGACGAACATCAGCGGCGCGTCGGTGTCCTGCAGCACGCAGTTGACGACGATGTCGTGCTGGGCGAGGAACTCCGCGATCGGCACCGGGCCGTTCCGCGTCCGCACCAGGATCCGCCCCGGCTCGCCGGCGACGGGCTCGAAATGGACCATCCGGACCGACGGGATCGGCGAGGCGACCTGGGGCACCTGGCGGTGGGTCAGCACGGTCACGTCGAAGATCCCAAGCGCCGCAAGCGCGGTGACCGCCCCGCGGGCGGTCGCGCCGAAACTGATCACCACCGCCCGAAGGCGCGGCCCGTACGCCCCGGTCCTGCCGCGCAGCTGCAGGGCATGCAGCACCGAGCAGTAGCCCGCGAGCTCGTTGTTCATGTGGAAGACGTGCACGCCGAAGCTGCCGTCGGTCGTCCAGTAGTTCATCGCCTCCCAAGCGATCATGGTCAGCCGATGGTCGATGCCCAGCTGGGTGACGGCGTAGTCCTGGACGCAGTGCGGCCAGCCCCACAGCACCTGGCCGGCCCGCAGCTCGGCGATGTCCTGCTCGGCGGGCTTGGGCAGCACGACCACGTCGCAGCCCGTGAGAAGCTGCTGCCGCGAACGCAGGCCCGCCACCAGCGGGGCGAGCCGCATGTCGGCCATGCCGAACCGCTCGCCGTAACCTTGCTCGAGGAAGATCCGCGCCCGCAGGTCGGCGTCGATCCGGTCCAGGTGCCGCGGGTGGACCGGCAGCCGGTGTTCGTTCTCCTTGCGGGAGCTGCCGAACAGGGCGAGGCTCAGCGGTTCCATGTCTCAGGTGACCAGCGTGATGCTCAGCACTTGCCGGCCGCTTCGACGATCTTGTCCTCGTCGGGCAGGACGTGTTCCTCCATCGGCTTGCTGGAGGGAATCGGCGTGTCAAGCCCGGTGACCTGCTTGATCGGCGCCTTCAGGTATCCAAATCCGGCGTCCGCGACCTCGGCGGCGATGACGGCCGAGGCGGACGCGTGCCGCGTGGCCTGGTCGACCAGCACCAGGTGGCCCGTTTTGCTGACCGATTCGATGACCGTGGCCGTGTCGAGGGGCGCGAGGGTGCGGGGGTCGATGACCTCGGCGCTCACCCCCTCACCTGCCAGCCGCTCGGCGGCCGCCAGCGCATGGTGCACCATCCATCCGGTGGCCACGATCGTGACGTCGGTCGTGGCGATGTTCTGGCCGAACAGGAGCACGGTCTCGTCGCGGCCCATCTCCTGCCGGATGGCCTCCTCGATGGCGGCGATGTAAGGCAGTTCGCGCGGCAACGGTCCTCCTAGGCGTAGACGAACTTGACGGCGTCGGCGGGCTCGGGAACGGGCTGCTCGCCCCGAAGTCGACGGCACCGGCCATCTCCTGGCGCACGTCCGCGGCGAGGGCGCCGGCCTGCTCCGCGGTCAGGACGCCGTCGGCGATGAGCCGCGCGCGGAACCTGGGCACCGGGTCGCCGCGCCTGGCGGCCTCATACTCCTCGACGGCGCCGAACACCTCGATCGCCTCGTGCTCGGGGAAATGCAGCGGGATCCCGGGCGGGGCGATGATGTTGCCATGGGCGCTGAGCCGGTAGACCTTGGACTCCACCAGCGTCGGCCCGCTCCCGCCCCGCGCCTGCGCGGCGGCCGCGGCCACCTCCCCGTACACCGCGACGGGATCGCCGCCGTCGACGGTGACACCCGGCATGCTGTAGGCCCGCGCCTTGACCGACAGCGGCTCTCCCGCTGCCGCGTTCGCGTCCTCCTGCTCGACCCGCGTGACGACGTTGTAGCTGTTGTTCTCCATCACGTAGACGATCGGCAGCTTCCACAGCGACGCGATGTTGAGCGACTCGTGGAACGCGCCCTGCTTAGCCGCGCCGTCGCCGAAGAAGCACAGCACGACCTGGCCCTTCCCGGCGATTTGCGCTGCGTAGGCGGCCCCGGTCGCCTGCGGTATCCCCTGCCCCACGATGCCGGAGGTGCCGAGGAAGCCCCGCGCCACGTCGGTGAGGTGCATTGACCCGCCGTAGCCCCCGCACAGTCCGGTCCGCTTGCCGAAGATCTCGGCCATCATCGCCTTGGGATCCGTGCCGAGGACGATCGGGTAGCCGTGGCAGCGGTAGGTGGTGAGGATCTGGTCGCCGGGCCACAGGGCGGCCAGGGACCCGACGATGGACGCCTCAGCGCCATCGGCCAGATGCGTGTGGCCCCGGAGCAGGCCGGGCAGCTCGGTGAAGCTGCGCTTGACGCGCTCCTCGAACTCCCTGATGCGCAGCATCTGCGTGAACATCCACACCAAGCGGTCCTGATCGAGGCCGTGCTCGTCTGCCATCTCGCCGCTACGCCTCCTCCAGCCCGGCGGGCTCGCACACGCCGGCCCCGCGCCTGCTCATCAAAGCCTCTGGACCGGAGCGACGGGTTGTCAAGCAGCCCCCAGCCCGCCCGCCGGTGGGAGGGGGGCGCCGTCTCAGGGGTTGTGCTGCTCCTCGGCCTCGGCCAGCCGCTGCGCGAGCTCTTCGGCATCGTGGGCCGTGATCAGCTCGTACTGGGTGGGGTGGCCACGAGGCGGCATTGCCCAGTAGTCGCCGGTCATGCGGCCACGCCAGATCGACCATCGCGGGTACAGGCGCCTCAGCTGCTCGAGCCTGATGTCCTCGCCGGCCCCGCCTCCTGCGGCGCTCACCCCGGGGGCCGGCAGGCCGCGAACGTCGCAGGATGTCCCACAGGGGTTACCTCCCTCGCTGACGGGCCCATGGTGGGCAACGCCAGGGCATGTCTGGAGAACGCCGGCATTGTCGCAGTTTTACGCGCCGATGTCGCATCTCGGCTGGCGAGGGAGTCACCGGGTCATGGCCTCCAGCTGCGCGCGTTCGGCCTCGCTGAAGGGGACCGGCTTTCGCTGGCCGGAGTCCCAGCGAACCGTGACGACGCGCGCCTCGGCCACGACCTCGTTCGCCGACGTAACGATCGTTTCGCGGGTGGTGAGGCTCGTCGTGCCGAGGCGCTCCACCTCGATCCGCACCGTCACCCGCCGGTCCGGGTAGCGAACCTCCGCCCGCAGATCAACTTCAAGCCGGACGACCACATAGATCGGATCGCTGGCGAGGGTCTGCGCGAAGAAGGCGTCCCGGCCCTCCTCGAGGTAGGTCAGGAACACCGCGTGATTGACGTGACCCAGAGCGTCCACGTCACGCCACCTGACGTCGACCTGATGCTCGAACATCGCGCCCATGTGGATGACCGGCTCCCGGCTAGCTGGCGGGCTTCTCCCATATCGAGACGTGCTGGCCGCTTTCGCTGGTGAAGGGCTCGCGCGTCCACCCGTCCCAGCGCTCGCGCAGCCGCAGCCCGGCGAGCTGGGCCATCAGGTCGAGCTCCGCCGGCCACACATACCGGAACGGGATCGACCGGTACTCGCCTCGGCCGTCGACGACCTCGACGTAGTTCGAGCTCATCGCCTGCGTGGCGACGTCGTAGAGGTCGAACGACCACCGCGTCGGGCTCACGTGGAACGGCACCACGTTCTGCCCGGGCGGCAGCCGCCGCAGCTCGGGGACGTGAACCTCGATGACGAAGCAGCCGCCGGGCTCCAGGTGGGCCGCGACGTTGCGGAAGCACGCCACCTGTGCCTCCTGCGTCGTCAGGTTCATGATCGTGTTGAAGACCAGGTAGGCGACGGAGAACGTCCCGTCCACCCTGGTGGTGGCGAAGTCGCCGATCGTCACGCCGATCGCGTCGCCGCCGGGCTTGGCGCGCAGCCGGGCGACCATCGCACGCGACATGTCGATGCCGTGGACCGGAACGCCGCGGCGCGCCAGCGGCAGGGCGATACGCCCGGTCCCGATGCCCAGCTCCAGGGCCCGGCCGCCGCCCGCGAGCTCGGCCAGAACCTCGGCCACCGCGTCCACCGCGTCCGGCTGGAACATCTCCGACGACGGCTCGTCGTAGGTCGCCGCGACACGTTCCCCGAAGTAGCCGTCCTCTTCGTCCATCGCCCGACCGTACCGCGGAACGCCCGCCTGCGTAGCGTGGCGGGAGCGGGAGACAGCGCAAGGAGGCGCGGTGGATGACGACACGTGGGTCCACGACCTTGGGGCCGTGGACCTGGATGAACTCTCCAACCTGTACCGGGTCGCCCCACTCGGTGACAAGCCGCCGGAAGCGCTCGCGACGGTCTTCGGCAACAGCATGTTCATGTGCTTCGTCTACGCCGGTGGTGTCCTGGCCGGCGCCGGGCGGGTGCTGGCCGACGGCCTCGACTGTGCCTACATCGCCGACGTTGCCGTCCACCCGGACCACCAGGGACGCGGGCTCGGCAAGGCGATCATCCGCCGCCTGGTGGCCCTCGCCCGCAACCACAAGAAGATCATCTTGTACGCCAACCCGGGGACCGAGGGCCTCTACGGCAAGCTGGGCTTCCTGCGCATGAACACGGCGATGGCGATTTGGCAGGACCCGGCACGCGCCGTCGAGCAGGGCCTGCTGAGCGCGGAGCCCTGACCGCTGCAGGCGATCCGATCTGCCCGGCGATACCGAGGACGGGGAGTACTGGTGCATTTTCAGCATTCCGGCGAGATCTGGCGTGACTTCCCCCAGCTGGTGCCCGGCGTCCTGTACGCCGAGGGAATCACCCCCGACGTCCCGGCCGGCTCGCGCACTGGCACGTTCATCGCCACCGCCAGATCCCGGCTGGCGGAGCGGCCGGAAGGTGAGCTGCCGGAGATACAGGCATGGCGGCGCGCCTTTTCGAGGATGGGGCTGAAGCCGACCCAGTATCGCTGCGCTGCCGAATCGCTGCTGCGGCGCTTCCGCAAGGAGGGAGCCCTCCCCGGGCTTCACCCGCTCATCAGCCTGTGCAACGCCGTCTCGCTCGCCTTCGCGATCCCGGTGGCCGTCTTCGACGTCTCCAAGATCACCGGCCACCTTCAGGTGCGGTACGCGGCTGGCGATGAGCAGTACCTGACCTTCGCGGGGGACGTGGAGCATCCCGACGCTCACGAGGTGATCTTCGCGGACCAGGCGAGCCGGGCGCACGCCCGGCGGTGGACGAACCGGCAGAGCGGCCTGTCGGCCGTCCAGAACTCCACGACGGCTGCCCTGATCGTCGCGGAAGCCATGCACGACTCGGCGTCCTCGGACGTGCCGCGGCTCGCCGCGGCCGTCGCCAGCGAGCTGGATGCCCTCTGGTCCGTCACGCCGGCGGCCGCCGTGCTCAGCCAGTCCTCGCCGCGCTTCACGTTCGGGAAATGACCCACCCGGCCATGCCAGCGCCGGCCTGGGCTGCGCTGGTTTGCCGTGATAGACAGGCCTGCATGGCACGGATTCTCGTCTCCGCGGAGGGCACGGTGGATGCGCCGGCGGACACGGTCTACCGCTACCTCGCGGACATGCGCGAGCACCACCCGCGTTTCCTGCCGCCGGCGTTTTCGGACTTCCAGGTGGAGTCCGGAGGCGTTGGTGCCGGCACGATCACGCGGTTCAAGGTGAGGACGGGCGGGCGCACCCGCGAGTTCCGGATGGAGGTCGCCGAGCCCGAGCCTGGCCGGGTCCTCACCGAGTCCGACACCCGCTCAAGCATGGTCACCACGACCACGGTCTCCGCGCGGGGCAGCGGATCGCTGGTGCAGATCTCCTCGGCGTGGGACGGCGCCGGCGGGATCGGCGGCCTGTTCGAGCGCGCGTTCGCGCCGAGGGTCATGCGCGCGATCTATGCGGACGAGCTCAAACGGCTCGACGCGTACGCGCGCGAACACCGCCCCACATGAGCTGGGACCACGCTGCCGGACGGCATAAGAGGGCTGCGTCACCCACTTGACAATAAATAACTTCGTCGTTAACTATTGTTCTTGTGGTTACTGATACCGGGCAGCTGTTCGAGGCGCTGGCCGACCCGACCCGGCGCGAGGTGGTCCAGCTGCTGAGCCAGGGGCCCCGCCGGGCGGGCGAGATCGCCGACTCGGCCGGGATGTCCGGCCCGGCGATGAGCCGTCACCTGCGGGTGCTGCTCCAGGCGGGGATCGTCGCCGACGAGCGGCCGCCCGGCGACGCCCGGGTGCGCGTGTTCCGCCTTCGCCCCGAGTCGATGGTCGCCATCCAGGCCTGGCTGGACCAGGTGCGGGCGCAGTGGGACGAGCAGCTGCGGTCGTTCAAGCGTCACGTCGAAGGGAGCCGTTCCCGATGACAAGCACGGTCGTTTCGGTCTCGGTGGGCGTGGATCCGGCCACCGCCTTCACCGCCTTCACCGAGGAGCTGGACCAGTGGTGGGTGCGGGGGCCGATCAACTACTTCGACGCCGCCAGGGCCGTCGGCATGCAGTGCGAGCCCGGCATCGGCGGACGCCTTCTCGAGGTATACGACGAGGCCACCGGTGAAGGGCGGGAGCTGGGACGTATCACCGCGTGGGAGCCAGGCGGCCGGCTGGCGTGGAAGAGCTCGGTCGACGATGTGGAGATCGACGTGCGCTTCGTGCCGGCCGCCGCGGGTACAGAGGTGATCGTCGAGGCGACCATTCCCGACGGAGGAGCCGACCGGGGCGGGACGGCCTGGGTCCGCGTGGTGCCGAAGTGGTTCGGGCCGTGGTGCGCCCGGCGGGATACCGCGCCCCGGCCACAGCGGGAGCTGGCCCGGCTCGCCGTCGGCGTGTACTACGCCAAACCGGCCACGGCGGCCCGGTGGCTGGCCTCCGTCTTCGGGTTCGAGTCGCCTGATCCGCTTCCGGAAGGGCCCGACCCGCTTCCCGAGGGCGACTACGGGCACCCCTGGATCGAGTTCCGGGTGGGGAACTGCTCGCTGATGGTTTTCAAGCTCGAAGGCGACCTCCCCGCGCAGGCGCCGCCGACCCACGAGACGTGGGTGTTCGTGGACGACCTCGACGCCCATCTATCCCATGCCCAGGCCGGAGGGGCGGCGATCGTTCAGGGCATCCGCCAGACCGGATACCGCGCGTATACGGCGCTGGACCTCGAAGGGCATCGGTGGATCTTCGCCCAGGCCCGGCCGCGACAGCTCTGACCGCGCGGAGGCGGGACAATCGGGGTTGATCACATGGGCGGCCGGATAGGAACGCCGTATGTTGCGCGGGCGCAAGACCGGGCTCCGGGCCCGGCAGCAGGCCGACGTCGCGGTCCTGCATGCCGAGCTGTACGAGGACGTCGCGAACCGGTCGAGGGCGGACTCACACCCGTGGCGGCCGATTCCAGCTGAATCTGCCGCGTCGCCGTTCGCGCCCGCCGACACCGGCGACGCCGCGTGCTTTTCGGTGGTGGAACTGGCCAGCGGCGAACTGGCCGGTGATGCGCTGTTGTGGGGGATCGACCTGCACAACCGGGCGGCCCATGTCGGGCTGTCCCTGCGGCCCACTTTCCGCGGCCGCGGGCTGGGCACCGACGTCGTCTGCGTGCTGTGCGACTACGGCTTTGTCATCCGCGGCCTGCACCGGCTGCAGGTCGACACGCTGGCCGACAACGCTGCGATGATACGGGCCGCGTCGCGGGCGGGGTTCGCCGAAGAAGGCAGACTTCGCCGCTCGGCCTGGGTCAACGGGGAGTTCGCGGACGAGGTGATCCTGGGGATGCTCGCCAGTGAATGGCACGGCAGCGGGGCCGGCGACGCGGGCCCGAGCCAGCAGGCCTGACGGGACCCGGGCATGACCGGCACGCGGCGCTTGCCGATCCGCGGTCGTCAGCGGGGCGGGACCCGGCCAGATGGCGGTTGGCCCAGCGCGGATGGCGGTTGGCCTGGTGCGGACGGCCCGGTCGAGCTGGCCGGAGACCCAGGCCGGCCGCGGGCATGGACGCTGCTGGCAGGCGGCGTCCCGCAGTCCCATGTTGATCTTGACGATCCGCGGCACCTGGAACTTGAGTACATGCGGCGGCTCGGGCACCTGATCGACCTGGCCGCGCCCCCGGGGATGCCGCTGGGCGTGCTGCACCTGGGCGGCGGTGGCCTGACGCTGGCCCGCTACGTGGCCGCGACCCGGCCGGGCTCGCGCCAGCTGGCGGTCGAGTCCGACGCGGAGGTGGCCGGGCTTGTCCGGCGGCGGCTGCCGCTGGATCAGCCGGTGGATCAGCCGGGCCGGCCGCGGGCCGGGACCGGTGCGGTCGCCGTCTGGGTGGCCGACGCCCGCGCTGCGCTGGAGCAGGTCCCGGCCGGGTCGTTCGACGTGGTGATCGCGGACGTCTTCGCCGGGAACCGGACTCCGGCCCACCTGACATCGGTCGAGTTCACCGCCGCCGCGGCCAGGGTGCTGGCGCCGCCGGGCATCTACGCGGCCAACATCGGCGACGGCCCGCCGCTGGTGCATGCGCGGGGCCGGGTGGCCGCGGTGCGCTCGGTGTTCCGGCACGCCTGCGTGATCGCGGAAGCCGCGGTGCTGCGCGGCCGCAGGTTCGGCAACCTGGTGGTCGCGGCCGCCGGCCATCAGCTGCCGGTCGCGGGACTGACCAGGCGAACCGCGGCCGACCCGTTCCCGGCGCGACTCGTGGAGGGCGCCGAACTCGACCGGTTCGTCGCCGGGTCCGAGCCGATCACCGACGCGCACGCCGAGCCGTCCCCGGCCCCGCCGGGCTGGCTGGCTCCCGGTCATCACATGGGCAAAGCAGTGCCCGGCGGGCGCACGGCCGGTGGGTAGCGTTGCCGGGCCGGAAGGATCCAGCGATGAAGGATCCAGCGATGCAGGTCTTCTGCGAAACGCAGCGCCTGGTGCTCCGCCGGTTCACGATGGCCGATGTGGACAACCTGGTCCGCCTCGACGCCGACCCCGACGTCATGCACTTCATCACCGGAGGGATACCGACGGCCCGAGAGGAGATCGAGAAGGAGATCCTGCCCGCGTTCCTGGCCTACTACGAACGCTTCGAGGGGTACGGCTTCTGGGCGGCCATCGAGAAGCCGACCGGGCAGTTCCTTGGGTGGTTCCACTTCCGGCCGCGCGAGGGAGCCAGCCTGGACGAGGCCGAGCTTGGCTACCGGCTGCGCAAGTCGGCGTGGGGCAAGGGATACGCCACCGAAGGGTCCCGAGCACTGATCCGCAAGGGCTTCACCGAGTTCGGCGTGCGGCGAGTGGTCGCGGAGACGATGCCGGTGAACCTGGCCTCCCGGCGGGTGATGGAGAAGGCGGGCCTGACACTGGTGCGCTCCTTCCACCAGCCCTGGCCCTACCCGATCGAGGGCGACGACCTGGGGGATGTCGAGTACGCGCTGGGCAAGGCCGACTGGGAGCGGCGGGACCACGCGGGGCGCTGTTAGGGTCACGGACCGTGCGGCGCGTTTCGGTGGTCGGTGTCTCCGGATCGGGGAAATCGACGCTCGGAAGGGAGCTCGCCGCGCGTCTTGCGGTGCCGTACGCGGAACTCGACGCGATCTTTCATCAGCCGGAATGGACACCCCTGCCGGAGGAGCAGTTCCGCCGCCGCGTGGCCGCCATCGCAGCCGGGGACGGCTGGGTGATCGATGGCAACTACAGCGCCGTCCGGCCGCTGGTCTGGGAACGCGCGGACACGGTGGTCTGGCTGGACCCGCCCCGGCGCACGGTCATGCGCCGGATCATCTGGCGCACGATCCGCCGCGTGGCCGGCCGGGCCGAGCTGTGGAACGGCAACATGGAGCGCTGGCGCAACCTGTTCACCTGGGATGAGCAGGAGTCGGTCATCTCGTGGGCCTGGCACCGCTACCCCGTCTACCGGCAGCGTTACGCTGCCGCAGCGCACGACCCCAGGTACGCCCACCTGAGGTTCAACCGGATCGCCACCCGCGCCGATGTGCGCCGGCTCCTGAACTCCGCTTCGGCCGCCATGCCGCAACGCCGGTCTCGGGACATCAAGTAAGACGGCGACGGAAGACGCGGTCCACGCAACCGATAGGAGGCAACCGATAGCGAGCGGAGAAGGCAAAATGACGCCTTCGTCTGATCTGACCGGGGATGTGGTACTGGGCAATTCCGCTTTGGCAAGGCAGACTGGCAACAATGGAGGAGCGGCTCGACGGCGGCAATGCGGGTGGCGCTGTGCGGGTGGGGGATACCGTGCGCCGTACCCGCGGCCCGTGGACGCCTGCCGTGCATGCACTCCTGTCCCACCTTGCGGGCAAGGGGTTCGCCGGGGTTCCGCGGCCGCTGGGCGTGGACGGCCGGGGACGGGAGATCTTGACGTTCCTGGAGGGCCAGACGGTCGGCAGCGTGCTGCCCTGGCCTGGCTGGGCCTACGCCGAGGACACCCTGGCTGAGGTCGCCCGCTGGCTGCGCGGTTACCACATCGCGGTAGCGGACTTCATCCCGCCACCCGGGGCGGTCTGGCGTCTGGGCGCGCAATGGCACCGCGGGCAGGTTATCGGGCACAACGATGCTGCGCCCTACAACGCCGTGTGGCGGTCGGGCCGGCTGGCCGGATTCATCGACTGGGACATGGCCGGGCCGGTGGACCCGGAGTGGGATGTCGCGTTCGCGGCGTTCGGCTGGGTTCCGCTGCATGCCCGGCACGTGGCGGTGCGGGAGGGCTTTACCGAGTTCAGTTCCCGGCCGCGCCGGCTGCGCCGGTTCCTGGCGGAGTACGGCTGGTCGGGGACCATGGTCGGGTTCCTCGATGTGCTGCGGGCCCAGGTCGGCGCACACACGGCACGGGTCCGCGCCCTGGCGGCCGCCGGCGATCCGCTGTTCGCCCGGCTGGCCAGGCAGGGAGTGGCGGACAACCTCGACATCGCCCTGGCCGAGCTCGACCAGATCAACCCCCGAACCCAGCCCGGCCGGCAGCCAGCAATAAGCTCTGTCGCGTGCCCGCTGAGCTGATCACGGCGGTTGCCCTCTACGGCACCAAGACCGGCGACCTCAAGATCCTGCTTGAAACGGTCCAGGCCCTCGTGAGCGAGCGGCTGCGGGACAGATTCCGCCCCTACACCCTGGACCAGATTCATGGCACCGTGATCAGGCTCGACGGGGTGGCGGACGCACAGGCCGGGCTCATCGTCAACCTGCGCTACCTCGAGGTCACCGGCATCCCGCGCGCGATGGACCATGCCCGGGCGCTGGAGATCCTCGCCACTCATCTCACACCCCCGCTGAGTATCCGCCTCGGTGGCTACGGGCCCGGCACCGCGGCAACGTTCTCGAGTCGTGGGCAGCACCCGCATGAGCGGATGTTCTCCGTGCAGGGGGACGCATTCGTCCTGGTGGGATGGCCCGTCAGCACGGTGGCGAACGGCAGTGCCCCCGGACCGCTAGATGATCTTCGCCGGGCGATGAACGACGCGAACATCGTGCACTGGTACCACAGGTCTTCGACCGATATCGACAACGACCTCCATCTGGTCATCGGTCACCACAATGGTGCGTCGCAGCGCGAAACGAAGGAGGCGGTAAGTGCGGTGCGTACCTATCTGGCACGGCGCCCAGTTCAGGTAGAGGTGGGTGTCGATCAGATAATCATTATTGCCGCTGATTCGCCGACGCTGGCACCCGCGCGCTTCATTGGCCGACTCCCCATCGATTCCGCGGATATCGTGAACCTCTACCTCTAGTCCCCCGCATCAGCTAGTGTCGCGTGAACGAGGTTCTCTTACCGGGTTTGCAGTGCGGGAGTAACTCGTCGGCGGTCTTGGTCCAGGTGAAGGGGTGGCAGCGCTCATTCCAGCCGTCGATGAAGTTCTCGATGGCGGCGACGAGGTCTTT
>DASYQM010000283.1:0-1687 GCA_036005525.1 Streptosporangiaceae bacterium
CGCTCGCCACGGCGGTCGCGGTGCCGGCGAGCTGAGCGCGGTCGGGCAGCAGTGTCCCGTGCGGGTCGCGGCCGATTGTGGCGGCGTCACCGACGGCGGCGGCTGCGGTCATCATGGCGTCGGTGACGCGGGTCGCGCGCAGGATGCGGCCGAGGCAGTCGCCCCTGAACCTGGTGCGGTCTTGAGGTGGGTCACTCGGTGCCTTCGAGCAGTACCTTTATCGCTCCGCGCAGGTCGTGGGCGGATGCGGGCCCATGCTGGCTCCCGGTGTCATGCTGCTCGCCTGGGAACCGAAGGCAGCGATCATGGTGGATCCGGCGGCGGCATCCACAGCCCGGGCATCTGGGCGAGGGCGGCTATTCTCGTGCCATCCGGGGCCGTTGACAGGGTTCATCACCCATTTTGGACAGGCCTCCAAGGCGGGGAAGGGGGAGCCATATGGGTACGGAGCGGCAGGTGATGCAGGGGTATCTCGACGCCCTTGTCAAGCGCGCGGACTTCCCAGCCTACTTCACCGACGATATCGTCGCCTCGTTCGAGGGGACCGATCAGACCGCTGTCGGGCGAGATCGTGCCGGGCGGCTGATCCGGTATGTACACGAGAACGCGTTCGATGCCCGGGCCGAGCTGAAAAATCTGCTGGTGGATGAGGGCAAGGCGGCGATCGAGGCGGATTTCGTCGGTACGCATATCGGTGAGTTCGCCGGGATCCGGCCCACGGGCCGGGCCGTGCGGGTGCCGTACTCGGTCGTCTACGACCTGCGTGGCGGGAAGATCAGCGGGCTGCGGATCTACTTCCCGATGAGCCTGCTGATAGAGCAGCTCACGGGCTGAGTGAGTTCGCCACCGTCCGGGCGGGCGTGCTCATGCCGCATCCTGGCTGGAGTGCCGCGGGCGTTCACCGCCGCGGTCTCGACCCGGGCGGCGGGCAGCGGTTGAGGATCAGCCCTCCGACGGCGGCCTCGAACATCACCAGGAGGCTGATGAACACGATCTCGTGCGGCGCCAGGACGGCAGGCCGTGCGGCGGTCACCAGGCAAAATGCGCAGGGTCGGCAAGACCGGCGTAGCCGGGCCGGCGCTATCCCCACGGTCTGCGACGTTTGCTACCAGCACCGTGGCCGGTTGCCTGAAAAGCAGATCGCCAGGGCCGAATCCCACGCGACGATGCTCCGCGAGCGCCTTGCAGCTTGCCGGGCCAGCGAAACCCGCGCCCGGGAAGATCTGGCGACCGCCAGGGAGCGGGTTCATGCTGCTCTGGCCAGCCGGGGCGCGCTGGCCGACCGCCTGGTCGAAGCGGCCGAGAGCGACCGCAAGCACAACTGCCCGGCGCAGCAGCTCGCCATTGACCCACAGATAGCCGAGTTCGCCCGCAGGCATCGTGCACGGCAGGACAGGTGGGGACCTGGCGAGTTCTGAGCATGGAAGCGCCCCGCCAGCCGTAGCCAGCGGTGCACGCCCGGTGTACTGAATTCAACCGTGGAGGATCTGCCGCAGCATCTGCTTGATCTTGGATAGCTCGCCCATGATCGCCTCGAACTGGGCATCGGACAGCCGCTGTCTGGCGGGGAGACCGTGGGAGCCCGAAACGGGAGCCAACCGTGTTGCATCGCAGGGAACTGGCGGGCACCGCACTGCACAGTTAGTCCTGGGTATCCCTGCGGGGACGCCCTGCGGGCGTGAAAATC
>DASYQM010000284.1:0-11500 GCA_036005525.1 Streptosporangiaceae bacterium
CTCAGCACCAGGTCGAGCAGCCCGGCGACGGCGCCCGTCAGCAGCACGGCATCAAGCACCCAGCCGCGGTCGGCCGCGCGGCGGCCCGCCCGGCGCCACTGGTCCACGACCGGCCGGCGCACGGTCTGCCACGCGGCGAGGAGCATGGCGGTCAGCCCGCCCGCGGTCGCCGCGGCCGCCGCGGCCCACGCCAATGGAGGCAGCCCCACCGGGGTGCCCGGCCGCAGCAGCACGTGGCCGAGCGCCGCAGCGGCGGCCCAGCCGATCAGCACCCCGGCCGGCAGCGCCAGGCCGAGCAACAGGACCGGCTCGGACAGCCCGAACACGATGCTGCGCCAGCGGCCGTACCCACGCAGCTTGGCGAGCGCGATCTCCGGGCCGCGCGCCTCCGCCGCATCGCGTACCGCGAGGAACAACAGCAGCCACACGGGCACGAGCAGCTGGGCGGTGATCAGCAATATGGGCACGGCGATCGCGTTCCAGCCCGACTCGACGGTGCCGAGCGTGGCGGGTATGTCGCTGGTGACGATCACCTGCTGCTCGGTCAGCCGCTCGCTGTTGAGCAGCGCGTTCATCCCGTTGAGCAGCCGCGGCACGTCGGCCGCCGACAGGCGTTCGGACCTGAGGCTGTTGTCGGTGACGGCGGTGCCCTGCGTAGTCGCCGGCGCGGCGGCCATGGTGGCATGCGCGGTGAACATGGCATCGAACAGCGGCGGTGGGGGGCCCTGCAGCGAGGCCCCCGCGGCCGGGTGCTCATGCGCGAAGTAGGAGGGGCCGCGGCCGAACCAGTAGTCCTTGCTGATGTCCGGTGGGGTGTAGATGCCGGTGATGGTGAGCGTCCCCCAGCTGGGCATCCGCAGCCGCTGGCCGATCCGCCAGGGATGGTGCAGGGCCAGCGAGCTGCTGAGCGAGCTGCTGATGACGACCTCGTTGCGGTGCGACGGGCAGCTACCACGTATCTGCAGCTGCGCGCAGACGCCGCTGCGCCATACCAGCGGAATCGTGGCGTTCCGCCGGATGTCCAGCGCGTTCGTCTCCAGCGCCTCGATCGGGGGCGCGAACAGGCGCCCGGCATTCGCCCGGCCGCCGAGATCCCGGCCGAGCTCGTCCCGCACCAGGGCCTCGAACGGGTTCATCAGCCTGTTCACCGCGCCGGTCACATTGGCCTCGAAACCCCTCCCCAGGTAGCTGGTGCTGGCGACCGTGTCGTGCAGGATGGAGGTCCTCGCTGCTGCGTAGTACACGGGCCCTGTGGCGGCCGCCGCGGAGGCCACGAGCGCCGCCGCGAAGATCATGACGGTGGAGCCGCCGCGGTGGAGCAGGCCCCGGATCACGCCTGCCAGCCGCGTCACCGGCGGCCTGCCGTTACCAGCCCGTCACCCCGGGGCAGGCGCTGCCAGTCACCCAAGGCGCAACCCGCTCCACTTCGCATCGCCGGCCGGCCTTCTGGCCGGCCGTCAGTTCCCATCCGCGACCCTACCGCCCGACCCGTAGGCGCACAGATTGCGCAGTACGCACACGTCGCAGCGTGGCCGCTGCGCCCGGCAGAACGTACGCCCGTGGGCGACCATCGCGATGTGCAGGTCGTACCGGATATCGGGCGGCACCCGGGGCGCGAGGAGCCGGTGCGCCTTATCCGCGGTCGTGTTCGCCGGGATCCACCCCAGCCTCGTGGCGATGCGATGGACGTGGGTGTCGATGGGGAACGCGGCCCGCCCCATGGCGAACAGGAGCACGCATGCGGCCGTCTTCGGGCCCACCCCGGGCAGGGACTCCAGATAGGCTTCCGCCGCCGCATCGTCGAGATCGCGCAGGCGGCCGAGGTCGATGCGGCCCTCGCGTTCCTCGATGGCGGCCAGGATCTGCTTGATGCGGCGCGCCTTCTGGTCGGCGATGCCACCGCAGCGGATGGCGCCGGCCACGAGCTCAGCGGGCGCGTCCGCAACCTGCTCCCAGGTGGGGAACGCCGCCTTGAGCCGGGCGAACGCCCGCTCGGAGTTGACGTCCGAGGTGTGCTGCGACAGGACCGTCGCCACCAGCTCGTCGATGACCGGCAGCGCTGGCTTGGGCACGAACGCGCCCTGCTGGGCCCGCAGCCGCCGCTGCACCGCCCTGATGGCCGCTTCGCCAGGCGCCGTCATGGGCCGCTCCTTCACCGTTGGCCGGTCCTTCCGTCCATGCTGCCGTCAGATGCGCAACGGCGATCAAGCGCGGCGCCGCAGGTCAGGTCAGCCGTCCGGCGGCGCGCAGGATGCGGCAGCGCGTTGAGCGTGATCATCTCGTTGGGCCCCGACCGGCCCCAGTCCACCACCTCCGGCGTGGCCGCGCTCGCGGGCGGTTTCCACCAGCAGCCGCCGGCTCGCCAGCGCCCGTCCGGCAGGCGCCGCCGTTCCAGCTCATCCAGGGCGTCGCCGGCGCGGGGATCGCGCGCCCTGCCCATCCGCGACAGCACGAGAAGCGCTTGCAGGATGTCGTAATGCCAGTAGGGCGGGTAATGCGGGGCGAGCCAGGTGCGGTTGATCACCTGGCCGGTGACCAGGCTGCGGAACAGCCGGTGCTCAAGGAACAGTTCGGCGGTCCGGCCAGCGGCGTCCGTGGCGGTCGGCTCGTCGGCAGCCTGCCCGTACTGGTGCAGTCCCCACGCCGGCGCCAGCGACTCGTGGAACGAGGAGCGGCGCCCGGTGGCCGCCACGTCGCAGTTCCATCCGCCGTCCGGCCATTGCCAGGTGATCAGGGCTTCGGCGAGAGACCGCACCCGCGGGTCGGCTGCCAGGCCGAGCCGGCAGCAGGCGGCCAGCGCGTTTCCCTCCACCGAGGCGCAGCGGCGGACCAGGCCGCCCATCACCACAACGTGCCGGCGTCCCCGGGCGAGGTAGGCCAGCACCTGCCCGGCGGCCGCGACCGCGCGCGGCTCCAGTGGGGGGATGGCCAGTTCGACGAGGGAGATCAGCCGCCAGTGCGCGCCGGTCCACTTGCGGTAGGGATGGACGCCGAAGCCCCCGTCGGCGTGCTGGCCCGCCAGCAGCGCGGTCACTTTGGCACCGGCCAGGACCAGCCCAGCATCCTCGCTGCCCCGCTGGCCGAGAACGTCGCGGCGGGTCATCAGCCGGATCGCGGGCTCGCTGGAATCCAGCAGCCAGTTCACGGCGGCCAGCGTGCGCTGCTCCATGCTCTTATCCTGCCCCGCGGGGTTGTGCGGCCGGGCTCGGCGCGGGATGGCGGCTTCAGTGAGGCTCGCGGTGGCCCCCCGGCGGCGAAAAGGGAGTGACCGGCCAGGGCCGCCGCGGCTACCGTGCCACGCATGGCGAGCGTGATCAAGACAGTCACGTTCGACGCCGCGGACGCGCTGGCGCTGGCCAGGTTCTGGGCGGCCGTCTTCGGGTCGGACGTGGATGAGGAGTCGACCGCCGACAAGGCGTTCGTCGAGGCGGCGGGCTGGGGCGGGCCGAACATCTGGTTCATCAGGGTCCCTGAGCCCAAGAAGGCCAAGAACCGGATGCACTTCGACCTGCGTGCGCCCGGCGCGGAGGCGGCCGAGGTGGCCAGGCTGGAGGCGCTGGGCGCCAGCGTGGTGCGGCATCACCCGAGCCACACGGTCATGCAGGACCCGGAGGGCAACGAGTTCTGCGTGGAACCCGGCCCCGGCTAGCCCCGGTCGGCGGGCATCTCCACGCGGCCTCCACCCCGCCGGGGCCGGATCTCCATGCCGCCCCGCTTTCGTGGATGACTTGCGCCGGCTGACGACGCACGGACGGGCGGCGGCGAACACGACGGAGGGCGGCATTGATCATTCGCGGGCCCGGCCACGCTGATCAGGTACCCGCTCCCCGGAACCGCCGGGGACGCAATTGATCGGCCTCACCGCGCTTGACGTCTCATCCCCGGCGTCGTACGCCATCGCCGCCACCCTGCCCGCGCTCGATGCCCTGATCCCCCTGGTGCCCAGCGAGTCCGCCATCATCGCGCTCGGTGTCGCCACCGCCGGCAGCGCCGATCCCCGGATCGCCGTGCTGATCGCGCTGGCCGCCTGCGGCGCGTTCATCGGCGACAACGTGTGCTACCTGCTCGGCCGGCGTTTCGGGCCGGCCATCAGCAAACGGGTCTTCGCCGGGGCACGCGGCGCGCGCAGGCGCGCCTGGGCCCGGCGGTCCCTCGACCGCTATGGCGCGCGCATCATCATCGGCTGCCGCTTCATCCCGGGCGGGCGTACCGCGGTCACCCTGACCTGTGGTCTCGTCGGCTACTCGCGGCGCAGGTTCGTGGCGGCGACCGCATGCTCGGGGGTGTTCTGGGCATGCTACGCGTTCTTCATCGGCCGGCTGGGCGGGAAGGCCTTCGAGGACGAGCCCTGGGCTGGCCTGCTGCTGGCTCTCGGCGCCGCGCTGGTGATCAGCGTACTGATCGAGATAGCGCGCCGGGCCTGGCAGGCGCGGGGAGCCCGGCCCGGCGGCGGCTGTGAGCTGAGCCAGCTGGCCAGGCAGCCAGGCTCGCAGGCACGGCGCGGTCTACTGCTGAAGGTCGGTGACGACCGCGAAATGATCCGACGGCCATACGCCGTCAACGGGGGTGTTACCGGCCAGCCGGGCCGACTGGACGCGGCCCCGGCCGTGCCTGGGCAGCCCGACCAGGATGTAGTCGATCCGTGAGTCGGGGATCAGGCTGGCGGTCTGATAGCCGTTGCGGCGGTCCCAGGTGAAGCCGGGGTCGGCCGGATCCGCGTACCGCCAGGCGTCGACCAGCACCTGCCCCGGCACCGCCGGGGCGGTCAGCGAACCAGCGAGCAACCGGAGCTCGTCGGAGGCCGGTTCGGCGTTGAGGTCGCCGGTGACCACCGGCGGGTAGGCGCAGTCCGCGACGTTCCCGGCGACGAACTCGGCCAGGCGCCGGACCTGAGCGAGCCGGATCTGCGAGGCGCCGGGGTAGTGGGTCAGATGTGTGGTGAACATCGGCAGCGCGCCGCCTGGTGCGTCGACGCGGGCGTGGACGGCGACCCGGCCTTCGTCGGTACCGTCGGTCGGCAGGCGGGCCGCGGCGTCCGCGAGGATCGGCCAGCGGCTCAAGATGGCGTTGCCGATGCGCACCTCATCGGCAGCCTCGTGGGGCGCGGGTGCCACCAGTTCCCAGCGCCAGTGCATGCCGAGCCGCTCCGCGAGGTCCGCCGCCAGGTTCTGCTCACCAGCCGACCACACCTCCTGCAGCCCGCACAGGTCCGGCCCGACGTCGGCCAGCGTGGCCGCGATCGCCTCCTTGCGCGGCAGCCATGGCCCGAAGCGCCCCCACAGGTTCCACGTCAGGACCCTCACCGCCGGGCCACCGGGCCGTTTTCCGGCGGGTCCGCGTCAGCGGGCGGGCGGGGCTGTCCCGGTGGGGACGCCGGGACCGCCGGCGCCGGGGCGCGCCGGGCGAGCCGGCGGGTCATGTTCCGGTCCGGCTCGGCGAACCCGGACAGGTCCCCGATGAAATGGGTGGCGAGGGTGTTCCAGGCGAGCACGTCGTACTTCGCGTCCACCACGTAGGCGGGGGTTTCCGGCAGGCTGTCGACCAGGTTGCGGATGCCCGGGCTGATCTGGCTGGATGGGCCGGCCATGGGCGGCGGGCTCTCGTCGGCGAGGCGGAACAGGTACTCGCGCTCGTCGGCGGTGAGCATCAGCGCGCGGGCCAGCGCGGCCAGGACCTGGCGCGAGGGGCGGGGGCCGCGTGCCTGTTCCAGCCGGATGTAGTAGTCCACCGACATCCCGGCGAGCTGGGCGACTTCCTGGCGGCGCAGGCCCGGCGTGCGCCGCCTGCCGAGGTCGGGCAGGCCGACATCGCCTGGCCGCAGCCGGTGCCGGCGGGTCAGCAGGAACGCCGCCAGGTCGTCGCGGTTCAGCATGTGATGTGCCTCCCATCCCAGCTCCGCCCGCTCGGCGTGGGGGTGCCGGGCCGTGCCTCCAGCTTGCCGTATGCAGGCCGCGGAGTGGATCGACGGCGAGTACGGGCTGCTGGACATCCTGGTCAACAACGCGGGCATCGCCCGCGGGGACGGCATCGGGCTGCCCAGCCAGACCACACTCGCGACGCTGCGGACCGTGTACGAGACCAACGTGTTCGGCGTCGTCGCGGTGACGAACGCGATGCTGCCGCTGCTGCGCCGGGCGCCGGCCGCCCGGATCGTGAACGTTTCCAGCGAGGTTGGCTCGATCACCTCGATGACCGACCCGGACGGCCCGATGGCGGCGATGGCCTCGGTGCCGTACCCGTCGTCGAAGACCGCGCTGAACATGGTGACCGCGATGTACGCGAAGGAGCTCTCCGGCACCCCGATCAAGGTCAACGCCGCCAACCCCGGCTACTGCGCCACCGACCTCAACGGCAACGCCGGCTTCCGCACCCCGCGGCAGGGCGCCGAGGTCAGCGTGGCGCTGGCCACGCTGCCGGCGGACGGGCCGACCGGCGTCCTGTGGGGTCACCTGTGGACGACCGACGGCGGCGGGTCGTGCGGAGTGCTGCCCTGGTAGGCCCGAACCCACCCCGGCCGGCCGGCGGCCCGGAGTCATTGCCCGGCCATTGCGGGTTTGATTGAATGTCTCAAATGATCACTCGTGGCGGCCCCGGCGGATGAGCGAGGCGCTCGAGACCAGGCGGCCGCTCGGCCGGTCGGCGCTCACGGTCTCCCGGATCGCCCTGGGCTGCGGCAACTTCGGCGGGGTCGGCTCGGCCCCGGAGTTCTTCGGCCAAGGGCTGAACCAGGACCAGGCGCTCGAGCTGATGGACGCCGCTTGGGAGTCCGGCATCACTCACTTCGACACCGCCGACGCCTACGGCGGCGGGCGCAGCGAGCTGGCGATCGGCCGCTGGATCGCCTCGCGCGGGGTTCGCCCGCAGCTGACGACCAAGACCTATAACCCGATGCAGGCCGGGGGGGACCGCGGCCTGCGGCCCGAGCGGATCGCCCGCCAGCTGCGCGCGAGCCTGAAACGGCTCGGGGTCGACCGCGTCGAGCTGTACCTCGCCCACGAGTTCGACCCGGAGGTGCCGCTGCCGGAGTCGCTCGGTGCCTTCGGTCAGGCCCGGGCCGAGGGCATGATCGGCGCTTACGGGGTCAGCAACTTCGACGCCCCGCAACTGACGGCCGCGCTGGCCGCGGGCGAGCCGCAGGCCATCCAGAACAGCTATTCGCTGCTGGCGCGCGAGGACGAGAGGGAACTGCTCGGGCTGTGCGCGGAGCGGCAGGTCGCCTACCTGGTGTTCAGCCCGCTCGCCGGTGGCTGGCTCACTGGCAAGTACCGCCGCGGCGAGCCGTTCCCGGCGGGCTCCCGGATGACCCAGCGCCCCGGGCCGTACCGCGAGCTGGTCACGGGCCGGACCTTCGACACGCTCGCCCGGCTCGAGGCGATGGCCTCAGGCCGCGGCATCTCGATGGCGGGCCTCGCGCTCGCCTGGCTGCTCGCCGACGAGCGGGTGACCCAGATCGTGATCGGCCCCGGCCGGCCGGAGCACCTGGCGCCTGTCGGCGAGGCGCTCACGCATCCGCTCACGGCCGGGGAGCGGGCCGCGGTCGGGAACGCGGTCGCCTGATGCGCGTGCTCACCCTCAGCCACCGGGACGTGCTGGCCGCGCTCTCACCGGAGGACTGCGCCGAGGCGGTGGCCGCGGTGCTCGCCGAGCATGCCCGGGGCGGGACCTACCTGCCGCTGCGGTCGGTCATGGTGCCGCCCGGCGCGGCCGGATTCCTGGGGCTGATGCCCGGCTGGCGCGGCGGGGACCAGAACGGGGCCGCGGCGTTCGCGCTCAAGGCGGTGTGCATCATGCCCGGCAACCCCGCGCGCGGGCTGGACGCGCATCAGGGGCTCGTCACGCTCTTCGACGGCGAGACCGGCATGCCGACCGCGATCCTCGACGCCTCCGCGGTGACCGCCGTCCGCACCGCCGCGGTCACCGCGGTCGCGACCGGGCTGCTGGCGCGCGGCGACGCCCGGGTGCTCGCGATCCTCGGCGCCGGGACGCAGGCGCGCGCCCATCTTCGGGCGCTCGCCGCCGTGCGGGACTTCGCGCAGGTCCGCGTCTACGCGCCGACCAGGGCACACGCCCAGGCGCTGGTCGAGCAGGCCCGCGGGGCACGCGGGGAACTCGGCGTCGCGGTGAGCGCGGAGGAGGCGGTCCGCGACGCCGACGTCGTCGTGACGGTGACCAGCGCACGGGAGCCGGTGCTCCGGCACGGCTGGCTCACGCCCGGCGCCCACGTCAACGCGGTGGGCGCCAGTATCCCGCAGGCGCGCGAGCTCGACACCGCCACCGTCGCCGCGAGCGCGCTGTTCTGCGACAGCCGCGAGTCGCTGCGCAACGAGGCCAGCGAGTTCCGGCTCGCGATCGCCGAGGGCCTGATCGCGGGCGAGGGGCACGTCCGCGCCGAGCTCGGTGAGGTCCTCGCGGGCACCGCGCCGGGCCGCCGCGACGCCGGCGAGCTGACGCTGTTCCGCTCGCTCGGCCTCGCCATCGAGGACCTCGCCGCGGCCGAGCACGCTGTGGCGACGGCCAGGAAACGTGGAATCGGCACCGAGGTGGAACTTTGATCGAGCTTCCGGCGATCGAGGCGGCGCGCGGGCGGATCGCGGGCGCGGCGATCCGCACCCCGATGGTGCGCCTGCATGTGGAGAACGCCCCGGCCGAAATCTACCTCAAGCTGGAGAACCTCCAGCCGATCAACTCGTTCAAGATCCGGGGCGCGACGAATGCGATCATGCTCGCGCCCGCGGCGGAGCGGGCGAAGGGCCTGGTCACCGCCAGCGCGGGGAACATGGCCCAGGGGGTCGCGTGGGCGGCGCGTGAGCTGGGTGTCCCCGCCACGATCGCGGTGCCCGAGCATGCGCCCGAGGCGAAACTCGCGGCGATCGAGCGCCTGGGCGGCCGGGTGCTGAAGCTCCCCTACGACGACTGGTGGAACACGATCATCACGAGCCACATCGACGGGGTCGACGGGCTGTTCGTGCACCCGGTCCAGGACCCGGGGGTGATGGCGGGCAACGGGACGATCGGGCTCGAGATCCTGGAGGACCTGCCCGACCCGGACGCGGTCGTGATCCCGTACGGCGGCGGCGGGCTGACCGCGGGCATCGCCAGCGCGATCAGGGCGCTGCGGCCGGCCACGAAGATCTTCACCGCCGAGCCCGAGACCGGCGCCGCGCTCGCCGCCGCGGTCGCCGCCGGGCACCCGGCCGACGTCGACTACCGCGCTTCGTTCGTCGACGGCGCCGGCAGCCGGCGCGTGCTGGACAGCATGTGGCCGCTCGTCGCCCCCCTCGTTGACCGCGCCCTGGCGATCCCGGTCGGCGAGGCAGCCGCCGCCGTGCGCACGCTGGCCGAGCGCGCCCGGGTGATCGCTGAGGGCGCGGGCGCGCTCGCGCCGGCCGCGGCGCTGGCCGGCCGGGCCGGGACCGGCAAGGTCGTCTGCGTCATCTCAGGCGGCAACATCAACCTGACCAAACTCTCGGAGATCCTTAACGGCGCTGCCGGGTAGCGGCCGTCCCGGGGGCCGCGACCCGGTCAGCGGCGGCACGGATCAGGTCCCGCGCAGCCGCGCCAGCGCGTCGAGGAGGCGGTCGACCTCCTCCTCCGTGTTGTAGTGGATGAAGCCGATCCGCACCGACTTGTCGACGTAGCCGAGCCGCCGGTACAGGTCGAGCGAGTACCACGAGTCGTGCGCCCAGACCCCGATCTGGGCGTCGGCAAGGCGCGCGGCCACGTCCTCGGCCGCCACGCCGCCGACGTTGACGAGGAACGTGGGCACGCGGCCGTCCATCCCTGGCAGCCCGTACACCGTGATCGCGCCGGAGATGCCGTCGAGGAACCGCTGGCCCAGCGAGCGCTCGTAGGGGACGATCGCCGCGAAGCCCCCGATCGACTCCAGGTAGTCGATCGTCGCATTGAACCCGGCGAGCAGCTCGTACGGCAGCGTGCCGGTCTCGAACCTCCGCCCGAGCGGGCTGGTTGGCGCCGGACGCGCCTTGTACGGCCGCCAGCGCTCGATCGCCTCCGCCCGCCCGTAGGCGAGGCCGAGATGCGGGCCGCAGAATTTGTACGGCGAGCAGATCAGCACGTCGGCACCGATGTCGCGGACGTTGATCGGTTCGTGCGCCGCGTAGTGGACAGCGTCGATCCACGCCAGCGCGCCCGCGTCGTGCGCGAGCCGGCACACGCGCCCGGCGTCCACGATGGTGCCGATCGCGTTGGACGCCCACGCGAACGCGACGACCCTCGTGCGCCGCCCGAGCTTTCGCTCCAGATCCTCGAAATCGAGCGTCGTGTCGTCCTTCAGGCCGACATGCCGGACGACCAGGCCAGCGTCGTGCGCGAGCTCCAGCCACGGGGCGACGCCGCCGTCATGATCCAGCGAGGAGACGAGGATCTCATCGCCCGGGCTGAAGCCGCGGGCGGCGGTCCGCGACAGCATGAAGTTCAGCGAGGTCATGTTCGGCCCGAAGATCACCTCGTGGGGTTCGCAGCCGAGGAACCGCGCGGCCTTGCGCTCGGCCTGCTCGAGGATCTCCCCGACGCGCAGGCTTGTCGCGTAACCCGCGCCGAGGTTGGCGCTGGCCTCGCGCAGCGCCCACGCGATCGCCTCGCCGACCTCGTCGGGCACCTGTGAGCCACCCGGGGCGTCGAGGAACGCGAAGTCCCGCAGGGACGAGAAGCGGTCCCGGACGGCGGCGACGTCGATGCTCGTACGGAGTATGTCGGTCATCGGGCAGCGTTCCTCTCGCGAAGGGCACCGGCGAATCGTCCAGATTGCGATCGAATCACAACTGCCGGCCGATCCTCAAAGGCGCTTCCCTTGCCGCAGCCTGCGGCGCATGGTTTGATCAGCCATCTATCCGACCGCTGGGGAGAGCGTCTTGAGCTTCCGCGTCGTCCGCAGTGCCCAGGCGAGCTGGCAGGGGGCCGTGGCGGACGGTAGTGGCCGGATCGCACTCGGCAGTGGCGCCTTCGACGGGCCGTATTCGCTGCGGGCCCGCGTCGAAGAGCCCGGGCGGGCGACCAATCCCGAGGAGCTGATCGGCGCCGCCGAAGCCGCCTGCTTCACGATGTCGCTCGCGAACCTGCTGAGCGAGGCGGGCCATCCCGCGCGGGATCTGCGCACCACCGCGCGGGTGACGCTCGCTCAGGTCGGCGCCGGTTTCAACATCACCCGCATCGAGCTGCGCACGGTGGGCGAGGTTCCGGGTGTCGGCCAGGCTGCGTTCCACGAGCTGGCAGAGCGGGCGAAGGACTGCACCGTCTCGCGCGCCCTGGCCGGTACCGAGATCACGCTCGAGGCGAGCATTGCAGGTGGTTGACCGGCCAGCCGGGCTTGAGACCGCCTGCCACTCAGGCATCGCAGTATCCGGATAACAGAAAACAGGGGTCTCCATTTAACCGGAGTAGTCCAGGTCGGTGGCCCTCCATGGGCGCTCCGCTGGTGGCCGCTGCAGGCTCGGTGGATGGCCGCGCGCCGCTGGCGGGGCCGGCGGGATCGTCCGTGGCC
>DASYQM010000285.1:0-3814 GCA_036005525.1 Streptosporangiaceae bacterium
ATCAAGCGCCAGATCCGCGAGCGGCGCGGCTGACGGCACAGCAAGCCGCCCGAACCACCTCCGTTCTGCGAGCCAGCGCGGCACGGCAGCCGCATCACGCGAGCCGAAACAGTCTTATCTCAGAAAGGGAAGCCGAAGGGCCAAAGACCGTCACAGAGCGTGAGGGATCAACGGCGACGGCAAGCGCACACTCCCGCCGTTCTGTACGGATGTCGGCCGGAGTCCAGTGGGCTGCTGGCCTCCCCAGAACTGCACGTTCTGTAGCCCGGCGGCCATCATCTGGAGGCCAGGCAAGCTCCGCTCATCACCCCGGTTATTCCTTGATTTGGAGGATGCCGAGGGCGTTGGTTGCTGGGTCGATGATCCAGGCGGCCCAGGCGAAGCCGATGTCGGCGATGCCGTCTTCGGTTTTTGGCCCGGGGGTGTCGTAGTCTTCGACCTGGATGCCGCGGGCGCGGAGTTCGGCCACCTCGGCGCGGATGTCGCTGACCTGCCACGCTGCCTGGGTCTGCTGGTCGGTGGTGCCGACGGTGCTTTTGGTCACGTCCAGGTGGGTGCCGCTGCCGCAGCTGAGCACGATGGCGTTCTCGTCTTCTCTTGCGATCTGCAGGCCGAGCTTGCCGTGGTAGAACTCCCGGGCTGCGGCGAGGTCGGTGGCGAGCAGCACGGGGGTGATCGGGTGCTCTCCAAGCATGGTTGCTCCCGTTGTTCGGTGCGCGGCCGGCTCACGCGGGCTGGATGTTGGCGTTGTGGTGGAACAGGTTCTGGGGGTCGTACTTCCTCTTGATCTTGGCGAGCCGGTGGTATTTGGCGGGGTCGTAGGCGGCTCGCACGCGGTCGTCTTCGAACTCGGTCATCGCGTTGACGTAGCTGCCGGCGCCGAGGGAGTGCGGGCGCAGCGCCTCCCAGAAGGAACGGGCCCACGCGCGGTCGGCGGCCAGCAGCTGGGGCGTGGGGCAGACCGCGATGATGAACACTGCGTACCGCGGTGAGCGCCCGCCGCTGAAGGCCGTGTCGTCCTCGCCGGCCTGCGAGTACGCCTGGTCCAGGCGGTAGAACAGCAGCGCCGACAGCGGCGAGTTCTTCCGCGGCAGGTGATCGGCGACGGCCTCGATCGCCTGGTCGGAGAGGTCTTCGAGGTAGGTCCCCTTGTCGTAGGTATGGAAGCCCCACGCGCCCACCTCATCGAGCAGCTGCTGCACGGCCACGTAAGGCATGGGGGTGACGAACTCCCACAGCGGCGGCAGCGCCTGGCGGATGCGGGCCATAACCTGGTGGTGCTGGCCGGTGGGTCCGAATCCGGCGACGGCCAGGGCGTAGCCGGGCAGGTGGTGGTGCTGTTCGGGCACGAACGGGGCCGGCGGGGCGTTCAGGCCGGCGATGATGATGTTCAGCTCGCGCGGCAGCGCCGCGATGACCTCGCGGGCCAGCCGTAGCGCGCTGGGTCCGTGCTCGAGGTCCCAGAACAGCAGGCCGACCTGCACGACCGGGCCGACCTCGTGCAGGCGGAACTCGAACTCGGTGACCACGCCGAAGTTGCCGCCGCCACCGCGGATCGCCCAGAACAGATCCGGGTTCTCGTCGGCGGCGGCCCGCTGGATCCGCCCGTCGGCGGTGACCACCTGGGCCGAGGCGAGGTTGTCGATGCTCAGCCCGGCCTGGCGGGTCAGCCATCCCATGCCACCGCCCAGGGTGAGCCCGCCGATACCGGTGTGACTGACCACGCCGGCGGGCACGGCCAGGCCGTGGGCCTGCGTGGCGGCGTCCAGGCCGGCCAGCAGCGCGCCCCCGCCGGCCCGTGCCCGTTTCGCTTGCGGGTCGACGCTGACCTGGGTGAGCTTGCTGAGGTCGATCATCAGGCCGCCGTCGGCGACCGCCGCGCCGGACATGCTGTGGGCGCCGCCGCGCACCGTGATCTCCAGGCCGTTAGTGGCAGCGAAGGTGACCGCCGCGGCCACGTCGGCGGGTGATGCGCACCTGGCGATCACCGCTGGGCGCCGGTCGATGTCGGCGTTCCACACCCGGCGGGCCTCGTCGTAGTCCGGGTCCGCGGGCCCGATCACCGGCCCGGTCATTGCCGCGCGCAGTGTGCCGATGGATCTGCGCATGGTGTGTGTCATGAGCCCTCCCATGGTCTGGGTGCATCTGTCCCTGCCAGGGTGCTGGCTCGGCGGGCGCGGCACATGGGTGCTGTGCCCCCATCCTGATGCCGGCCCTCAGCGCTGCCGGGCCAGCCGGCTGAGCGCCGCCCGGTCGGCGGCGCCGGTCTTGAGCAGCAGGCTGGCGACGTGCTTTTCCACCGTCCGCGGCGACAGGTACAGCCGGGCGGCGATGTCCTTGTTGGGCAGATGCTCGCCGACCAGTTCCAAGACTTCGGCCTCTCGGGCCGTCATCCCCAGGCGAAGCAGGTCCGGTGCGAGGGCGGCGTCGTCGCGGCCGCGCCGCCGGGTGGCCGGCGCCCCGGCCCGGGCGAGCAGGCCGCGGCAGGCGCTGGCGATCCGGGGCAGCCGGCGGGACACGAACGCGGCTTCGGCGTCGCGCAGCCAGGCCACCGGATCCCCGAAGGGGTGGTCCAGCGCGGCCTCGGCGGCCAGCCGCAGCGCGATCGCCCGGAACAGCGGATAACGGCTGGCGGCGCGTTCGGCGCCGCGGAACGCCGCTTCCGCGGCAGTGGCATCACCGGCGGCCGCCAGGGTAACGGCGTGGGCGTAGCCGAGCCAGGTGGCGGAAAGCGCGCACCAGCGGTGGCCCGCGCCAGCTCGGCTTCCACCTCGGATACGGTCGCATCACCCTGGACAGCCCGGACGAGCAGCGCCGTATGCCAGGGGTCGGCCGCGCGGATCGGGGCGCCAAGCTCGCGGCCGCGGCTAAACGCGGCCAACGCCTCGGCGCGTTCCTCGAACAACAGCGAGCACCCGGTCAAGCCCTGGCAGTACCAGTCGTGGATCTCCCCGCGCGACCCGGACTTCGCCGCCGGGGCATCTGTCATCCTCGACCTGTACCAGGGGTTTCACCAGGGCAGGCGGCTGCGGCCCGGCGACCGGATCCTGTCTGTGGACGCCAAGCCGTCCATCCAGGCCCGTGGCCGCTGCCGCCCCACCGCCCCGGCCGGGCCCGGCAGGCCGGTGCGGGTCGAGCACGAATACGTCCGGCACGGTGCCCCTGGCCCTGCTGGCCGCGCTCGACGTGCACACCGGGAAAGTGTTCGCCTCCACCCCGGCCACCACCGGCATTGCCCCGTTCATGGACCTGATGGGCCAGGTCATGAGCTTGCCGGAGTACAAGGACGCGCCCCGGGGTGTTTGTCATCGTGGACAACGGCCCAGACCACCGCGGCCAGGCCGCCGTCACGCGGCTGCATGACGCCTGGCCGAACGCCATCATGATCCACACCCCGGTCCACGCCTCCTGGCTGAATCAAGCCGAAATCTTCTTCTCCATCACCCAGAAGAAAGCCATCTCGCCCAGCGACTTTGCCAGCCTGGATGAACTCGGCGGCACCCTGCTTGCGTTCGTGGACCGCTACAACCAGGCCGCCCGGCCGTTCAACTGGAAGTTCACCGCCGCAGACCTGGCCCGGCTCCTCGGCCGGATCAGCGCCCGTGAGCACGCTGCCCCAGAACCGGCCGAACTACCAGAGGCAGCCTGATGACCCGCGACGAACCCCGGTCACCCACTTAGTGGTCGATGCCGGAAGCCCTTCGGGGTTGGCGTCCGGGTTGGGGAGGTGGGTGCGGCTCAGCGATCTGTGGTGGCCAGGTAACTCTCCCGAAAGCCTGGCCCGAATCGAGCGACACGAGCAAACAGAACCGAC
>DASYQM010000286.1:0-11118 GCA_036005525.1 Streptosporangiaceae bacterium
GCCACCGGAGCGGAACTCCGCAAGGGCGCGTTCCAGCAGGCCCGGGTGGTGCGGGAAGCCGAACTCGCGCCGGAAGTAGTCCGGCCCGCGCGGGCCGTCGCCGTCGGGTTTCCAGAAGAAGTCGTCCGGCCAGCTGGGCGACTGGACGCCCTCGTAGCGGGGGCCTCCGGAGTCCGGGGCGACGAGCCCGCCGTCGAGCAGGGCAAGGACAGTCTGCAACTCGTTCCACTGAGCGTTGTCGATGGCGTCCCCGGTGGTCACGGCGAGCCGCAGCGGTGCCCCGGTGGCGGGCCCGCGCAGGGCGTCGACCGTGCGCACCATGGCATCGACGGCGTGCGCGGTCAGCGCCTCCTGAGGGCGCTGGACGGGGATGATCTCGGCATACCGGGGGTCGGCGAAGTAGCGGTTGAGGAACTCGAAGCGGGTCGGCGACTGGACGTCGGCGAGCTGGAGGTCGGTCAGGTGGACCAGGCACAGCAGCGGGCGGCCTGGGCGGCCCGCTGCCGATCCGGCGCGCCCGGCCCGGGCCTCCCCCTCAGCGCTGGTTCCGGCCGTGCCAAAATCGTCGCGCACCAGGTGTGGTTCGCCTTCGACGATCGTGACCGCCCGGTAGGGCGCGGTGGACCCCGCCCGCAGGACCATCCCGGTGCCGAGCCGGCGCTCCGTCGTCAGCGGCGGGCGCGGCGGGCTCACGCCCCGAGTATGACAGCGCGGGTGCCGGTGCTGCTCAGCGGGAGTTCGTGAGCGGGAGCGGCCCGGCGGGAGCCCTTCCAGCAGGCGCCCGCGCGTCAGCGGGCGCGCATCCGGTTGTTGCGCGCGTTGTGCTCGACCTCGGCGAGACCGAGCACCTCCAGGACCGGCGGGACGTAGTTGCCGAACCGGCCGCGCAGCCCCTTCTTCAGCCCATACCAGCCGCCGACGGGGTTGGCGGGCGAGCGGCCCCAGGCCTCGACCGTGCCCTCGGCGGCGGGCTTCTGCTCGTCGGCGTTGCCTAGGGGTACCCAGTCGCCGCGCTCTTTCAGCATCGCGTGCAGGTCGTCGATGCAGCGCAGCCGGTAGCGCAGCTCGGTCGTGCCGACCTGGACGACCAGTGCGGGCGGGTCGGAATCCTCATCCCGCCATGCCTCGAATTCAGACTTGCCCGGCGGCGTCGTCAGGATCCACGGGTCGCTTGCGGTTCCCGATCCATCGGCATGAGGCGTCATCGTGCTGCTCCCTTCACGGCTGACCCAGCCGATTATGGCAGCCAATACATGACATCTTGTGTCATGATCTGGGATTATCCTTGACCCGTGCGAGCGAGCCGCCTTGTCGGGCTGCTGGGCCTGCTCCAGGCCCGCGGCAGGATGAGCGCCAGGCAGCTCGCCGGCGAGCTCGAGGTCTCGCAGCGCACGATCCTCCGCGACATCGAAGCCCTCAGCGCCGCCGGGATCCCGCTCTATCCCGTCCGCGGTTGCCAGGGTGGTTTCGAGCTGCTCGACGGGTTTCGAAGCGATCTCCCGGCTACCGCTCCCGTGCGGGACCCGCTGGCGCCGGGTGCCGGGGTACGGCGGGCGCGGGTGCTCCTGTCCCCGCGAGGCCGCCGCCTCGCCGCGCTGCTGGGGCGGCCGTCCGGCGTCCGGATCCGCAGGCACACGCCCGCCGCCGCCGGCCGTGAGGGGTGGGTCGAAGCCTGGGTGCGGATCGGCTCGATGGACGCCGCTACGCTCGACATGCTCGCCCTCGGAGCCGAGGTCGAGGTCATCCATCCACCGGAGTTGCGCATGCAGGTAGGCCAGACGGCCAGGCAGATAGCCGGCCTCCACTCGGCGCGCGGCGACGGCGAGCGGCCGTGACGGAGGCGCTTTCGGTGGCTGGCCTCAGGTTGGCCTACGACGCCGCGGGCGCCGGCGATCCCCCGATGATCTTCGTTCACGGCTGGTGCTGCGACCGCTCGTACTTCGCCCCGCAGTTCGAGCACTTCGCCAGCGGCCACGCCGTCGTGGCGATGGACCTGCGCGGGCACGGCGACAGCGGCCGCCCGGCGGCCCGCCACGGCAGCTATGACGTGGACGTGATGGCCGACGATGTGCTCACGGTGGCGGCCGCGGCCGGTTGCGACCGGCCTGTGCTGGTCGGCCACAGCCTGGGCGCCCTGATCGGGCTGGCGTGCGCCGCCCGGGCGGGCGCGATCCGCGCGCTGGTGATGGTCGACCCGGCGCCGATCACGAACGAGAAAGCCAAGAGGTTCTTCCGCGAGTCCGTCGCTGCCGTGGCCGCCGACTACAACGGGTCGTGGCGCGCGACATTCGTGGAAGGGATGTTCCTGCCCACCGACGCCGCCCGGCGGGCGGCCATCATCGAGCAGATGACCAGGACTTCGCCGGCGATCTCCGCCGAGGTCATGCGGGTCATGGGCGAGTTCGACGGCACCGGCGCGCTGGCCCAAGCGACCGTGCCGGTGCTGTCGATCGGCTCGGCCCTCCCTTCCAACGCGTCCGCCGACCTGCGCCGCCTGTGCCCGGCGATCACCGTCGGCCAGACCGTCGGCTCCGGTCATTTCAACCAACTCGAAGTGCCCGACCAGGTGAATGCCATGATCGAGCGCTTCCTTGCCGTCAACGAGCTGTCACCCCGGGCCTAGGGTGAGGCGCTGCCCGGGAGTCCCACTCGCGATCGTGATCGTGGGCTGGCTGTACATCTGGCTACACCGATCCCATGATCACGATTTCCGCGTCCCGGAGTACTGACGTGATCATGGGATAGCTACTGCAAGAACGATAGTGATCCCATGATCACGAATTGCACCGGCGGTTCCGGTTCTTCGCCGCCCGCGCGGCAATCGCCGCCGACCTGGGCCAGGCCTAGCCGCCGAGGCCGGAGCGCAGGTTGGCGACTCGCGTCAGCGCGGCGGTGAACACGCTCTGGTTCAGCGTGCCGCTGTTGAGCCCGTTGGCCATGGCGATCCTCGCCTGCTGGCCCTGGCTTGCCTTCCGGGCCGAGCAGAGAATCAGGTCCATCCCTGCCCGGACCGCCAGGATGGCGCGGTGCCTGGTCGAGCCGAACGATCGCAGGGCGCCGGCCTCCAGCGCGTCGGTGATCGTGACGCCCGTGTAGCCGAGCCGCTGGCGCAGCTCGCCGTTGACGATGGCGGACGACAGCCCGGCCGGCGTGTTCGGAGCCAGTGCCCGGTACTTGGCCCAGGACACCATCACGAGCTTGACCCCGGCGGTGATCGCCGCCCGGTAGGGGAACTCGTCGATCGTGCGCAGGTTGTGCAGGGTCACGTTCAGCGTCACCGGCCCCGCGTCGGTGTTCTGCGACCGGGTCGCCGCGCCCAGGCCCGGGAAATGCTTGGCGGTCGCCGCGACACCGGTGGCCTGCTGGGCCGTAATGAAGTCGGCGCCGAGCGAGGAGACCACGTTGGGGTTCTTGCTATAGGAGCGGCCGAACTCGTCAATGAAGTTGCCCGCCCTGCGGTAGACGTCCAGCACCGGCGCCAGATTCACGTTCATGCCGACGCCGGCCAGGTTCCTCCCCGCGCCGGTGCCGGCGGTCCTCGCGGCCTCCGCGGGATGCGCTGACTGGCCGATCTGCTTCTCCGACAGCAATGGCTGGCCGGGCAGGCGCCGGACCGCACCGCCTTCCTGGTCGGTCATCAGCAGCAACGGGAAGGCGCGCATCGGGTTCAGCGTGCTGGCGTTGGCCCGGTCGAGCTGCTTGATCACACCGGCGATCTGGGCACGGCTGGAGATGTTGCCGCCGAAGAAGATGACCCCGCCGACCAGGCCGTGCCGGATCCAGCTCAGCAGCGTGGCCGGCGGCGTGAGGCCGTTGTAGCTGTAGATCACCCGCTGGCCGGCCTGCTGCGCCGGGGTGAGGTTGGGCAGGGCATCCGGGCTCGCCGCAGCCGGGTTCGGGCTGGACGTGCCGGGATCGACCGTGCCGGACGTGGCCGGCCGCCCAGCCGATTGCCCGGCCGCAGCCTGCTGCCCGGCCGCCCCCACGCAGGAGATGAGCGCCAGCGCACTCATGGCCACGGCAAGGGGGGTGAGCGCGCGCAACGGCGGCCGTCCCGGCCGGCGAGTCCTCGATGCGGGGCGGATGAGCGGCAGCCACCACCCGCGCGGCGTCCCACGATCCTTGGCAGAGCTGATCATTTGTCCCCTGACAGCACGAAGACGGCATCTGGAACGTCCAGGGCAAAGGGTAAGGCATCCCCGTGCCGCAGGAGCGCACCGAGATAAGAAGGGGACCACGGTGTTCCGCCCGCGGGCCCCCGCCGGCCACACCCGGCCAGTTGACCACAGCGGCGCACGGGCAGGCATCGGAATGTTCGGCAAAGCACGTTCGGATGCGCCGGGCGGGCCGGGGGCCGGCTGAGCCGGCTATCGTCCGGTTCACGGTGCCCAGCTGCCCGCCGGCTGCCAGCGAAGGTGTCCGTGGCGCTCCTCAGCTGGGCTTGCGGCGGCGATGACAGGACGCATGTGGGCTGGACGAGCGAAGCTGCGGAGAGCGGCCGCCACCGCCGGCGGGCAGCCGTGCGAGTCACCAGGACCATCACCCTGGTGACCGTGCTGGTCGTTCTCGGCGTCTGTTACCTCAGGTCCCCGGCCAACGAGGCGGCCGCGCCGGCAAGGCCCGCCAGGCCGGCACAGCGGCGGATCCCCGCCGGGTCCAGCCGGTTCGCCGCCGAGGCGGCGGTGGCCGCCGGGCGGCTGCAGACCCAGGCGGCCCGCTCCTACACCCACACGCACCTGTGGCAGGCGGCGAGTGCTCTCGCGTCGACCATCGGCTACATGCGGGCAACAGGATCGCAGTCCTACCTCGGCGACCTGGGTGCCACCTACCGGGCACACGCGCTGCCCGGCCACGGCTTCCCGGACCATTACTACGACGACGATGGCTGGTGGGTGCTGACCTGGATCAAGGCCTACGACCTGACCGGTAACAGGGCATACCTTCGCCTGGCCAAATCCGTGTTCGCCGCCATGGCCCAGGGCTGGACCCACGCCTGCGGCGGGGGCGTTCTGTGGAGCAAGTACTGGCCGTACAAGAACGCCATCACCAACGAGGAGTTCCTGCGGGACGCGGTCCTGCTGCACGAGGCAACGCCGGGCGACACCACATACGCCCGATGGGCGCTCAGGGAATGGGCATGGTTCTCGCACAGCGGCATGCTGACCCGCTCCCACCTGGTCGTCGACGGCCTGACGGGGAATTGCCGGCCCAAGCTGAGCTCGCCGAGATGGACTTACAACCAGGGGATGCTCATCGGCGCACTGGTGTCCATGGCCAACCTGACGGGCCACCGGTCATTCCTGGTCACAGCGGGCAAGGTGGCCCACGCGGTCATGCACAGCGCCAGGCTCAGCCCGGGAGGAATCCTGCGTGAGCCGTGCCGCCCGCTCCACTGCGGACGGGACGCGCCGATGTTCAAGGGCATCTTCATGGAGAACCTGAAGCTGCTGTACGACCGCGTGGGAGGCGCCGCGTATCAGCGATACATGCGCAGGAACGCGGTGGCCGTGTGGGCCGACGACAGGCGGGGCGCGGCGTTCGGTGTCAGCTGGGCCGGGCCCTTCCACGCACCGACCGTGACCGCGCAGGCGTCCGCCTTGGCCGTCCTCACCACGCAGATACCGTAGCCCGGCCCCGGGCCGCAGGCCGGGCTGATGGCCGCCGCACTCCGGCCCGCCGCCCAGCGCACGGGCCGGTGGCCGCCGGCTCCGGCCAGCGTAGGCTGCGAAGGGAGGAGGCCGTCATGGGGTTTGAGCACATCCTGGTCGAGCGGTCGGGCGACTTCGCCACCGTCACCATGAACCGGCCGCAGCGGCGCAACGCCCTGTCCATGGCGCACATGCAGGAGCTGATCACGGCGCTGCGCGAGATCGGGGACAGCGACGCGCTCGGCATCGTGCTCGCGGGCAGCGGCCCCGTTTTCTGCTCCGGGCACGACTTCGCCGATGTGGTCGACGCCGACCTGTCGGAGGTTCGCTCGCTGCTGATCACCTGCACGGAACTGATGACGGTCATGGAGCAGGTGCCCCAGCCGGTCGTGGCGCGGGTGCACGGGCTGGCCACGGCGGCCGGCTGCCAGCTCGTCGCCAGCGCCGACCTCGCCGTCGCCAGCGAGAACGCGGGCTTCGCCGCTCCCGGCGGCAAGGGTGGCTGGTTCTGCCACACCCCGATGGTGGCGGTCGCCCGCAACGTCGGCCGGAAGCGGGCCACGGAGATGGCCCTGTCCGGGGAGACCATCGACGCGCGGACCGCGCTGGACTGGGGCCTCGTCAACCGGGTGGTCCCGGCGGAGCAGCTCGATTCCGCCACGGCGGACCTGCTGGAGCGCGTCACGCTGGGATCAGCGGAGAGCAAGGGCATCGGCAAGCAGGCCCTGTACGCCCAGATCGATCTCGATCAGCCGAAGGCCTACGCCTACGCCATCGAGGTGATGGCGGCGACCAGCCAACTGCCCGACGCGCGGGAGGGCATGCGGGCCTTCCTCGGCAAGCGCAAGCCGCAATGGCGCCGCGGGCGCAACTAACCGCATCCACGGGGCCGCTAGCGCGGGCCAGCGCCGCGCGCCACTGACGTGCACCGCGGGCGCCGGTGGGGGCGTCGCCATGCTGCCTGCGCAGGACCGGCGATCCGCCGTGCTCAGGAGTTCCCGGCGGCCGACGGCCCTGAGCCGCGATCGAGAATCTCGGCGGCACCCCGGACAACGCACCGCAGCGGGTCGTCGACGACCAGCACGGGGATGCCGGTGGCCACCTCGATCCGGCTCGCGAGGCCGGGCATGAGCGCCCCGCCCCCGGCGAGGCGGATCTTTCCCCGCACGACGTCTTCAGCGAGGTTCGGCGGGATATCGGAGAGCATCTCCCGCACCGACGCCACCATCATCGCGACAATGTGCTCCAGAGCCTGTGCCACGAGCCGTCCCGGCACATGCTCGACCCGGGGGCTGCGGCTCGCCACATCTACACCGACCGTTTCGACCCATCCGGCCCCGGCGTCGGTAAGCCCCAGGTTCATCTTCAGGTTCCGCGCTGCGTTGCGGCCGATGAGCAAGCCGAGCTCGGCCTTGACGGCCTGCACGATCGCCTCGTCCATCGCGTTGCCACCCAGCCGCAGCGACTGGGCACGCACCAGGTGACCGCTGGTCACCACCGCGACCTCGGTGGTTCCGCCGCCGATGTCCACGATGAACGCACCGGACACGTCGGCGGGGCCGACGCCGGCCCCCGCCGCGGCTGCGACAGGCTCTTCGATGAGCTTCACATTGCACCGCGGCTTGACCGCACCGGCGGCCACCGCGAGGGATCGCTGTTCGACCCACGTGGCGCCGCCGGGGACGCAGATCACGGCCAGCGGCCGCAGCAGGCCGCGGCGCAGGCCGGCCCGGCGCAGGAACGCCTGCAGCATGGCTACCGCCGCGTCCAGGTCGGCGACGACCCCATCACGCAGAGGGTGGATGACATCGACGCCCCTGGGATCCTTCCCAGCCAGGGCGTCCGCTGCGTCCCCCACCGCGGTCACGCCGCCAGCGGTCTTGTCGACGGCGATCGCGGAAGGCTCATCGATCACGAGCCCTCGCCCCGCGACATAGACCAGCGTGTTGACCGTACCCAGATCGATTGCCACGCCCGCCCGCAGCCGCATGCCACCTTCTCCGTTGCCCAGACCTGTCCCGTGTGGTTCCTACCAATGGTGCCCTCCCCCGTTGCGAGAGGCTAACAACGGGGCCGTGATCGGCTACCGGGAGATGGGACGCGGACGGTGAGCGCGCGGCGGAGCAGGGTGACGGTGAGCGAGCGTCCCGGCGCGATCACCTCGCCATCAACCTCCCGTGGCAGGTCCGTTCCGGCCCTGATCTCGATCCGGCGCGCCTGGTGTCTTTCCAGCTGCGGGCAGTCGCGGCCGCTGTGCGTGAGCACGCGGTGCGCCACCCGCAGCCAGCCTCCCGGGCCGGAAGGCGCGAGAATCCCCACGTCGAGCAGGCCGTCGTCCAGCCGCGCGCGCGGCAGCAGGACGAACCCGCCTGGCAGCAGCCCGGCATTGCCGACCACCACGCACCGGGCCCACCTGGCCAGCGGCTCGCCATCGTCGAGGCGCACCGTGAAGCAATGGCCCGGTCCCGCCAGGTGGGTGACGCCGGCCAGGGCGTACGAGGCCCAGCCTGCCTGCCTCTTGAGCAGGCGCGGCGTGGCTGCGACGACCTCCGCGTCCAGTCCGATGCCCGCCATGGCGGCGACGGTCAGCGCCCGCGGGCCGGCGGCGCCGCCCGCAATCTCGGCAATATCCCGTGCCGCGCCGCCAGTGGCCTCGCCGGGGCCTCGCGTGGCGCCGTCAGCGGCCTCCGTCTCATCGCCGACGGCAGCGTCCGCCACCTCGGCGGCGGCCAGGTCGATCCGGCGCTCGTGCCCGCCGAACCCGGCGGCCAGCGCTCCGCCGATCCTGGACGGGACGCCCAGCGCCCGTGCCGCCAGGTTGGCCGTGCCCAGCGGCACGATCGCGAGCGGGACTTGCGTGCCCGCGAGAGCCTGCGCGCAGGCCCGGACGGTGCCGTCACCACCCGCCGCGACGACCATCCGGGCGCCCGCAGCGACCGCGCCACGTGCCAGCCCGAGGCCCCGCTCGTCGACCGTCGTCTCCAGGAAGGACGGCTCCCAGCCGCTGGCCGTTGCGGCCTCCCGGCACCGCCGGCGGAACCTGCGCAGGTCACGTACCAAGGTGCGATTGATGACGATCGCGGCGGACGGCATGGCCGGTGGTTCAGGGCCCGGCGATGAGCGGCTCCGGCCCGGCTCCGGCCGGATGGCTGGGCGTTCCCCGCAGGCTGAGGGCCAGCGCCGCGGCGCAGGCGACATCCACCAGGCCGCCGCCGAGGTAGACCGCACGCCAGCCCACCGCATCGACGAGGAATCCCGCGAACCCGAAGCTCGCGGCCGCGGCGAACGTCATGACGGCACCGACGGCGGCGAACACGCGCCCGCGGATCGCATCCGGAGTCCGGCGCTGGTAGATCCCGTTGAAGCCGACGAATGCGAACGAGTCGCTGAGGGCGAACAGCAATGTGAACAGGGCAATGAGCGCGAACCACGGGGACGCGACGAAGGCCCCGAACACCAGGCAGCCGAGGATCGCCGCCGCGGGCTCGGTGGCCCTGGTCACGATCCGCGCCGCCAGCAGCGAGCCGGCCAGCCCGCCTGCTCCCCACGCGACGTTCATGATTCCGTACCCGACGCCCCCCACGCCGAAGTGGTGGATCAGCGGCAGGTCGGCGACCGCAGCGATCTCGGTCGCCATATATGTGACGGCGCCGACGACAGTGAGGGTCAGCAGGGTCCCATGACGCCAGACGAAACCTACACCCGCCCATATGCCGCTGCCCCTGCCCGCGGACGATGGCGGCGCTTCGCTGCGGAACCGGCCGCGCACGGCCGTTATGAAGCCCGCCGAGAGCACGAACGAGCCGGCGTTGGCCCAGAACGCGGGCCCCGCTCCCACCGCGGCGTAGAGGACCCCGCCGAGCGCCGGGCCGGCCAACTGCCCCACGTTACTGGCCGCGCTCAGCATGCCGTTCGCCCATGACAGGTCCGCCGGCCCGGCCAGATTGGGGACGGCCGCGCGTGCTGCCGGGCCAAACGGCGCATGCAGCAAAGCGGCCAGCGACCCGAGCAAGATCAACGGCAGCGGCGGGCCGGTGACGGCCATGCCGGCGTACGTCACCGCCCCGAGCAGGTCGCACGTGATCATGATGCGGCGGCGGTCGAGCCTGTCGGCCATCAAGCCGGACAGCGGAGCCACCAGCGCGGAAGGGATCCGGGTGAGCAGAAAGCTCACCGACAGCCACACGGCCGAGCCCGTCTTCGCGTAGACCGCCAGCGATAGCGCGATCGTGGCGGCCCAGTCGCCGGTGCCGGAGATGGCCGACGCGGCCGCCAGCCGCCGGATGTCGCCCCGCCCTCGGTTGACCATGAGATGCTCCCGGCTGAAGCGGCCCGGAACGCCCTATTGAATCACGCCCGCCGACGCCGCCCGCTTGGCGCAGGTAGACACCCCGCGGGCCTGATGCGAGCCTGGGTGAACGCCAGCGGGCCCGTCCAGGTCGCTGGTCTACCAGCGAGCATGGAGGGGCCGTGGACAGCACAGCCTTGCGCGCAGTGCAGCAACCGCTCAAGGACGCCTACCGGAACGATCCGCGAGAGGCGGTTGTGACGCTGCGGGCACGTGGTGAGCTCGGTGATGAGGAGATCAGCTGCTCGGTAGCCACGGGCAAGGCGCTGGCGGTGGCAGGCCTGCACCCCGCCAGCGGCGGCGACGGTTCGCTGGTCTGTTCCGGGGACATGCTCCTGCAAGCACTTGTCGCCTGCGCGGGGGTCACGCTGCGGGCCGTGGCTACCTCGCTGCAGATCCCCATCACCGGCGGAACCGTGCACGCCGAAGGCGACCTGGATTTCCGCGGGACGCTGGCCGTGAGCAAGGACGCGCCGGTCGGGTTTACCTCCATCCGCCTGGGCTTCGACCTCGAGACCGACGCCAGCGACGAGCAGGTCGCGACGCTGGTCCGGCTGACCGAGCGCTACTGCGTGGTCTATCAGACGCTCGCGCACCCGGCGCGGCTGGCAGTGTCGGCCGGCCAGCGTGGGCGCTGAACTCGGCCACCCGCCCGGCTGACTGCCGGGGCACCTGCCGGCTGACTGCCGGGGCACCTGCCGGCTGACTGTCGGCCACCTGCTCGGCTGACTGCCGACCGCCCGGCCGGCGGCCGGCGGAATCCCGGCCTGCGGTGACCAGGCGGGCCGATAGGCGGCGAAATATGATCGCCGCATGAGTCCCGGCGGCTACGAGTCGTGGTTTCTCAGCGCGCGCGACCCGGGCTCGCCCAGGGCGGTGTGGATCCGTCATACCAGGCACCGCCCGCGGCAGGGGCCTGAGTCGGCCGCCTTCTGGTGCACCGTGGCCGATCACAGCAGCGGGCGCAAGCCGGTGGTGGTCAAGCAGGTCTTCAGCGCCTTCCCGGCGGGCGCGGCCGCGGGTCCGCAGCAGTTCCGGGGAAATGCCGCCATGGAGCAGCTGACCGCTTACTGGGATCTCACCATCAGCAGCCCCCAGCCGCCGCTGCTGCCGCTGCGGCCC
>DASYQM010000287.1:0-6168 GCA_036005525.1 Streptosporangiaceae bacterium
CCGCGCTCGGTGAAGTTCAGCCCGTTGCGCACTGCGCGGCCGACGCCGTCATAGGGCACCCAACGGATGTGACTGGTGTCGACCCCGCCTTGCAGGATGAGGTCCTCGATGAGGCGGCCGACCGGGTTGTCAGCCAGGGCCGTCACCACCATCGCCCGCAGCCCGAAGCATCTGCGCAGGCCGCGGGCGACGTTGTATTCGCCACCGCCCTCCCAAGCGCGGAACGTCCGGGTGGTGGCGATCCGGCCTTCCCCTGGATCGAGCCGCAGCATTACCTCACCGAGGGCGGCCAGGTCCCACCGGCACTCCCCCCGGTCGCGGAAGCTGAGGATGCTCAAGGGCAGCACCTCCCCCGGCCGCGTCCCGCGGCCGTGACGGTCTTCATGACCGGTCCTGCCGGGGTATCCCGGCGATCTGAGCTGCCTCGGCGGCGAGCCTCGTGACCGCGGCGAAGTCACCAACCGCCACCAGCGGCGGCGGCGTCATCCAACTGCCGCCGCAGGCGGCGACGAGCGGAAGCTCAAGGTAAGCGGCGAGGTTGCCCGGGCCGATTCCGCCGGTCGGGACGAACCGCATATCCCGGAAGGGGCCACTGAGCGCCTTCAGGCAGGCAACGCCACCAGCCGCCTCGGCCGGGAAAAACTTCACCAGCCGCAGCCCCAGTCCGGCGGCCTGCTCGATCTCGGTCGGCGTGCACACGCCAGGGAGCATCGGGACACCGTGTGCGTGAGCCCGTGCCACCACGGCGGCACTGAGTCCTGGTGCCACGAGGAAGCGGGCACCTGCCACCACCGCCAGCTCGACCTGCTCGACGGTCCGTACCGTCCCCGCGCCCACGAGGACATCGGGCGCCTCGGCCGCGACGGCCGTTATGGCTTCGGCGGCTGCTGCTGTGCGGAAGGTGATCTCAAGGCAGGTCAGGCCCCCGTCGGCGAGCGCGCGGGCCAGCAGGACGGCGTGGCGGGCCTGACCGATCTCCACGACTGGAACCACCCGCACCCGGGTGAGACACCCGAGCAGGTCAATGCCCTGATCGCGCTCGCGGGCGCCCGGACCGGTCATGGCGACGGTGGAATACCGGTGCCCGCGGGCGGCCCGTGCTGGGTCCGCGGCGCGGCTGGGCTGTCCGGGTCGAGCATGACCAGGCAGCGCAGCCCGGCGCGGGCGGCAAAAGCCGCGCGGGCCGCGCCCTGGTTGCCGGTCGAGGAGGTCACAACGGCGCAGTAAGCGAGTTCGCGGGCGATAGCGATCGACAGGGCGTGGAACCGGTCCTTATGGCTCCCGGTGGGATTCTGCCCTTCGAGCTTCAGCCACGCCGCCGGGCTACCGCCGTACCTGACCAGCGGCGTGTGGCTCTGTCCCAGCGAGACCAGGCGCGCGGCGGCAACCGGCAGCAGATCACCCGGCGGGCCGTCGACCAGCGAATAGTCGACCACGAGCGGCCCTTGGCACGTGCCGCATCCGGCCCAGCTGGGACCGGGCGGGGCTTGCGCCCCGCAGATGACGCAGCGGAGCTGGACGGCCTGGGTCCACAGGTCCGAGAGGGGGGAGGCGGCGGTTTCCACGGCGGGCTCAGAGCGGCCAGCCGAGACGCTGGTAGAAATCGACCACCCGGTCCAGATGCGACTGCATGCGCGTGGCCGCCAGGTCGGCGTTCCGGTCTTGGACGGCCTCGAACAGCCCCCGGTGATCCTTGACCTCCCATTCCTGGTATCCCTCGAGCAGCTCCAGCTTGGGCCCGCGCTCCTCCAGGATCTGCCGGCAGGACGCGGCGAAGCTGGCCAGGACCTCGTTGTGTGCCGCCTCGGCCAGCAGCATATGGAACAACGCCGCCTGCGGCAGCGCCGGGCGGCCCTGCATGGCGACCCGCTCCTGCCGGGCCAGGACCGACCGCAGCTTGCTCAGCTCCGCCGAAGTCCGCCGCACCGCCGCCAGCCGGACCAGCTCGATCTCCGCGGGGCGGCGCGCCTCGAAGAGCACCCGTGAGTCGGCCCGGGACAGGGCGGCGGCGATCCCGTCGGTGACACCAGCCATCGCCGCGCCGGCCGCGACGAACACGCCGCCCCCGTGACGGATCTCGACCACCCCGAGCGCGGCCAGCCCGCGCAGTGCCTCGCGGACCGTCGACCGGGACACGCCGAGGGACTCCTGGAGCCTGCGTTCGGACGGCATGCGCGCGCCCTCACGCAGCCCCTGCCGCTTGATCTCCGCCACCAGCCGCTGCGCCACGCTGTCGGTCAGCTTCCGCCGGTCGGCGCGGGTCAAGGAAAGCCCCGGCCCGTCGCTCCAGCTGGTCAATCGCTCTCCCACACAGCCGGCCCCGGCCGACCGCCAGCGCTGCACCGTCGCGGGTCGTCAGGTAAGTCCGGGACAACTGGTCTGATATCTCGCTGAGAGTCTAGGGCAATCATCAGATAGCTGTCCAGCACGCCGTCAGGCGGACGCGAGGCTTGGCGCAGCATGGAAAGGGCCTGTTAGCAGTCATCTTAAAGATCAGCCACAACCCGCCGACTGAGGGCTCCGACCTTGACGGGTGTCTGCGCGGCAACGTAGCATCCGAACCACTCAGCAGGTCATCAGACCAGTTGACTGCCTTTCTCCCCGCTGGAGGGTGGAGATGGCCGATACTGAGCAGTCCGCGGCCTCCCCGGCGCGGCCAACGTTCTTCGCGCGCAACGCGACCGGTCTGGTGCGGGAGATCCGCGCGCACCCCGAGTCGATTGACGCCGACATCGAGCGGCACGAGGAGGAGCTCCGGTACGAGTGCGTGGACCGGCCCAACCCGGTGCACCCACTGCCGCACCGGTGCATCTACCGGGTGCATCGCCCGTTCACGATCCACCAGCGCAAGGTCCGCTCCGGCGAGGACGACGTGGAGGTGTCCTTCAGCCCCGTCTGCCCGGTGTCGGCGGCCGAGAGCACCGGCTTCCTCATCGTCGCCCGCCATGTCCCGCTCGACCCCGCCGAGGAGGCTCGCCGCTACCAGCTCGACGTACTCATCCAGGCGCAGGACCAGCGGATCGTCGAGGCCCAGCGCCCCGAGGAACTGCCGATCGACCTGGCGGCCGAGCTGCACATCAAGGGACCCGACGCGGTGGCGGTCGCCTACCGCCGGCTGCTGGCCGGGCTTGGCGCCGACGCCGAAGCCACGGCCGGACCCGCCGACGCCCCGCCCGCGGGACAACCCCGGTGAACCGGGCATCGCCCGCGTCCGGGCGGGCCGGCATCGAAGACCGGGTGCTGGCCGCGGTGGACGATGAGGAGACGCTCAGCCTGCTGGCGCGCCTGATCGAGATGCCAAGCCACAACCCGCCCGGGGATGAGGCGGCCGCTGCCGCGGTGCTCGGCGGGTTCCTGGCCTCGGCCAGGATCACGGCCGTCACGCACGAGGTGAGCCCGGGGCGGCCCAACCTGGAGGCGGCGCTCGGTCCGGGCGGCGGGCGGGTGCTGCTGTTCAACGGCCACACCGATACCATGCCGCCCGGGCCGGGCTGGTCCACCGACCCGTACCGGGCGCACCGGTCCGGCGGCCGCCTGTACGGGCTCGGCGCCTGCGACATGAAGGCGGGCCTGGCCGTGATGGCCGGCGCGATGGCGGCGGTGGCCAGGGCCGGTGTGCCGCTGCGCGGGCGGGTCGTGCTGGACGCCGTCGCCGACGAGGAGGCAACGGGCGCCGGGACCAAGGCCACGCTGCGGGCCGGCCGGGCCGCCGACTGGGGCGTGATCGCCGAGCCGACCGGGCTGCAGCTGGCCCGGGCGGGGAACGGGCAGGTCAATTTCACCGTCACGTTCCTCGGCGAGGCCGGGCACGGCAGCACGCCGGAGGACGGCCATAACGCGATCTACGACGCGGCGGCCTTCATCCGGCTGGTTGAGCAGGAGGCGGCGCGGCTGGCCGGCCAGGTGCATCCCCTGACCGGCCCGGCGTCCTACAACGTCGGGGTCGTCTCCGGCGGCGTGCGGACCTCGATCATCCCGTCCGAGTGCACCGTCGGCGTCGACCGCCGGATCATCCCCGGCCAGACGGTGGCCGAGGCCGTCGCCGGCCTCGAAGACCTGCTCGGCCTGGTCCTCGACGTCCAGACGAGCGCCCGCGCGCAGTCATCGGTCGATGTGGACTACGAACCCTTCGAGGTTCCCGAACGGATGCCGCTCTGCACCGTCCTTTCCGAGGCCGCCGCCGCTGTCTGCGGCCGCCCGGCCGGCTTCGCCGGCCTGCGGGCCACAACCGACGCCATCTTCCTCCGCGAAGCCGGTATCCCGACGGTCGTCTTCGGCCCCGGCAGCATCGCCCAAGCGCACCGACCCGACGAGTACGTGGAAGTCTGCCAGGTCCAGCAAGCTACGCGGGTGTTCGCGCTCACGATCGTGAGACTGCTGTGCTGACCTGTCAACGTGCCCCAGATGCCGCGGAAGCTGGTCACCGCCGTGAAAGAGCTGTCCTCCTAGGGCAGCGCATGCATGTCGCCTACCCGGATGTCCGCCTGCGGAACCGAGGACACCTACGTGAAGCGAACACCATGCCCGGTCCGCGTCTGGTGGACGAGTGCGGGGCCTCGCCAACCGTCAGATCCTTCTCGCCGGAGCGGGCGCGCTGGTACGGCCGATGACCAGTCAGAGGCAGGAAACCCGGAGGCCGCGGATCACTGGCCGGGCCGTCGATGACCTGAGCAATCGCCTCTCGCACGGGCGGGTCGAGCTGCCGTAACGAGCGGCCGGCACGCGGCCGGACATCGATCGCGTAGGCGGCCACATCAGGCAACCCTACAGATCAAGCTCTGCTTTAACCTGCTCCCAGGGGATCGACTCACCAGGCTCGTCCATGGCCACGTCAGCCTCGGCGGTGTCTTCGGCGTCCTCGGCAGCGCGAAGAGCCTCGATCACCGATTCCGGAACGATGGCGGCCACGCGCTCACCGTGAACAGTGAGATGGGTGATGACGCCACGGCGAGCCAGCTCGACCGCCTGCTCGACGGCCGGGCTGCCGACGGGAAGATCGCGTGCGGGCTCGCTCATACCGACAAGTGTAGAGACTGCCACTACACGCCGTGAAATACAGCCAACAGCTCAAAGGACCGGGGTGGACGAACCGAACTCACACCCGCCAGGACGTCACAGTCAGGCCGTCAAAGCTTCTAACCGGAAAATCGCATGGGCCGGAGCGCGGCAGCATCTGGCGGAGCGTGGTGGAGCCGGGCTTCGGCGCTCAGGCGGCGGGGGTGAGGGTGACGGTGTAGCCGAGGGCCTCCAGCTGGCGGATGTGGTTGCGGGTCTTGCGGTCTTTGCCGATCCGGCTGGCGTAGTAGCCGGGCCCGAGGTCGCGGAAGCGGGCGGCGCGGCTGGTGAGCAGATGCCAGATGATGACCAGAATTGAGCGGGCCACGGCGACCAGGGCCTTGAGTTTGCCGCGGCGCTTGACGATCCTCCGGTAGCGCTCGCCGAGGAAGGTGTCGGTGCGGGCGGCCGCCGCGGCGGCCTCGCCGAGGGCACCCTTGAGGTAGGGGTTGCCCTTGCCGGTTTTGCCGCTCCGGCTGCGGGCCCCGGACTGGATGGTGCGCGGGGACAGTTTGGCCCATGACACCAGGTGGCCGGGGGTGGGGAAGCAGGTCATGTCCAGCCCCACCTCGGCGATGACCTCCTGGGCGGCATCCCGGCCGATGCCGGTGATCTCATCCAGGCGGTCCACGGCGGGCAGCACCAGGGAATACGGTTGCAATCCGGCGCCTGGGCCGGTGGTCCCGTCCGGGTCGGCGCCTTGATGATGATGATGCTTTTGAGGTCTTCCACCGCGCCCCGGCCCGCGGGCACGCCCGCGGTGGCCGCAGGTGGGCCGGCCGGGATTCAGGCCGTCGTGTAGACCTTCTCGACGAACTCGGCGAGCTGGTGCTCGTCGAGACTGCGGGCCAGGTCGGCTTCGGTGATGATGCCGACCAGGCGGTGGTTTTCGATCACCGGCAGGTGCTTGACCCGGTGGTCTTCCATCTGGTGCAGCACCTCGCCCACCCCGGCGCCGGCCTCGACCCAGAACAACGTTTCCTGGGCTAGGTCACCGGCCCGGACCTGGGCGGGGTCGCGGCCTTCGGCGATGCACCGCAGCACGATGTCGCGGTCGGTGAGGATGCCGTGCAGCCGGTCGTCGGCGCCGCAGATCGGCAGCGAGCCGACACC
>DASYQM010000288.1:0-8784 GCA_036005525.1 Streptosporangiaceae bacterium
ATGGAACAGGCGCTGACCACCATCAAGCAGACCCTAGAGGCAGCAGCCGTCCACGCCTGACCGGAACCCCCGGAAAGCGGCGAAACCCGTTACATTCCGTGTCGGCCGAGTCGGTGCGTTGGAACGGCCAGTCACGCTAACTAACGAGCTGCACTGCCCACCGCTGGCGTGACTCTTCGTTCCGATGTACCACGGGCCGTCTCCACGCTGGATGGATGGCCGTTCGCCGTGGGTGGTTTCACCGTCGCGAACGGGAAGATCGTGGAGATCGACATCCTGGCCGACCCGGAGCGCCTGGCCCAGCTCGACCTGGCGATCCTGGACGAGGGACCATCCGAGGACTGAGGCAAAGATAAGGAGAGGACCATGCGAGTGTTCGTGGCGGGGGCGACCGGCGCGATCGGCACCCGGCTCGTCCCGAAGCTGGTCGGACGGGGCCACGAGGTGATCGGCACGTCCCGATCGATGGACCGGGCCAAGCGCCTCCACGCGCTGGGAGCCGAGCCGGTCGCGCTCGACCTGCTGGACCGTGGCGCCGTGCGCAAGGCCGTGCTCGCCGCGAAGCCGGACGCCATCATCCACCAGGCGACCGCACTGACGGGCCTGAGCGACTTCAAGCACTTCGACCGGAGCTTCCACCAGACCAACCTGCTCCGAACGGAGGGCACGGACGCGCTGCTGGCCGCGGCCAAGGAGGCGGGCGTCAGCCGCATCATCGCCCAGAGCTTCGCCTCGTACCGGTACGCGCGCGAGGGCGGTCCGGTCAAGACCGAGGAGGACCGGCTCGACCCGACGCCGGTGCCGGCGATGCGCGAGACCGAGGACGCGATGGCCTACCTGGACAGGGTGGTCACCGAGGCAGGCGGGATCGCCCTGCGCTACGGCGGGTTCTACGGCGACCCCTCGGACACCACCCTGATCGACGCCGTGCGGGCGCGGAAGTTCCCGGTCGTGGGCAGCGGCGAGGGCGTCTCGTCGTTCATCCACCTCGACGACGCCGCCGACGCCACCGTGCTCGCGCTCGACCACGAGGGCCCGGCGATCTACAACATCGTCGACGACGAGCCCGCTCCCATCAAGGTGTGGCTGCCGGAGCTGGCCCGGATCCTGGGCGCGAAGCCTCCACGCCACTTCCCCACGTGGCTGGCCCGGATCTTCGCCGGCGAGGCGCTGGTGATGATGGCCACGGAGGCCCGTGGCGCGTCGAACGCCAAGGCCAAGCGGGAGCTGGGCTGGACCCCGGCCCATCCCACCTGGCGGCAGGGCTTCGCAGAGACCTACGCGGCGACAGGGAACCAGGGGCGATGAGGGCTCAGGCCTCGAACTCCCGCTCGGCCTGCTGGCGGGCGGCCTCGGCGACGGCCTGCGGGTCCGCCGGGGCCGCCGGCACCGCGGTCGCGTGGTCGAGCGTCACGACGCGGGGCCCTGGACCAGATCAGGTGAGACACACGATCGGATTGGGCCAACTCAAGTGGGACGCGGACCAGACCACTTGAGACAGGACAGGAGGAAGCGCCGCCGGCCTAGTCGTCCCAGCAGCGCGGCGGGGCGCCACAGGGTCTGATAATGGTCTATTATCCGGTGCATCGGCCCGACGAAGGTCAGTGCGTGTGATCTTCAGAGCTTGATGGCGCCGAATCTTCGGTGGTACTTGGCTGCTACAGGCCGCAATGACGAGAGATTCCCGGGCTGTCTCGAGAACTTCCTTGGTGATGCTGCTCAGCTTGTTGATCTCCATGATGCGCTGGGCCTGGTCCGCGGAGATCCAAGCTCTGCTGACCGCCCGTGATCCGTCACGGGTGCGGGATCAGTATCAGCCTGCCCTGCACATCTGCACGCTCGATTCTCTGATGGGCTGTGACCACTTCCTCCAGCGGCAGGCGCGCCGCGATCACCGGCCTGAGGTCATCGGCGGCGAGCAAGGCGAAAAGGCACGCGAGATCGTCGCGGTACCAGTCAGGGTGCTTCTTTTTCGTCGGACGCGTGTCATAGAACGCGACGTGCTTCCGCTGTGGTGGCAATGACCATAGCCACAGCTGAAGATACTGGGACAGGGCGTCCAGGACGGGATTACTGCCCCGCTTGGCCGCTTCATAGTAGCCGTAGGCTACGACGGTCCCGCCTTTGCGTACCGTCCTGACCGAGCGCTTGAGATGTGCTGACCCCATTGGGTCGAAAACCGCGTCCACGCCGGTGCCCCCGGTGAGGGCTGCGATGCGTTCGACGAAGTCCTCGGCGCGATAGTCGATGGGCGTCGCCCCCAGCCGTTGCACGAGAGCGTGTTTGGGCTTCGACGCGGTGCCGTACATCTTGAGCCCGGCTAGGTGTCCCAGTTCGAGGAAGGCGGTGCCCATGCCGCCGGCCGCCCCGTGCAGCAGGATCCGCTGACCTTCTGCTACATGTGCGACGCGGTGCAGCATCTGGTAGGCGGCGACGTAGTTAAACACCAGCGTCACCGCCTCGCCGGGATCGACTCCCGCGGGCACGGGATACAACTCCTGCACCGGCAGGACGATGTACTGGCTGTAGCCCCCGTAGAAGGTAAGGGCCGCGACAGCCTGCCCGGCCTCCAGCCCCGAGGCGTTAGGGCCCAGTCGCTCCACCACGCCGACAATGGCATAACCGGGAGTGAAAGGCGGCCGGGGACCGCCCGGATAGCGGCCGCGCCTGATGTTCACATCGGAGAACCCCACGTCGGCGGCCAGGATCTTGACCAGCGCCTGCCCGCTGATTGGAGCGGGCAGCTCGTCCTCGGCGATCTGCAGAACCTCGGGCCCCCCGGTGCGGCGAACCACCACGTGCCGGTATTTCATGACTTGATCCTTCCCTTAGCTCGACCGTTTCGGCACGGCCGTCTTGGAGGCGAACTCGCCCTGTCTCGAGCAATTCCTTGAGCTTGGCCAGGTTGTCTCGCGCGGCTGAGCTGACCCTGGATGCACCGGTCCTCTCCAGCCACCGCGGCAAACCGGTGCCGAGCGTCCAGTCGTCGGTCAGCCTGGTGCCGCCACACCGAGGAGCACCCTGGTCCATCGGCGCAGACCCCACCGCCGGGTCACGGGTTGAGTCCCGCGGGTGCCGGGGTGGACTCTGGCCCGCTCGATGGTGTGGGCGGCGTCGCGGTCCGGGCGGTCGGCTGGGGGGCACGGGGCCGGTGTGGGCTCATTGCGGCACCTCTGGTTCTAGGGCTTCGGACGTACGTGGTCTTGCCGGGCCCCGGTCGTGTTGAAGGGCGGGTTCTGCAAAGACGGTACGAGCCGGGGTTGCCGTGGGCGTCACCCGAAGGTGCCGGTGCCGGTGGAATCTTTCGCGGCCAGGCCGGGCACCACAGTGCCGCGGGCTTGGTGACCGGCGCCGCCGGTCCCAGATCGGGATCGCACGTCATTGCGCGGATCTGGCCAGCAGCCCGTGCAGTGCGGGCTGATCGCGGAGCAGGCCAATGATGACCGTCTGCGTGCCGTCGCTGCCGAGTTGGAGGCCGAACCAGTCCGCCCACTGGTCGTCGAGGACGCTGGCGACGCGGATCTCGTAGCGGGCGGGCCATCTCGAGCCGTTCACGCCTGTCCGCCCTCGCGCCTGGCGGCCAGGCGGCGTGCCTGGTGAGCATCTCCCCGGTGCCGGCCAGGCCGGTCACGAAGCAGCCGAGCCTAAGAACGGCCATTGCTATTCCTCCTGCCGGTGCATGTCTGGTTCACCCGCACGCTACGAACGCCCTCCAGAGGTGGGCGTCGCCCGAAAGTGCCTATACGGGTAGAGTCTTCTGAAGAGGCGCTGGGCACGACGGTGCCGCCCGGCGCGGTTAGACTGACCGGACCTGGCAGCGATGCTGGTCATCGCTGGATGCGCTGAGTGGTAGGTCGCCGATGGCCGAGCCGTCTGCGGTGACCCCGTCCGTGGTTGCGGCGGCTGAGCGGGATGTCCTGCTGGCCACCAAGCTGCACGTGCCCGGCCCGCAGCCGCGGTTCGTGGCCCGGCCGCGGCTGGTAGAGGCGCTGGATGAGGGGCTTGCGCGGGGGCTGATCCTGGCCTGTGCCCCCGCGGGGTTCGGCAAGACGGCGCTGCTGGCCGACTGGGTCCGTCGGGGCGACCGGCCGGTGGCGTGGCTGTCGCTGGACGCTGGTGATAATGACCCGGCGCGGTTCTGGCGGCACGTGGTCGCGGCGCTGGACCGGGTCCGCCCGGGGATCGCCGAGCGGGCCGGCCCCCTGCTGGGCCCGCCCGCGCCGCCGTCGTTTGTGGGGCTGGTGACGGCGCTGATCAACGACCTGGCTGCCCAGCCCGGCGGGGGCGAGGTGCTGCTGGTCCTCGACGACTATCACCTGATCGACACCGAGCCGGTGCACGAGTCGCTGATGTTCCTGCTGCAGTACGTGCCGCCGGGACTGCACCTGGTGCTGGCCAGCCGCGCCGACCCGCCGCTGCGGCTGGCGCGGCTGCGGGCCCGCGGGCAGCTGGCGGAGCTGCGCACCGACGACCTGCGGTTCACCGCCGAGGAGGCGGCGGCCCTGCTGCGCGAATCGGCTGGGCCCGGCCTGCCCGGCGCAGCGGTGGCGGCGCTGGTGGCCCGCACCGAAGGCTGGGCGGCCGGCCTGCAGCTGGCCGGCCTGTCGCTGCGGGGACGGCCCGACCTCGCCGGGTTCGTGGCGGCCTTCAGCGGCAGCCACCGCTACATCCTGGACTATCTGACCGGAGAAGTGCTCGACCGCCAGCCGGAGCAGGTGCGCGAGTTCCTGCTGGAAACCTCGGTGCTGGAACGCCTCAGCGGCGGGCTGTGCGATGCGGTCACCGGCCGGGACGATGGCCAGGCGATGCTGGAGCAAGTGGAGCAGGCGGGCCTGTTCCTGATGCCGCTGGATGAGGTGCGCGGCTGGTGGCGTTACCATCACCTGTTCGCCGACCTGCTCCGCGCCCGCCTGCAGCAGCAACGGCCCGACCAGGTCGCGGTGCTGCACCGGGCCGCCGCCGCCTGGTGTGAGGAGCATGGGCTGGCCGATAACGCGGTAGCGCACGCCCTAGCCGCCGGGGACACTGCCTGGGCGGCCCGGCTGATCGAGCAGCACTTCGACGCAGCCTTGTACCTGCGCAGCGAGGGGGCGACGGCGCAGCGGTGGCTTGCGGCGCTGCCCGCTGAGCTGGTCCAGTCCCGGCCTCGGCTGTTGCTGGCGCAGGCGTTGCTGGCAGCCACCCTCGGCCGCGCGGAGGCGATGGAGCCGCCGCTTGACGCGGCCGAGCGCGCGCTGGCAGGCGCTGCGCCCGCAGTCGATGAGCCGTTCGAGCCATCGGGCGGGAAGGCCGCCAGCATGCTGGTGAATATCCCCGCGCTGATCGCGCTACATCGCAGCTTTCTCGCTCAGCTCCGCGGTGACGCCGAGGGCACGGCCGCGTTCGCTTCGCAGGCCCTCGCCGAGCTCGGCGGTGGTGAGCGGCTGCTGAGCTCTACCGCCCAGGGACTGCTGGCCGCGGCTGAATGGCTCCGCGGTCGGCTCGCAGACGCCGAGCAAGCCTTCGTGTCCAGCATCGCCGGGTGGCGGGCCGGCCAGCCCATCTCATGGGGCGTCTACCAGCTCGGCCAGGTCCAGCACGCCCAGGGCCGACTGGACGCGGCGGCCGAGACCTACCAGAAGACACTGGACATCGCTGCGGTGTCCGGCCGGCCGCCCGCGCCACCCGCTGGCCCCGCGTACGTGGGCCTGGGTGAGGTGGCCTACCAGCGGAATGAGCTCGACAGCGCCCTCCGGCAGGTCACCGAGGGCATCGCGCTATGCCGGCAGTTCCTCTACCCCGCGCCGTTGGGCACTGGCCTGGTGACCCTGGCGTGGATCCGGCAGGCCCAGGGTGATCCGGGCGGGGCACTGGAGGCCATGGGCGAGGCCGGGCGGGCCGCACTGGGCCCGGGCGTGACCGGCCTGCTCAACCCCGTCCCCGCGCAGCGGGCGCGGCTGCTGCTGGCCCAGGGCGACGTCGCCGCGGCCGCCCGCTGGGCAGAAGAACGCGGCCTCGGCCCGGACGACGAACCGGGCTACCCACGCGAACCGGAGTATCTGGTACTGGCCCGGGTGCTGCTCGCCCAAGACCGCCCGGCTCAGGCGCTTACCCTCTTGGAAAGAATGCTCGCGGCGGCGGCCGCCCAGGGCCGCACCGGCAGCGTCATCGAGAGCGGCGCGCTGCGGGCGCTGGCGCTGGCAGCCTGCGGCGACCAGGACGCCGCGGTGGACGCCCTGGCCCGGGCGCTCGCCCTGGGCTGCCCGCAGGGCTATGTGCGGGTGTTCGCCGACGAGGGCGCGCCGATGGCCGCGCTGCTGGCCCGGCTGGTCGCCGCCCAGAAGGCAGAACGCGCCGCCGCCCGCGGCGTCCCACCCGGCTGCCTGGCCAAGGTGCTGCGGGCGTTCGGCGGCAAGGACGACCTGCAAGGCGCCGGGCAGGGCGCCGCTGTGGCGGTGCCGGGCCTGGTGGAGCAACTGACCGCCCGCGAGCTGGAGGTGCTGGTGCTGCTGGCTGCGGGCATGCCGAACCTGCGGATCGCCGAGCAGCTGGTGGTCACCCTGGACACGGTGAAAAAGCACGTCAGCCACCTGCTGGGCAAGCTCGGCGCGGCCAACCGCACCGAGGCCGTCACCCGGGCCCGCCAGCTCGGCCTGATCCCCTAACCTCGGCGCGACCGCGCTCTGGCTCGCCGTCGGCATCCGGCCAGCCATCGCGTTCCTGATCGGCTGGGAATGGCTCCTCGCGCCCGGCGCCGCCTTCGCCGCCATCCGCGGCACCTGGCTAACCAGCTCGTACTATCTCGCCTGGCCGCCCCGCTCGCAGCCGGCACCGCGGCCCTGGCGATCAGGCGCCTGGCCCGGAAACCAAGGCCCGGATGAACCCGGCCCCCTGAACAGCGCCCGCCAGACGGGACTCGCTCGCCACGATGCCAGGAGCGCCTGCGAATACGCCAGCTGACTCACCCGATCTCGACGAGGGATCCCCCTGGGCCAAGATTCGCGCCGACCAGTGGGGCTAAATCACTTGACGACACTCAGTCCAGGCCTGGACGACCGGTCCCGTCTTGCTCGCCAGGTAGTACTGCTGTCCGGTGCGGGGATTCACCGGGCTGATCTGCGCCGCCTGGCCCGCGCCACCTGGGATCTGGCCCAGAAGGTCACGCACGGCAACCTCGGGCGCATCGAGGCCTTCGCCGCGGCGCAGGCAACCGTGCTGGTCGTCCGGACGCTTCAGGCGCTCGCGGCCGAGGCCACTGCGCCCGCGCCGCCGTGGTTATGACGGGACCGGACCAGCGCACAGTCGCCGCGTGGCCTTGATGTGCCGGAGGCCCAGAATGACGCCGTGCCACGGCCGGTGGCCGCGGCGAGCAGCCTATTGCTCGAAGATCGTTCCTGACACCGCGAGTTGTGCTCGCTTCCGTTTCGGCAGGCGCACGAGATCGTCCGTGTCCCCTCAGCCCCTTCCATCTCCCGCCGTGTTAGGAGGATCGCTCGGCCTGACTCATATGGGGTGGTGGCCGCGCAATCCCGCCCCAACCCTGCTAATGCGACCGGCGGCCGTGTTTCACAGGTGGTCACCTGTGAAACACTGCACCTGGCGTGGCCCGCTCAGGCTCGCCGCCGTTTCATAGGCCGTTGCAAATGACCCGTCTCCTGAAACGCACATATGAAACACTCGTCCAGTGAGCGATGATTTCCGGCGGGTGGAAGCGCATGACTGCCCCATGTCTGCCTGCGCCGCGCCGGCCGGCTCGCCGTGCCGCACCGGCAAGGGCAGGGTGGCCGCGCAGTACCACACCGCCCGGTTCCGGCTGGTGCCCAGCCTCGCCAAGGCCCTGAACGTCCCGACCCCCGCCGTCCGCAAGCCCGGATCAGCCTGGACCGAGCTGCCCCGGCCCGCGACGGCCAGCACCGAGCCGGCCGGACACGTGCGGATTTGGCTATGCCCGCGCCTCCACCATCCGCCAGTCCCTGGACACCCAGCTCGACTCCCTCGCCAAAGCGGGCGTCACCCGCGTGTTCTCCGAGAAGATCTCCACCCGCGCCACCCAGCGGCCCGAACTCGAGGGCGCCGTCGCCTTGGCGCGGGAACTGCGAGCTGCCGGCGTTGCAGTCACCCTAGTCGTCCATGAGCATAAGCGCCTGGGCCGCGGTCTTGAGCTGGCGGCGCTGGCCGAGCAGCTGAAGGCCAGCGATATCGCCCTGGAGTTCCTGGCCGGCGAGCTGCAGGGCTCACACGACCCATCCGGGATCGTGTTCACGGTGCTGGCAGCCCTGTCTGGGATGGAACGCGAGTACATCCGCGACCGCACCCTGGAAGGGCATGAATCCGCCCGCAAGCGCGGCAAGAGCATCGGCGGCGCCGGCGTCACCGACAACACCATGCTCTCCATGGCCCTGCACCTGCGTGAGCAGGAGCTGAGCCTGCGCGACATCGCCTCCCGGCTCGTCATCACCAAGGGCAAGAAGAAAGGCCAGCATCCATCGCCCGCGACAGTCTTGCGCATGCTGCGCGAGCACGACGAAGCCACCGCCGCCGTGCCGACCCAGGCGGACTCACCAGGCTCAGAGCCGGAGGTCGGTGCGGCCGAGCGCGCCGTGATCTGGCAGTAGCTGGACAGGGATGCCCAGGCCGGCGAGGAACTGGCGCTCCCGGTAGAAGCTGGCAACAACATCACCGGCGGCAAGCGCCGCTCGGGCAAGACCCGCAAGGGCGACGTCTGGCTGGTGGAGGTCCTGGTCGAGTGCGCCTGGGCTGCCAGCCGCGCCCGCGATACCTACCTGGCCGCGCAGTATTGGCGGC
>DASYQM010000289.1:0-47472 GCA_036005525.1 Streptosporangiaceae bacterium
CGGAAAGCGGCGGCGCCCAGGTCGATCGGCGCCTGCCCGCCCGCCGCGGCGTTCACCCAAGACGCCGCCAGGAACTCCTGGCTGGTGCGGACCAGGTCGGCGGCCCGGGCCCGGATCCGCTCGGGATCGCACGCGAGCACGCGGCCGCTGGCGGGCACGTGGTCGAGCAGAAGCTCCATACGCGATGCGATGGCTGGCGCGAAGGCCTCCATGCCCTCCACCGCGATGCCATCGGCGAGCTTGCCGAGCACCTCGGCCAGGTCCGGGTGATCGGCGGCGAGCTGCTTGGCCCGTTCCCGCACGGCAGGAGTGAGCAGCAGCTCGCGGCAAGGCGGTACCCACAGCCTGTCGACGGTCTGCAGGCTTCGCTGGTCGGCGACGCGGAACTGGCGAATCTCCTCGACCTCGTCGCCCCAGAACTCCACCCGCAGCGGGTGCTCCTCGGTAGGCGGGAAGACGTCGACGATGCCGCCGCGCACCGCCATGTCACCGCGGCGCTCCACCAGGTCGGTGCGCGTATAGCCGATCTCGACCAGGCTGGCGATCACCTCGTCGAGGCCGGCCCCCTGGCCTGGCCGCAGCGACACCGGCGCGATGTCGCCCAGGCCGCCGACGATCGGCTGCAGCAGGCCGCGGACCGAGGTGACCACCACGCTGAGCGGGCCGGTCCGGGCGTCGGCCGGGTCGGGGTGCGCGAGCCGGCGCAGGACCGCAAGCCGGCGGCCGCACGTTTCCGAGCCAGGTGAGATCCGCTCGTGCGGCAGCGTCTCCCAGGCGGGGAAGTAGGCCACCTCCTCGCCCGGCAGCAGTGAGCTCAGGCCGTCGGTGAGCTCCTCGGCTTCCCGGGCGGTGGCGGTGACCGCCAGCACGAAGCGGCGGTCCTGGCGGGCCCGGTCGCCCCCGTCCCCGGGCAGGCCGGTGAGGGCAGCCGCCAGGAACGGCCGGAGTGCGGGCGGGGCGGTGAAGTCGGCCCCGGTCTCCGCGACGGTGGTATCCCCGCCCGGCACGGTGCCCGCGGTGCCGGGGGAATCGAGCGCCTCCTGCAGCGCGGGATCGCCCGTGATGACGCTGAGTAGTCCGCCGAGACTCACTGGTGTCCTTCGATAGGCAGCACAAATACCCGCATAAGTGCCAGGACGGCCCGGATGCGGGACGCTTCCAGCTTACGGCCTCGCCCATCCCTGATGGCCTAGCCGATCCGGGCTATGGCAAGATGCCGGAAATACGGGCTCCCCGATCGTGTCATCGGAGAAGGTAAGGCAATGTCGGCGGACGGGCTGGCCGGGAGCGGGACCACCGGCGGCGACGCAGAAGCTGCGCGCGGGCGCAGGGGGCGGCGCGCGGGGGCGGAGCGCGGATCGGCCGCGGACGCCAGTGCCCGTGAGGCCCCCACGCGAGGTGCACCGGCCCGCGAGGCACCCGCACGCGAGGCACCCGCGCGGGGCAGACCAGCGCGCGAGGCACCCGCACGAGGCACACCAGCGCGCGAAGCACCCGCAGGCACACCGGCCCGCCAAGCACCCGCACGAGGCACACCGGCCCGCGAAGCACCCGCACGAGACGCAGCGGCCCGCGAAGCACCCGCACGAGACGCAGCGCCAAGGGAGGCAACTGGGCAGGGTGCCCCTGCCCAGAGCCCGGTCCGTGAGATGCTGGCCGTTCCCGGGCCGAACGTGACCCTCCTGGGCAACGAAAGGGACAGCCAGGGGGCTGCCGCCACGCCCGCGCGGGCCGCAGCGGTGCCCGAGCCGCAGCGGCAGGCATCGGATCTGGCAACGGCTCCCGGCGCCGCCACGGCTCCGGTCGCGGACAGCCCGGCCGCCGGTGACCCCTCCGATGCCGGCCTGTTCGCCCGGTACACCCGCGACTACGTCAGCGGGCGGGAGGGGCAGCAGATCACGGTCTTGCAGGCTGGCTGCACGACGGCCGACGGGGACCTCGGCATCGGAATGCTGCGCGCAGCCGGCGCCGACGTCGCCGTCAGCCTCATCGATGACGACCAGCCAGCCACCCGCGCCGCGCTCAGCACGGACGAGAGCATGGCCGGATGCGTCCATGGTGACCTGCGTACGCTGCCGCTTCCGCCACGCTCCCACGACATTGTGCTCTGTGCTCTGCTCCTGCAGCGGATCCAGAACGCGGAACTTGTGCTGGACCGGCTGGTGGCCACGATCAGGCCCGGCGGGCTGCTGCTGCTGCGCTTCAGCGACCGGGACAGCGCGGCGGGCTTCCTCGACCGGATCCTGCCCGCGGTGGCCAGGCGCGCGGTCTGGCGCAAGCGACGGCCGGGCCAGCCGGGGCCCTACGAGGCTGTCTACGAGCGGCTGTCATCAGCGCGAGGCGTTCAGGCCTACGCGCTGATGCGCGAGTTGGTGATAGCCGAACGGCGGGCGCTGGGCGGGCTGGCGGGAGGGATGGCCGAGCCGTATGGTTTCCTCGCGGGGCAAAAGCTGATCGCCTGGCTCTCACGAGGCCGGCTGACCGCCGCGCACGAGGAACTCCTCTACGTCCTGCGTAAGCCCGAGGACCGGTTCGCCAGGGTACTCTGACCTGGCCAGGAGCACGCTGCCCGCCTGCCGGGGTGCCGCTGGGTTGCCTTCCTGGCCCGCCCGCCGGTGCCGGAGTAGCCTCAGGCATGGCCGGGCGGCATGAGGCGGCACGGGCAGCGAGTCCCTGGACGGGCGACGCGCCGGACGGAGGTGGACGTGGCCGCTGAGGCAGTGACCGGGCTGGCCGCAGGTTTGGCGAGCCTTCCTTCCTGGACCCTCGACGAGGGCCAGCTTGCCGATCTGGAGTTGCTGCTTTCGGGCGCGTTCGCGCCATTGACCGGATTCATGACCGCCGCTGAGGTGGCGTCGGTGTGCGAGTCTGGCACGCTCCCCAACGGGACCGCGTGGCCGGTCCCGGTGACGCTCGACGTGCCCGAGGATGCCGTCCCGTCGGCCCACCGGCGGCTGGCGCTGAACGATCCCGAAGGCGTGCCGCTCGCCGTGCTCGACATCAGTGAGCGGTCCGCGGCCGTGGGACTGTCCCCGCCGCGGGCCGGCCGGCGCGGCCGTCACGCGCGGCCCGAAGGGGCGGCCCCGCCGCCCCAGCCCACGGGGGCCGCCGGCGCCGCCGAGCCGGTCATGACCGACGGTTTTGCCGGGGCTGCCGGGCCCGCGGCGGCTGCCGGGCCCGCGGCGGCTGCCGGACCCGCTCTGGTGCGGCTGAGCGGTGAGGTGACGAAGTGCCGGGATCCGGAGCATGGCCCCTTCCGGCAGCTGCGGCGGACACCGGCCCAGGTGCGGGCGGAGCTCGGCGATGACCCGGTGCTCGCCTTCGCTACCCGGCGCCCGCTGAACGCCCAGCAGATCGGCCAGCTGCGGCACATGGCGGGCCAGCTGCGGGCACGGCTGCTGCTGCTTCCTCTGGTGACGGGCAAGGCGGACGTGGTCGTAACGCCCGAGGCACTGGTGCGGACGGTTCGCGCCGCCGCCCGGCACCTGCCACCCGGCACGCTCGTGGTCCCGGTGCCACTGGCCGCGCGCGACGTTGGCGCCGAACGCGAGATCAAGCTCCGGGCGCTGGTCGCGGCCTCGTATGGTGCCACCCACCTGTTCACGGACGAGCCTGAGGCACCCGCCGTCCCGGCCGCCATCCCGGTGGTGTCCGCCGGCGACTGGGCCTACGATCGGACGGCCGAGGTCTGGCGGCCGCTGGCACTGATCGAGCCCGGCACGGAGCGGGCCGACCTGGCGATGGGCGAACTCGAGGACCTGCTGGACCGGGGCGAGGAGGTGCCCGCCTGGTTCACCCCGCCGGCCGTGGCGGCCGAACTCCGCCGGGCACGGCCACCGCGCACCGAACGCGGCCTGGTCATCTTCCTGACCGGCCTGTCGGGGTCCGGCAAGTCCACGATCGCCAGGGGGGTGCGTGATGCCCTGAGCGAGCGCGGCGACCGCTCGGTGTCGCTCCTCGACGGTGATCTCGTGCGGGAACTGCTCTCGGCGGGCCTGACGTTCTCCCGCGCGGACCGCGACCTGAACATCGCCAGGATCGGTTTCGTGGCCACGGAAGTGGCCAAGCACGGCGGGATCGCCATCTGCGCGCCGATAGCGCCGTACGCGCAGGCGCGGGCCCGGGTGCGCGGCATGGTCAGCGAGGTCGGCGACTTCCTGCTGGTCCACGTCGCCACGCCTGTGCAGGTCTGCGAGGCACGTGACCGCAAGGGCCTGTACGCGAAGGCGAGGTCCGGCCTGATCGACAACTTCACCGGTGTCTCCGACCCCTATGAGGAACCGACCGACGCCGAGCTCACGATCGATACCTCGGCCATGTCGCGGCAGGAGTCGGTCGACGCCGTGCTGCACCTGCTGACCGCAGGCGGGTGGCTGCGCGGCGACGAGCCCCTGGAAACCCGCGGGCCCGCCGGGCCGGGCCACTGACCGGGCGGCCGGGCGCGCCCCGGCCGCACCACCGTCGGCTCGACCGCCTCGCCGAGTTCGTGTATGGCCGGGCACGGCGGTGGGGGTCGGCCCGGCCCTTGGGGCTGACCGGCTCCGCGAAGATCCCGGCCGCGTCCATCGCCACGGCCTGAGCGTCCCCGGAGACGGCCGGATCTTCCAGATGGGGCCTACTCGTCGTCCTCTGCCTTCGCGCCATCGTCGAACCGTGCGCGCAGGGAGCGGAACCGGTTCACCAGCGCCCCGGACATCGCGTCGCGCTGGCGCGAGAGCACGACGTAGCTCGCCGCCCCGCTCACCAGCAGGGCCAGCCCGAGCAGCAGCAGACCGCGGGCACCGGCCAGGTAGATCAGGCCGACGGCGGCCACGAACAGCAGGATCCGTGCCGTCGTGTAGGCGAGTGTGGCGCGCATGACGAACCCAGCCTATGCCGGTGCCGGGCCGCCGGCTTCCGCGCCCTCGGCTCCTGATCCGCCGCCGGGGCCCGCACCGCCATCGCCCGCGCCGCCGCCCGGGGCCATGCCGCCATCGCCCGCGCCGCTGCCCTGGCCGGTGCCGCTGCCCTGGCCGGTGCCGCCGTTCGCGAGGATGCCCGCCAGTAGTGCCGGATCGATGTTGCCTCCGGACAGTACGGCCACCTGGGTCCGGGCGGGTGGCAGGTCATGCTCGCGGAGCAGGCACGCGGCGACCGCGACCGCCCCGCCCGGTTCGGCGACCAGATGTGCCTGCGCCGCGGTCCGCCGCACCGCCTCGCGTATCTCGTTCTCGGTGACGGTCACGATGTCGTCCACGTGACTGAGCATGTGATCCAGGGTCAGCGAGCCGATCTGCTCCACCCGGAGCGCGTCGGCGATGGTCCGCTGCGTGTCCTGCGCTGGCCATGCCACCCGCCGGCCGCTGCGGAACGATTCACGCGCGTCGGCGGCCAGTTCCGGCTCGACCCCGACTACCCGCGTCGCAGGGCTCAGCGCGCGGACGGCGGCGGCAATCCCGGAGATGAGGCCACCGCCGCCGACCGGCACGACGACCAGGTCGGCGTCGGGGCAGTCCGCCGCGATCTCCAGCCCGATGGTGCCCTGGCCCGCTATGACGGCCCGGTCGTCGAAGGGCGGGATGAGCGCATAGCCGTGACGGCGGATCAGTTCGTCGGTGGCGGCTACCCGTGCGCTCAGCGAAGGCTCGGTGGTGACGATCCGGGCACCCAGCCGGCGGATGGGGCCGAGTTTGACCGGCGGCGCATTGACCGGGACCACCACGGTGGCCGGCACATCGAGCAGCGCCGCGGCATACGCGACGGCCTGGGCATGATTCCCGCTGGAATGGGCCACCACCCCCCGCGCGCGCAGATCGGCGGGAAGGGCGCTGATCGCCGTATACGCGCCACGCAGCTTGAACGAGCCCGTTGGCTGCAGGGACTCCGGCTTCACCAGCAAGCCGGCGTGCGCGCCAGGGAACGGCACCAGCGGGGTACGGATGGCGACCCCGGCGAGGCGCGCGGCCGCGTCCCGGATTTCGTCGGCCGATACCAGCGACGGCATTGGCCCACCATATGGCCGGCCGGCCCATCCAGCGCGCATGTCAAAGTGTTACCCGGCGGGGGAGTGAATTCCGGAAATCGAGGCAGATAACGGGTCCGCGTCCGGGACACTAAGTGCAGGCCCCGCAAACGGAGGTCAGAAGGGGGAAAGGCGTGGACGGGAACAGTGAGCGGCTCCTCACTCCCGGGGAGGTAGCTGCTCTCTTCCGAGTCGACCCGAAGACGGTTACCCGGTGGGCGGCATCGGGTCGCATCAGCAGCATCAGGACGCCCGGGGGCCACAGGCGGTTCCGCGAGTCCGAGGTTCGCGCCCTGCTCCGCGGGGATTCGCAGTCGGCAAAGGACGGCCCGGTCGCCCAGTGATCGCTTAGCCTTTCCTACCCGGCTCAGTTCCGGCTCGGTCAGTTCCGGCTCGGTCAGTTCCGGCTCGGTCAGCCCGGCGGCTCAGTCCTGGCCGGTGTCGTCCTGGCTCCGGCTGGCTAGGTACTCCTCGAACTCCCGGCGCAGCGCCTCGTCGCCATCGCGCCAACGCCGCCTGCGGTCCTCGACTTCCTGCTCGGAGAGCGCCTGCTCGGCCAGGCGCGCATACTCCGGGTCGGCCGGGGAGACCTCGACGTAGGCGTCCCCCACCACCTGGCCGTCGGCGTCCACGGCCGACTCGGGGGCCATGAGATTTCCGTTGGGAAGCTTGATGACAAACATCGCATACCACTCTAAATGCCGTATCGCACGTTGAAGAAGAGCATGACGTCGAGAGCGATCCTGGTGTCGCCGCCCAGCATGTCCACAAGCGCTGGCCGCTGCCGCGAGGCGATCGCGGCGAAGGCGTCGGCGAAGAACTCGCGGCGGCCGACCGCCCCCTCCTGCCGGTGGAAGTAGCTCACGAGACGCGGCAGGCAGCGGTCATACAGGCTACGGAACTCATCCGAATCGGACTGCCACCTCTCGCCGGATCCATCGATGTCGTCGAGTGCGTGCCCGACCTCGTGGCACATCACGTCCGGGGCGGCCGACGGCCGTGAACCGACAATGATCTTGCGCTCGCCGTAGGCGCCGGCGCACGCGTCCCAGGTGGCGCGCCCGGACGGCAGCGGGACGCCGTGCAACTGGGCCATATCGTCGAGGTCGGGCACGCCTCCGGGCCCGACGAAGATCGCATCGAGGCCGGAAGCGAGGATCCGCTTGATCCGGGACGGCAGTTCGGCCAGCCGGTCGATGGCGCGGACGGCCTCCGGCGGCGGCACCGCACCCTCCTCCCACTCCCGGCAGAGCAGGTGTTCCAGCTCGCCGCAGTCCCGGCGCCCCTCCGCCGCGCTGCGTGCATGCGCCACCTCGTACCACGGCAGCCCGGCTTGGCGTGCCGTCTCCGGCCGCTGCCGGGCGGGCCCCACCGCCGAACGGGCCTCTGCGCCGGCCCGGGGCGCCGTTCTTGCGGCCGCCCTGGCAGCCCCGGCCCGGTGCGCGGTTCCCCTGGCCGTGTCGGGGCGCCGGGGCTTCGCCCGGCGCGGGAGAACCTCCCCTACCGGGGATCCATACGGACTTGCCTGCGGCCCCGGCTGCCCGTGGCCCACCGGACGCGCGTCGGGCGCCTGCTCCCGCCCGCCGTCCCGGCGATGGCGTCCGGTGACAGGTGGACCCAGGTTCGGCTGTTCGCGGGGCGGCTCAGCCCACGGTCCCCAGCCGGCGCCGCGGGCCCGTCGTGGCCGGGCGGACCGGCGGAAGCGGGCAAAGAGCCGCAGCCGCATATCTCGCTCTCCCCATGATCGGCGCCAAGCCGCCAGAGTACGACGAATTACCCGCAACGTCATCTGCCCTGACTGACTGTCACATGGTATGGACCGCCGGTAAGGCGGACTCACCCGATTTACCGGCAGTCCGGATACACAAAGGTTAGGCTGCCGCCATGATGCTGCTGGCGGTCCTGGCCGCCCTGCTCATCGCGGGGCTGCTGGTCGGCGGCATATGGGTGTGGTGGCTGGCGGGCCGTGCCCTGCCCCGGCCCGGGCACCCGTCCCGTCACCGGCGGGATACACAGGCGGCGCTCCGGCGCCACCCGGCGGGCCGGGAGCGATGGCTGGAGCCGGACGGCCTGCGTGCGCCGGACCCGCCGGAAGGGCCCGGCCCCAGGCAGCCAACCGGGCCGGATGACGATCCCGACTTCATCAGCGCGCTGGAGCGGCTTATCCGGGGTGAGGATCCCGGCGGGCTGGCCTGAACCCGTTACCTCAGCTGAGGCCGGCGTACGAGTGCAGCCCGGTGATGAGGATGCTGACCACGACGGTGTTGAAGATCAGGCACCCGAAGCCGACCAGCTGGATGTACGCGGATTTACGCCCCCGCCAGCCCGCGGTGGCGCGGGCGTGCAGGTAGCCCGCGTACACGACCCAGGTGATGAAGGCCCAGGTTTCGGTGGGGTCCCAGCCCCAGTAACGCCCCCACGCCATATCCGCCCAGATCGCGCCGGCGATGATGCCGAAGGTCCACAGCGGGAAGCCGAACACCACCGTCCGGTAGGCAAGCTGGTCGATCACCTTCGGCGCCGGCAGGATGCGGAAGATCGCGTCGGCCCGGGTGGGCATGCCCGCTGCGGTCCGGCTGGCATGCCGGTCGGCCAGCAGGTAGACGACCGCCAGCAGGGCCGCCACCACAAACGCGCCGGTCGCAAGTGTGATCGACGTCACGTGGATGGCGAGCCAGTAGGACTGCAGCGCCGGAGGCAGCTGCCCGGCGGGGGTGTAGATGACCGTTTCCGCGAGCCCGAGGAGGATCACCACCGGGCCGATCACGAACAGGCCCAGCCGGTAGGCGCGGTAGCGGAGCATGAGGGCGAAGGAGAAGATGACCGCTACGCAAGTGACGGTGGTGACGAATTCGTACATATCGCCCCACGGCACCCGGTGCACTGCAAGCCCGCGGCTGACCACACCGAGGACGTGCGCTACCAGCCCGAGGGCGGTCAGCCAGATCGCCACCCGCACCCAGCGCCCCATCGCCCGGGCATCCTGCCCCGCGCCGGGTCGGGCTGCCGGCACGGCCGGGGTGGATCCCGGCTCGGACGTGCCCGGGCCCGGGGAGCTCGGTGCCGCGCCCACCGCGACCAGGTCGGCCGCTGGCTCCCGGGCCGGCCGCAGCGGGCCCAGCGCGTCCCGCCCGAACGCGAAGTCGCACGCGAAGGCCAGCACCGCAAGGGCGTAGGCCACGACGGTGGCCACGAATGAGTAGTGGCTGAGGTTGGCCAGCCCGTCGTTGATGGGCACGGCTCTCACTCCCCTTCGGTCTGGTCGTCCGGGGCTGACGGGCCGCCCGCGGCGGAACCCGGCCCGGGGCCCCGGGCCGGCACGGCGGGCTCGCTGCCCTGGTGCGCCGATGAGATCTCACCGGCCAGGGTGGTGAACTCGGTCTCGAAGGCCCCGGCGGCGTCGGAGCGCGCGAGGCCGCCGACGTCGACCACGGTCCGGCCGCCCGGTCCCGGGTAGGCCCGCACGAACATTCTGCGCCGCCGGATGAAGAACGACAGCAGCAGGCCCGCCAGTGCCGTCATCCCCGCGATCAGTGCCGGGAGCGTGCCCGGGTCGTAGGTGATCGCCAGGCTGATCCACTGCCGGTAGCCGGTGAAGGTGAGGGTCCCGTACCCGTCCGGCAGCTTTATCGACTGGCCCGGTGCGAGCGGCCGCGGCGCGACCGGCAGCTGGCGCAGGCCCGAGGTGTCCAGCTGGTACACCGACTGCGCCGGGCCGTTGTTCATGCCCAGGTTGCCGGCGTAGGAGACCAGGCTCACCGCCGGGTTGAGCGGCGCCGGAAAGGCGGAGCCGAGCTTGCCGCCCGCATCCACGGCGGTGGGAAGGAAGACCCCCGTGAAACCCAGCTGCCGCGGGCGGGCGTCGGGCACCTTTATCACGCCTTCGGAGGTGAGGCCCGCCTGCTCCGTGGCGATGAACGGCACCGGCCCGTTGAAGACGACCCGCCCGGTCCCGTCCGTGACCCGGAAGACCGGCGCATAGCCGTGGCCGATGAGGAACACCCGCGCCCCGTCCACGGTCAGCGGATGGTTCACCCGCAGGCTGTAGCCGCGCATCGCGGCCCCGGGCTGCGGCGCGTAACGGACGAGCGCATCGAACCGCGAGGGCTGCCCGCGGAGGGTGCCCGAGGTGATGTACGACGCCTCGAACTTGTCGAGGGCGATCGTGAACGGCTGGAGGTCAGCCGCGGAGACGGCCCGTCCCGGGTGGAACGCGTCCAGGGCGGTGGCCGTGTTCGCGAACGAGTCGCCGACGACGAGCAGCCGGTTCGCCTTGTAGCCGAACATCCCGCCCACGCAGACCGCGACGAGCAGCACCAGCAGCGCGAGATGGAAGAGCAGGTTTCCCGCCTCGCGCAGGTAGCCCTTTTCCGCGGCGACCCAGCCGTCGCCCGCCCGCAGCCGGAACCGCCGGCCCGTCAGTACCGCCGCCGCGGCCGCGAGCGCCTCGTCCGGGGCGAGCTGGGTCTCGTGACGGGCCGCGAGCGGCAGGCGGGACAGGTTGGCAGGCGCCCGCGGCGGCTGCTGCCGCGCCGAGCCAGCCAGACGGAACGAGCGCGGGATCACGCACCCCGCGAGCGAGGCGAACAGCAGCAGGTAGATGGCGGCGAACCACGGCGAAGCGAAGACGTTGAACAGCGACAGCCGGTCCAGCAGCGGCGCCAGGGCGGGGTGAGCCGCGTAGTACTGCTGCACCGCCTGCGGGTCGATCCCCTGCTGCGGCAGCACCGACCCGGGCACGCTCGCGACGGCGAGCAGGAAAAGCAGCACCAGCGCGGTGCGCATGGAGGTCAGGTGATACCAGGCCCACCGCAGCCAGGCCACGAGGCCGGGCGACGGCGCCGGCGTACCCGCCGGCCGCTGCGGGGCACCCCGGCCGGGCTGGCCCCGGTGTGCGCGCTGGCCGGGCGGGATGCGCACCCCGGTCACCGGGAGACCGCCCGTTCCCGCCGAGGGCGTGTCTCGTGGATCCCTGCCGTGGCAGCGGGCCGGAGATCTCTGTGGCGTGCCCTGCTCATGACGGCTGCGCCAGCGTCTTGGAGATCAGTCCCCGCAGCCCCCGGTAGGAGACCTGGCCGATGACGCGGGCCGCGATCCGGCCGCTGCGCGAGATGACGAGGGTGGTCGGGATACCCGCGGGCGGCACGGTGCTGCGGAAGGCAAGCGCGATCGCGTCGCCCGGGTCGTTCAGGCTCGGGTATGTGATGTTGAAGTTGCGCTGGAAGGCCTGGGCGCTGGCCGGGGTGTCCCTGATGTCCACGCCGAGGAACGCGACGCCCGCGGGGCGCAACGTGCGTGCCAGCGACGCGAGCGTCGGCGCCTCGGCCCGGCAGGGTGTGCACCATGATCCCCAGAAGTTCATCACCAGCACGTGACCGCGGAACCGGGACAGGCTGAGCGGGGCGCCGTCGAGCGTGGTGCCGGTGACCGGGGGCGCGAGCGGGCGGTTACTGCTCCCGAAGACCGTGGTGCCGCTGTCCCCCGAGACGAAGCTCTGGCCGTTGCTGGCCGGTGTGCTCTGCGCGATACCGCCGCCCGAGCAGGCCGCCAGCGTCAGGGTGCCCGCCGCGGCCGCCAGGGCTGCGGCGCCGCGGCGTGCGCGCTTGAGCCTGGGGCCGATGGCCGCGTGGCGTGGGTGACGGCGCGGACATCGCGGTGGACGGAACACAGGGCGATCTCCTACAGGCAGTAGTGCCGCGCCCTATTGTGCCGGACCGGGCCCGCCGCGGCGACGGCGGGCCGGCCCCAGCGGCCCGCCTCACGCGCCGGGGACCTGTGGCCGCCCGGCCCCGGCAGGCTCGGCGTAGCTGATCCCGGCGATCGTGTCCCCGTGGTACGTGAAGCTCGTCACGCTTCCCAGCGCGCACCGGCGGCGGCCGGGGTGGTGCCACAGGCGGCGGCCCTCAGCTGCCCGCCGGGCAACCCAGATGGGCAGCTGGTGGCTGACGCAGACCGCCTCGTGCCCGTGGGCGGCCCTGACAGCGTCGGTCATCGCGGCGTGCATCCGGGCCGCGATGCTGTCGTAGGGCTCACCCCAGGACGGCTGGAACGGGTTGCGAAGATGCCGCCAGTGCGATGGCCGCCGCAGGGCGCCGGACCCGACGCCGAACGTGGTCCCCTCGAAGTGGTTCCACGGCTCGATCAGGCGCTCATCGATCTCGACGTCGAGGCCGAACTGGGCCGCGACCGGCGCGGCGGTCTCCAGCGCGCGTTCCATCGGGGAGGACCACACCACGGTCACGTCCCGGCCGGCCAGGAACCCGGCAGCCGACTTCGCCATGAGCCGGCCTTCCTCGGACAGATGGAAACCGGGTAGCCGGCCGTAGAGCAGGCCGCGCGGGTTGCTCACCTCCGCATGGCGCAGCAGGTGGACCACGGTGGTGTCAGACATGGCCCCCCAGCCTACCGGGGGCGGGCCAGAGCCCCGGCCGCGCTGAGGCATGATGAACTGCAGGTGAACCGGCCCGTCCCGGACAGTATGGAAGGCCGGAAGGGCGCCGGAGCGCAGCGCCGGGAGCCGCAGCGCCGGGAGAATGCACCGAGGAGCCGTTAACTGAACGCCACCGCCCTCGTCCTCATCCTCGTTGCTGCCGTCGCTCATGCCTGCTGGAACCTGTTCAGCAAACAGGCGGCGGAGGCCGGAGCCATCCGTTTCGTATGGCTCATGTCGGCGGCGGCGGCCGCGATCTACGCCCCGGTGGTGGCGGTCAGCCTGATCGCCAGCCCTCCGCACCTGACCACCCGATCGTGGGTCTTCCTGGCCGGCACCGCGGCGCTGCAGACCGGGTACTTCCTGTTCCTGCTGCGGGCCTACCGGGTCGGCGACCTGTCGGCTGTCTATCCCATCGGCCGGGGCTCGGGTGCGTTGCTGGCCGCGCTCGCGGGCATCGTCATACTCGGCGAGCGACCCGGTCCCGCCGCGCTGGCGGGCATCGGCCTGCTCGTCGCCGGGGTGGTCGTCCTCGGCATGCCCGCCGGCACCGGGCAGGCGCTGGCTCCGGCCGCGATCCTGCTTGCCCTGGTGACAGGCATCTTCATCGCCTGCTACACCCTCTGGGACAAGGTCGCGGTCACCACGGTGGGCAACCCGCCGCTGCTGCAGGGCTATGCCTCGCTGGTGGGGATGGCGCTGGTATTGGCGCCGTTCGCGCTGGCCGACGCCGGGCGGACCCGGCTGCTCTGGCGCCGCTACCGGCGCCAGGCGCTCGGCGCGGCGCTGCTCTCGCCGCTCGCCTACATCCTCGTGCTGGTCGCGATGACTTTCACCTCGGTGGCCGCGGTCGCCCCGGCGAGGGAGGTCAGCGTCCTGTTCGGGGTCGTGCTGGGCCGCAGGCTCCTCGGCGAGGGCGGGCTGGCCCGCCGGCTCACCGGCGCGGCGGCGATCGTGGCCGGGATCATCGCCGTGACCATCGGCTGACCCCGCGCCAGCCGACGGCGGCCGCGGCGGCTCGCGTCAGCGGAGGGCGCCCGCGGCGGCCGCGGCCGCGGCGGGCAGGGCGTCGGCGATCCTGGCGACCGCCTCGTCGTCGTGCGCGGCGGAGGTGAACCAGGCCTCGTAGGGGGACGGCGGCAGGTAGACACCGCCGTCGAGCATGCCGTGGAAGAACGCCGCGTACGCCGCGCCGGACTGGCCGCGGGCCTCGTCGAAGTCGCGCACCGGCGCGTCGCTGCCGAGGAAGAGCGAGAACAGGTTGCCCGCCTCCTGCAACCGGAACGGCACCCCGGCCCCGGCCAGCGCGGCGGCGGCCAGCTTGGCCACGGTCGCGGCCACCTCGTCCACCCGGCGGTACACCTCGGGCGTGCAGGCCCGCAGGGTGGCCAGTCCGGCCGCGGTGGCGAGCGGGTTCCCGGACAGGGTCCCGGCCTGGTAGACCGGCCCGGACGGGGCCAGCAGGTCCATGATCTCCGCGCGCCCGCCGAAGGCCGCGGCCGGCAGCCCGCCGCCCATCACCTTGCCGAAGGTCATCAGGTCGCCAGCCACGCCCTCCCGGCCGTACCAGCCGGAGCTGGTTACCCGGAATCCGGTCAGCACCTCGTCCATGATCAGCAGTGACCCGTACTCGCGGCACAGCGCGGCCAGCAGCTCGTTGAAGCCAAGGACGGGCGGGACCACCCCCATGTTCGCCGGGCACGCCTCGGTGATCAGCGCCGCGATCTGGTGGCCGTGCTCCGCGAAGGCCTCCCGGGCCGCGGCCGCGTCGTTGTAGGGGAGCACCAGCGTGTCCCCGGCCGCGGCGCCGGTCACGCCCGGCGTGTCGGGCAGGCCGAACGTGGCGACCCCGGACCCGGCGGCGGCCAGCAGGGCGTCGACGTGCCCGTGGTAGCAGCCGGCGAACTTCACCACCAGCGGGCGGCCGGTGAAGCCACGAGCCAGCCGCACCGCGGTCATGGTGGCCTCGGTGCCGGAGTTGACCAGGCGCACCTTCTCCACCGGAGTGCGCGCCACGATCTCCTCGGCGAGCTCGATCTCGCCCTCGGTGGCGGCGCCGAAGGAGGTGCCGCGCGCGGCCGCCGCCGTCACCGCCTCGACCACCGCCGGGTATGCGTGACCCAGGATCAGCGGCCCCCACGAGCAGACCAGGTCGACCAGCTCCCGGCCGTCGGCGTCGGTGAGATAGGGGCCGCGGCCGGAGACCATGAACACCGGCACGCCGCCGACCGCGCCGAACGCCCGGACGGGGGAGTTCACCCCGCCCGGGATGACGGCACAGGCGCGGCGGAACAGCCCGCCGGATTCCAGCCCCTCGCTCATCCCATTGCCTCCCTCGCGGGCGCCCGCGGCGTCACAGGCCGACCCGGGCCCGGCAGCGGGTGTCTCACACCGTCAACTCGTCGCACGTGTCCGCGAGAAACTCGAGCAACCGCAGCGCGTCCGGCAGCTGATGCTCCCCCGGTTCACGGATCCAGTGTGCGGCGCCCCGGCCGTAGCGGGACGGGGGGGCCACCACGAAGCTGCCTCTGGTATGCCAGCGCAGGCCCGTGACCGGCGCGAAGTCGTCCGGCTCACAGTCCAGGTGACACGACCACCATTCGTCCTCGTCGGCGGGCGCACCCCTGGTGGCGACGAAGAACAGGGCCCGGTCGTCCGCAGGCAGCGCTTCCGCGGACACCGCCACAGGGCCGGCCCGCACCGCGGCTCGCTGCATCCGGCCCAGCGCGGCGGTTCCGGCCACGGCCGGCACGTCGAGCACGTCGAAGACGCGCCCGGTGACCAGAATGATGTTCGCCGCGGGCTGCTCCCGCCACCGCCGGCTGGCCTCCCCGGGATCGCTGGACGCCTCGATCTGCCATGCGGGCGAGATGGGATGCGCGCCCGGCGCCGGGCACCCGATCCGGTCACAGGAGCAGGCGCGGCCCGGGTCAAGCACCCGCCCGCGGGCCATTGCGCCATGCAGCGGGTGGCGGGCGAGCCCCTCACCCAGGTGGGTGCCCAGGCACACCGGCCATCCTGCCGCGGCGTAGTCCACGGCGACGGCGGCCGCCCGGCCGGCTGTCCGGCGGCGGCCGCGGCGCAGCATCGCCTCGACTGTCGGCTCCCAACTCCCGCTCCCAGCGGGATCCTGTCCCCTCCCGATGATGCAGGCTGTGCCCGCCCGCTCGCAGGCAGTTCCCTCGGCTGAGGCCGAGACGATACCTAACGAAGGCGCCCAGCTGGCCCGTGTGACCACAGATCAGCCGTTTCGTGCAATCTCTGGTACCCGCAACTCGTGATCATGGCCTGACTGTAGTCAGGTATACACCCAGCCCATGATCACGCCAGGCTCCGGGGCGGCGGAAGATGTCGCGGGCCGGCGGGTCGCTTCGCTGGAGGGCCCGGCCACCGCTCGACCGGCGGGCCCCTTCGCTAGAGCCTGGCCACGGGCTACGGCTCGCGGGCGGCTTCACCGGAAACGCGGTCACGGGCCCGGCCCGCGGGCGGCGTCGCCGGAAAACGGAGTCACGGCCCCAGGCGGCGGGCGGCTTCGGCGGCCCAGTAGGTGAGGATGATGCTGGCGCCCGCGCGGCGGATCGCGGTCAGGGTCTCCATGATCACCCGGTCCCGGTCCAGCCAGCCGTTCGCCGCTGCCGCTTCTGCCATCGCGTACTCCCCGCTGACCTGGTAGGCGGCGACGGGCACCGGTGCCGCCGCGGCGGCCTGGGCGATCACATCCAGGTACGGCAGCGCGGGCTTCACCATCACGATGTCGGCGCCCTCGTCCACGTCGAGCAGAATCTCCCGGATGGCGTCCCCGGCGGCCGGGTCCTGCTGGTAGGCGGCCCTGTCGCCGAACCGCGGCGCCCCCTCGGCGGCATCGCGGAACGGCCCGTAGAAGGACGAGGCGTACTTCGCCGCGTAAGCGCAGATCACGACGTCCTGCCGGCCGGCCCGGTCGAGCGCCGACCGGATCGCCCCGACCTGCCCGTCCATCATCCCGCTCGGTGCCACCACCTGTGCCCCGGCCTCCGCCTGCGCGACCGCGATCGCCGCGTACCGGTCCAGGGTGGCATCGTTGTCCACGCCGCCCGCCGGGGTCAGCACTCCGCAATGACCGTGGTCTGTGTACTCGCACAGGCACAGGTCGGCCATGATCACCACGGAGTCGCCCACCTCCGCCACGACGTCGCGCAGGGCCACCTGGATGACGCCACGGGGGTCATCGGCGGCGGAGCCGTCACCGTCCTTGACCGCCGGGATTCCGAACAAGATCAGCCCGCCCACTCCGGCTTCGGCCGCCTCCACCGCGGCCTTGCGCAGGCTGTCCCTGGTGTGCTGGACCACGCCAGGCATGGAAGAGACCGGCACCGGCTCGGCGATCCCCTCCTTGACGAAGAGCGGGAGCACCAGGTCTGAGCCGCGCACGCTGGTGGTCGCGGCCAGCCGCCGCAACGCCGCCGTCCCGCGCAGCCTGCGGGGACGGACGGCAGGGAACCCGGTCATGGCAGTCACCTCCCGCTGTCGCCGACCCGAGGTGGCCGGTCACCGGCGCGCCCGGCGGAGCGGGCGCTCACACCTTCATCGGAGCCGGCGGCGCCCGCCACGCCGCCGCTCGCTGGGCTTGCGTACCGGCTCACCGGCCGCGATAGCCGTCTCGCGGAGGTGGGCACCATGCTCGGCCAGCGCCTCGGCCAGGGCCATGGCCGATGGCTTTGGCGCCTTCACGTCCACCCGCAGCCCGTACTCGGCAGCGGTCTGCGCGGTCTGCGGCCCGATCACGGCGATGACCGTGACGGCATGTGGCTTCCCGGCGATGCCGATCAGGTTCCGCACCGTTGAGGAGGAGGTGAACAGGACCGCGTCGAACCCGCCGCCCTTGATCGCCTCGCGGACAGGCGCCGGCGGCGGTGCCGCCCGCACCGTGCGGTAGGCGGTGACGTCTTCAGCTTCCCAGCCCAGACCGGTGAGCTTGGCGACCAGCGTCTCGGTAGCGATGTCGGCCCGGGGCAGCAGCACTCGGTTGATCGGATCGAGCACATCGTCGTAGGGCGGCCAGGCCGCCGCCAGTCCCTCGCTCGATTGCTCCCCGTCTGGCACGAGGTCAGGTTTGATGCCGAACCGGCCGAGCGCGGCGGAGGTCTGCTCGCCCACCGCGGCCACCTTGACCCCGGCGAACGCCCGCGCGTCCAGGCCGTACTCCTCCAGCTTCTCCCTGACCGCACGGACCGCGTTCACCGACGTGAACGCGATCCACTGATACCGGCCGGTGACCAGGCCCTTGACCGCCCGTTCCATCTGCTGCGGGGTGCGTGGCGGCTCGACGGCGATCGTCGGCACCTCCTGTGGCACCGCGCCGTAGGAGCGCAGCCGGTCCGACAGCGACGCCGCCTGCTCCTTCGTCCGTGGCACGAGCACCCGCCAGCCGAAGAGCGGCTTGCTCTCGAACCAGGACAGGCCCTGATGAGCGGCCGCCTCGCCGACCACCGCCAGGGCGGGCCCGGGTTCGGTCAGCACGCTCACCCCGGCCGCCTTGAGGTCGGCGGCGACCGACCCCAGCCTGCCGACCACCGTGCGCTGATCGGTGGTGGTGCCGTTCCAGGTGAGGGCGATCGGGGTGGTATCCGCCCATCCGGCGGCCATGAGCATCTTGGCGATGTCGACCGGTCCGGCCTCGGCGCCGAGTACCACAAGGCTTTCGGGCGTGGGCCCGTCAAGCTGGCTGATGTCGGACGCATGCACCACCCGCAGGCCACCGGTATCGGTGGTCAGCGGGATGCCGGCGAAGGCGGGGACCCCGGTGGCGGCGGGCACGCCGGGGACGATCTCCACCGGCACACGTGCCCTGGCGCACGCGTCCGCTTGCCTGGAGGCGTGGCCGAACAGGAACGGGTCGCCGGAGAACAAACGGACCGCCAGCTGGCCGGTGTTCGCTGCCTTGATGAGCGTCCTGGCGTCGGCGTCGGGATCGGCCTCGTCCGCGACGGCCGCCTGCTCGTGCAGCCGGTGAGCCAGCGGGCCGGTCAGTTCCGGCCTGCCGACCACCAGGTCCGCCCGGGACAGCAACTCGGCCGCGCGCAGCGTCAGCAGCCCTTCCTCCCCTGGGCCGGCGCCGACGAAGGCGACGAGCCCGGCCGCGGCCGGCGGCGCGCCCGTGCGCGCCTTCGGACCAGGGGCAGCCGCGGTCTTCTTGGTCGCGGGTGTGGGATTCACTGGGCATCGTCCCCGTTGCTCGTGTGTGTGGCCGTACCCGCCACGTACCTTCCCGCCCCACGGCGGAGCAATTCACGAGCGACCTCGCGTCCGATGCGTGCGGCCTCCCCGGCGGGGGCGGCCGCGCTCGCGCTGACCGGCGGGGCACCGTCATCGGGGATGACGACCGCCGTCAGGCGCAGCGTTTCGGTGGCCACCGCGTAGGCGCCGACCGGTGCGTGGCAGCCGGCCTGGAGTTCGGCTAGCACCGCCCGCTCTGCGGTCACGGCCGCGCGGCTGCCCGGATCGTCCACACGGGCGAGCAGCTCGACCAGCCCGGGATCGGTGTCCGGGCATTCGACGGCCAGCGCGCCCTGCCCTGGCGCGGGGACCATCTCGTCCGGCTCGAAGACCTCGGTGACCAGGTCAAGGTGCCCGATCCGCTCCAGCCCGGCACGGGCCAGCACCACGGCGTCGAGTTCACCGGCGGTGACCTTCGCGAGGCGGGTGCCGGCGTTGCCGCGCACCGGGACCGGGCGGATGTCGGCTCGCATCAGCCGCAGCTGCGAGGCCCGGCGGGGCGACCCGGTGCCGATGAGCGCGCCGGTGGGCAGGTCCGCCAGCTTGGCGCCGTCCCTTGCCACGAGTGCGTCCCTGGGATCGCCGCGGGCCGGTACCGCCGCGAGCGCGATGCCGGGCACGGCGGCGGTGGGGAGGTCCTTGAGGGAGTGGACGGCCAGGTCGACGTCCCCGGCGAGCAGGCCTTGGCGCAGCGCGCTCACGAAGACACCGGTGCCCCCGATCTGCGTCAATTGGGCCTGGCTGACGTCGCCGAACGAGGTCAGCCCGACCAGTTCGACCGCCACCCCGGCGCGCTCCCTGATCAGGCTGGCCACGGTCTCGGACTGGGTCATGGCCATCGGGCTCTTGCGCGTGCCCAGGCGCAGCACCGACCTGCTCATGCCGAACCGCCCGGCGTGAGGTCCGCGTCTGCCGTGGTGACGAAGTCGATCGCGTCCTGGTCGAGGTCGAAGAGCACGCGGAGGGCCGCTTCGTAGGAGTCGCCGCTTGGCGAGCCGGCCAGTTCCTTTACCCGCACGGTCGGCGCGTGCAGCAGCTTGTGCGCCACCCGCTGCATCGCCAGCGAGACCTCTGCCTTGGCCCGCTCGTCCAGCGGTCCCAGCTTGCCCGCCAGCCGGTCCAGTTCGGCCTCCACCACCTCGGCGGCCTTCGCGCGAAGCGCGATCACGGTTGGTGACACCCTGGCCGCGTGCCGGGCGGAGACGCGGGCGGCGAGCTCCTCGGCAACGATTGCCCGGACCGCCGCAACGTCCTCGGCCTGCACCGCCGCGACGGCCGTCCCCGCCTCCCCGAGCGCATCTAGGCCAAGCACGCTCACCCCGGGCATCTCGCCGGCGGCGCGGTCCACGTCATGCGGGAGCGCAAGGTCGAGCAGGACCAGCGGCCGGGTTCCCGCTTGCCCGCCCGCACCGCCGGCCCGCACGCGGAGCGCCTGGGCGGTCATCTCGGCCGTGATCACCAGGCCGGCCGCCCCCGTGCAGGAGATGACCAGGTCGGCGTCGGCGAGGGCGGCAGGCAGATCGCCGAAACCGGCGGTTGACCCGGACACCGACGCCGCCAGCCGCCTCGCCCGCTCGGCGGTGCGGTTGGTGACCGCGATCCTGGCCGCGCCGAAACGATCAGCCGTCGTGACGGCGAGCGCGCTCATCGAGCCGGCGCCCACGACAAGCACGTTCAGCCCGGCGAGCGGGCGGACCGGGTCGGGCGCGTCCTCGCCGCTGCCGGATTTCAGCCGCATCGCCGCGAGCCCGATCCCCACGCTCACCAGGTTCGCGCCCGCGCGGTCGATCCCGGTTTCCGCGTGTGCCCGTTTGGCGGTGTGCAACGCGAGCGTGCCGAGGCCGTCGAGCGCCCGGCCGAGCGTCCCCTGCTCACGCGCCTGGGCGATCGCCTGGCGCACCTGGCCGAGGATCTGGCTCTCGCCGACGACCATGGAGTCCAGCCCGGCGGCGACCGTGAGCAGGTGCTGGACCGCCCGGTCCTCGTAGCGCACGTACAGGTGCTGGGTCAGTTCGGGCAGCGGGATGCCGGAGTGGCGGGCGAGCAGGTCGGAGATCGCCGACAGGCCCGCGTGGAACATGTTGACTTCGGCGTAGACCTCGACCCGGTTGCAGGTGGACACGACGAACGTGCCCGTCACCGGCTCGGCTTCGAAGATGTCACGCAGCAGCTTGCTGAGCGGGTCGCCGCTGACAGCGGCCCGTTCCAGCGTCGCTACCGGGGCGCTTCTGTGACTCAGCCCCACGATCAGGACGCTCATGGCGCCGCGACCGCCGATTCGCCGATCATGCCCCCCGCTCCGATTGCTGACTCTGCATCAGCTGGCATAACCCGGCCCGCGTGGTGACGCTTCCCATCCTGGGCGACGCGCACGACAGACCTCCGTTGCGCGTGGAAGGCAAGGATCTGCAATTCAATCGACAGGTCGACCTTACGCACGTCTACGCCCACTGGCACGGTAAGTACGACAGGAGCGAAATTGAGGATGCTCGTCACCCCGGCCGCGACCAGCCGGTCGCACACCCCCTGCGCCGCCCCGGCCGGGGTCGCGATGACCCCGATCGACACCCGGTGGTGCGCGACGACCGGCTCGATCTGGTCGGCGCCCTCGACCACGTGACCAGCGATCTCGGTGCCGACGACGGCGGGGTCGGCGTCGAGGACCGCCGCTATCCGGAAGCCGCGGGAAGCGAAGCCGCCGTAGTTTGCCAGCGCCCGGCCGAGGTTGCCGGCCCCGACGATCACCACCGGCCAGTCCTGCGTCAGCCCGAGTTCGCGGGAAACCTGGTAGACGAGGTAGTCGACGTCGTACCCGACGCCCCGCGTGCCGTAGGAGCCCAGGTGGGAGAGGTCTTTGCGCAGCTTGGCCGAGTTCACTCCCGCGGCCGCCGCGAGCTCCTCGCTCGACACCGTGGCGATCCCCTGCTCGGCACAGGCATAGAGAACCCGCAGGTACACCGGGAGGCGGGCGATCGTCGCCTCCGGGATGCCTTGACTGCCATGGCCTGCGGCTGGGCGGCGGGACATGCGCCGGGTTGCTCCTGAGGGATGGACGCTGCGGGCGCCGCTGGCTGGCCAGGCGCCCGCGGCGCAACTCTTGATCTCACGGTACGCCCTTGTGAACGAATGCACAAAGTAGCCCGTTCCACCGCCTGTGCCCACGCGGCTAACGGGTCAGGGCGGCCCGGAGGCGCTCCTCGCTGACATGCCAGAAGTCGTGCTGGACGCCGTCGATCAGGGTCACGGGGATCTTGTCCCAGTACTCCCGCAGGTGGCTCTCGGATTTCGTGATATCGAGCTCTTCCCAGCGCACATCGAGGTCGGCGGCGACCCGGGCAATGACCTCGCGCGCGTCGTCGCATAGGTGACATCCCGCCCGGCTGAGCAGCGTGATCACGTGTGGATGGCTGGTCATTGGATGCCGTTGTCCCAGCTCCAGGCCGGCTGGCCATCCGGCGGGGCCGGGATGGCAGCCGGGCTACCAGGCGGACCCTGCGGGCCAGGCCGGCCATAGGGATCAGGCCGGCCGGCGCCGGGCGGGCCTGTCCGGCCACGCGGGGCCGCTGGACCGGGCTGCCTGCCCTGACTGCGCTGGTCGGCGGGGCGCTGACTCGGCGGGCGCTGGCTGGGCGGGGTCGGCGGGCGCTGGCTGGGCGGGCCGGCCGGAGCAGGTGGGTAGGGCGGGCCACCCAGCGGCGAGAGCTTCGCCTGCCGCACGCCGAGCTCGATCACGTTCGTCGCGAGGACGTACGGTTTGCGCTCCTCTTCGAAGTCCCGGATGTAGGGCTGCTGACCGTGCTCCTCGAAGGCGACGTCGTCCCGGTACACCTCGTACAGGATCCGCTGCAGCGGCGCGGACGGCACACCATGCACGATGTAGGCGAGCGTGTGCGGCTCCAAGGCCTTCACCCGCTCGACCACGGCCTGGGCGAGCCGGTCGAATTCCTCGGCCCGGCCGTCGATCAGGGTGTAGATCGCTATCTGCCCGTAAAGGCGCGCGGTCTCCTCCTGCTGAGCATCGGATCCGCGTGCGACGGGCGTGAACACGTCGAACGTGACCGGCAGGATGTCACCCGTCTCGATGACCCCGGGTACCGGATCACCGAGGGGCAGCTCCGCGCCGCCGTTGACGACCGGCCTGAGATCGGTGTCTGTCCGGTAGAAGCCGTAGCCGGTGTCGCTGTCGACCTCCTCGAATCCGCCGCTGTCCGCGTGGTACCGGCCGCTGGCATCGCTGTCGGCCCCGGCCCGCCGCGACCCGCCGCTGTCCGGGCGGTACAGGCCGCTGAAATCGCTGTCGGTGCCGACCCGCCGGTAACCCCCCGTGTCCGCCCGGTACCGGCGGGACAGCGTGTCGTCGTTGTACCCGACTCCCCAGCCGGTGTCGTCGTCGACCTCGATTGCCGCCCCCTCGTGCAGGGCCGTCAGCTGCACCCGGCCCGACCGCCATCCCGCGAACCAGGCGAGCACGACCGCGATCAGGCAGATGGCAGCGTAGCCGGAGTTGACGGGGAGCTTCAGCTGCAACGCTTGGGTCAGCAGAGCCGCCGCGGCGGCGGCGGCCACCGCCGGGAACACGTCCCGCCAGCCAGCCTCACGCCGCGCGCGCACCGCCGCCACCACGAGCGCGACCAGCACCGGGAGCACGGTGGCAACGGCGATCGCCACCAAAATTACGTTGGGGATGAACTGGTAGTGCGCCGCGGACGTGGGCCACGATGTGGTGAATGTCACACCGCTGAGGGGGTCGGCCGCGAGGATCACCCCGGCGATCGCCGCCAGCGCCGCCAGCCCGAGCCTGGCCCCGAACCGCGCCGCGAAGCTCTTGCCGGTCAGCTCGGCCAGTCCCCAGACGAGGGCCATCGGGGCGGCCAGCCGGGCGCCGACCTGGATCGCCCGGAACACCGCCGCGTTGAAGCCCTGGTGGTAGCCCAGCGCCTGCGCGGCCAGGGCGACCGTCAGGCCTATCGCCGCGCACGCCCAGGCGGCCTGGTCGAGCCGGGGCAGGCGGGCGAACCGCCACACCAGCATCCCGGTGACGACGGCCGCGATGATGGTGGCTGCGCCCGCTGCCAGGAACGAAACAGACATCGCTGCCTATGGTGCCCGACGACGGCCGATGATGCTGCCCAGATGGCTGACCAGGCAGGGCAAGCCCGGGCCGCAGGTAGCATGAAGTCGCTATGAGGCTGCTGCGCGGACGGCTTCAGCCACCAGGCCCGGCCGGCATCGAGCCCGGCACGGGCGACCCCGTGGATGACGCCCGCCAGGCGCAACGCCCGCGCAGGGTGTGGGTGAAGTCGTTGCGCAAGGAACAGGCCGCGCTCGCCGGTGAGGCGTCGGCAGCGGCAGCCGAAGTGGAGCACTCCCCGCCCATCCCCGACCCGGTGGCCGGCGCGTTCTTCGACGTGGACAACACCCTCATGCGCGGCGCCTCGATCTACTACTTCGCGCGCGGCCTGGCCGCCCGCAAGATGTTCGGCCCGATGGACCTGGCCAAGATCGCGTGGGGGCAGGCCTGGTACCGGATGCGCGGCCTGGAGAACACCGATCACATCGACGCGGCGCGGCAGGCCGCACTGACGTTCGTGGCCAGGCACAGGGTGAGCGACATCGTCACCCTCTGCGAGGAGATCTACGACGACACCATGGCCAGCCGGATCTGGGAAGGCACCCGGGAACTGGCCCAGCGCCATCTGGAGGCCGGGCAGCGGGTCTGGCTGGTGACCGCCTCCCCGGTGGAGCTTGCCGATATCATCGCCCGCCGGCTCGGCCTTACCGGGGCGCTCGGCACCGTCGCCGAGTCCGTCGACGGCGTTTACACGGGCCGGCTGGTCGGCGGGCTGCTGCACGGCGAGGCGAAGGCGGCGGCGGTGCGGGCGCTAGCCGTGCGCGAAGGCCTGGACCTGCCCAGGTGCTCCGCCTACAGCGACTCCGCCAATGACCTGCCGATGCTCCGTCTTGTCGGGCATCCCGCCGTGGTCAACCCCGACGCGGAACTGCGGGCCGAGGCGCGGGCCAACAACTGGCCCGTGCACGACTTCCGGTCCGGCCGCAAGGCCACCATGATCGCCCTGCCCACCGCCGTCGGCGCCGGTGCCGTCGCCGGGGGCATCGTGGCCGGCGTCGCACTCCGCCGACGTTACGCCCGTCAGTGATGCGCCGTGCCCCGGGTTCCCACGCCCGGGTCCGGCGTGGGACCCACGCCGGGGTCAGGCGAAGGCGGGGCCGCGCTCGGCGAGCAGGTCGTCGAGTTTGCGCTGGATGGTGCCCCGCACCCGGCCGCTCAGGTCGGCGACCACCGCCGGGTCGTCCTCGCTGCCGGGTTCGTAATCAGAGGTCGGCACCGGCGGGCAGAACTCGATGATCCACCTCGACGGCAGCGGCACCGCCCCGAGCGGGCCCAGCCACGGGAACAGCGGCGTGATCGGGAAATACGGAAGCTTCAGCACCTGGGCTAGCGCCGTGGCGTTTCCGATCAGGGGATAGATCTCCTCGGCTCCCACGATCGCGCAGGGGACGATGGGCACCCGTGCCCGGATGGCCGTCGCCGCGAAGCCACCGCGGCCGAACCGCCGTAGCTGGTAGCGGTCGGAGAAAGGCTTGCCGATGCCCTTGAAGCCTTCCGGGAACACGCCGACCACCTCGCCGGACCGCAGCAGCGCGTGCGCGTTCGCGGGGCTGGCCCGGGTGTGGCCGCCCTTGCGGGCAAGCGGTGCCAGCAGCGGGATCTCGTAGACCAGGTCGGCACCCAGCATTCGCAGGTTCCGGCCGGCGGGATGTTCATCGTGCAGCCCGGCCTGGAGCATCAGCGCGTCGAGCGGAAGCGTGCCGGAGTGGTTGGCAACCACCAGCGCTGGGCCGGCGTGGGGCACGTGCGCCAGTCCTTGCATGCGGATCTGGAACCACTGCTGGTAGAGCATCCGGGCGATCGGCATCAGCACGCGGCTGTTGAACTCCGGGTCGAAGCCAAACTGGTCGACCTCGGAGTCACCATCGAGCTGCCGACGCGCGAAATCGAGGACATCGGCGATCCGGCCGCGCCAGCCAGCGCCCGGCGCCGGGGTAATCCCGTCCCCACCGAGCACGCCGCCATCCTCAGCCGCGTTGTGGTGGCCATTCGTCGTCGCCCCGTCGGGCACGTTCACCGGGCCGGCTGGGTGCTCGTTGATCGTCACCTCGCCCCGTGTTCTCCCGATCGCATCGTGGATAACGCCGCCAGCAGCAGCTGGGGGCTTGCTCACCGCTTCTCCTTTCCGGGCAACCTCGGCCCGGGCGGAACCACCAGCCTGAGCGGAACCGCGGGCCGAACCACCGGCGTGGGCCTAACCACCGGCCCGGTAGGCGCCGCTGGCGTGGGCCGAACCACCGGCGCGGGCGGCGCCACTGGCGTGGGCCGAACCGCCAGCGCGGGCGGCGTCACCGGTTCGGGCGGCGTCACCGGCCCAGGCGCGGATAGTCCCAGTCCAGGCGCGTTCTTAAGTCCCGGTACGGCGGCGGGCCAGCTCGTCTCCGGGCTCCCCGTTGGCCAGCCGCTGCCGGTCCGCCCGCAGGCGCCGCCGCCCGTGTTACTTCTTGTTCCGCCGCTGGACGCGCGTCTTCCGCAACAGCTTGCGGTGCTTCTTCTTCGCCATCCTCTTGCGGCGCTTCTTTATGACGGAGCCCACGAGACCATCCTTACCCGACGCTCTTAGCATCACCTGGCATGCTTGCGCACGCCCGATGCCGGACGGCAGGGCACACGCCAACGTTTAGGTTACCGTCCCTGGTGTCCCCGTTCATCCCCCGGTGCCCCCGCTGCCACGAACTCACAGGCAGCGCGCCCGTCGCGCCGCTCAGCTGGCTGCGACGAATGAGTCCCGCAGGTACTGGTTGACCGCCTGCTCGGGCACCCGGAAGGAGCGGCCAACCCGTATAGCCTCCAGCTCCCCGGAGTGGACCAGCCGGTAAACAGTCATTTTCGACACCCGCATGATCGAGGCTACTTCTGCCACGGTCAGGAACCTGACGTCACTCAGTGGGGTTGTTTCAGTTGCAGCCATGAGTCGCCCTCTTCCGCATGGTGCTGGGTACGCCTCGCTGTATTCAGCGCATCAGTCACCTCCGTCCCCAGCGTAAGTCTTGTGTGGAAAAGGGCAACCCTCCATCGAGTCACATTTCGTCACGCCTGGCACGGACCTTGCAGGCACCAGGGCAAACGCGGGCGCTCATGGCCGGCGGCGTGTTCCGCTGTCGCCACGCTGCGTTGCTGGGCGATTCCCCGCTGCGCCGCCAGGAATCCGGGAAATACAGCAAGGAATCCGGGTCCGGAGGACTGTCGCAATCAGGTCGGGGAGGACGGCCGCAATCCGGCCGGGGAGCACTGCGCAATCCGGTCCGGGGAGCACTGCCGCAATCCGGTCCGGGGAGCACTGATGGAATCTGGAATCCGGTCCGGGGACAGGGTCGCCGGGAATCCTCTCAGGGAGCGGGCAGCAGGCCGTGCAGCGGAAAGACCGCGTTCCGGGTGGCCATGATCGCCCGGTCCACCGCGTCGGCCGGGTCGTAGCCCGACGAGAACGGCGCGAACGAGGCCGCCGCGCCGTCGGTCATGGTCTCCGGCGGGTGGGCACCCGTCCGGGCACGGGCGTACTCCCGCCAGGGCTCCGGCGTAGCGGCCGCTGGGTCCAGTGGGCGGCCGGACGACTCGGCCAGCAGATGAGTCCAGGTGCGCGGCACCACCTGGACCAGGGCATATCCGCCGCCGCCGGTGAGCACCCAATGCCCGTCGGCCGTCTCGTGCGCCAGCTGGTGCAGCCACGCCTGCGCGGTCCGCTGCCCGTCGATGCTCAGCTCCAGGTGGGCGAGCGGGTCCAGCCGGTGACTGTCGCAGCCGTGCTGGGTGACCAGGACCTGCGGGCTGAACGCGCGCAGCAGCGGCGGCACCACCGCGTCGAACGCGCGCAGCCAGCCCGGGTCACCGGTGCCGGCCGGCAGCGCCACGTTGACCGCCGTACCCTCCGCTCCGGGCCCGCCGCTGACGTCGGGCAGGCCGGTGCCGGGGAACAGGGTTATCGGATGCTCGTGCAGGCTGATCGTCAGCACCCGCGGATCGTGGTAGAAGGCAGCCTCCACCCCGTCGCCGTGGTGGACGTCCACGTCGACATAGGCGATCCGTTCGGCACCCTGTTCGAGGAGCCATCGGATGGCGATCGCCGGGTCGTTGTACACGCAGAACCCGCTGGCCGTCCCCCGCATCGCGTGATGCAGGCCGCCTGCCACGTTGACCGCGTGCTCCGCCCGCGAGCCGAAGACGGCGGCAGCGGCGGCCAGCGTGGCCCCGGCCACCAGCGCCGAGGCCTCGTGCATGCCGGCGAACACCGGGTTGTCGAGGCTGCCGAGCCCGAAGGCCGCGTCGGGCACCCCGGCCTGCACCGCGGCGATATAGCGCGGATCATGGACAAGTTCGAGCTCGGCGGCGCTGGCGGCGGCGGGCGCCGCGACCGTCACACCGGGCTCGCCCAGCACGCCGAACGCCTCCGCCAGCGCGACCGTCAGCTCCACCCGGACCGGGGCCAGCGGGTGGCCGGGTCCGAAGTCGTAGTCGGCCAGCCGCTCGTCCCAAGCGACGTGCAGGGTGCAGGCCATACCGTGACCCGGCGCTCAGCCGCTGCCGAGTTCGGCGCCCCGGTCGCGCGCCGCCTCGATCGCCGCCAGGAAGGCCGCCCGGACGCGGTGGTTTTCCAGCTCACGGATCGCAGAGATCGTCGTGCCGCCCGGGGAGGTCACCGCCTCCCGGAGGATCACCGGATGCTCCCCGCTCTCGCGCAGCATGGTCGCCGCCCCGTACACCGCCTGCGTCACCATCTCCAGCGCGGTCCCCCGCGGCATGCCCAGCAGGATTCCGGCATCCACCATCGCCTCGACCAGGAAGTACACGTAGGCGGGGCCGCTGCCCGACAGCGCGGTGGCCGCGTCCTGCTGTGACTCCGGAATGCGCAGCACCCTGCCGACCGGCCGCAGCAGTTCCTCGGCCTGGCGCAGGTGCTCCTCGCCGGCGTGCGCGCCGGCCGAGATGACGCTCATCGCCTCGTCCACGAGCACCGGGGTGTTGGACATGACCCGGACCACCGGAACCGCGGCCCCGAGCTGGTTCTCGATCCGGGACGTCGGGAACCCGGCCGCTACCGAAATGATCAGGCGGTCGGCGGGCACGTGCGGGGCGATCTCGTCAAGCAGCGCCGTCATGTCCTGCGGCTTGACGGTAATGACCAGCGTGTCCGCGGTCTTGGCCGCCTCGCCGACGGTGACCACCCCGACGCCGTAGCTCTCCCGGAGTGCGGCGGCACGCTCGGGGCGCCGGACGACCGCGAGCACCCCTGACGGGGAGCGGCCGGCCCGCAGCAAGCCGGAGATGAGCGCCTCGCCCATCTTGCCGGCACCCAGGATCGCGATCACTCTGGCCAGCCTATCGTCCGCGGCGCTGCTCACCTGCGCGAGGCCAGCGAGCGGAGGAAGAACGCGAGGTTGGCGGGCCGTTCGGCCAGCCGGCGGACCAGGTAGCGGTACCAGTCCTGGCCGTAGGGCACGTAGACCCGCACCGTCGCGCCGGTGCCGGCGAGCCGCCGCTGCTCGGCCGACCGGACTCCGTACAGCATCTGGTACTCGAAACCGGCGGTGCCGCGCCCGGTCAGCACCGCCTGGGCCGCGACGATCCTTATCAGCCGCGGGTCGTGGGTGGCCAGCATCGGATACCCGCCGCTCGCCATCAGTACCCGCAGGCAGCGGGCATAGGAGCGGTCCACCTCCGCGCGGGCGCGGAAAGCCACCTCCTCCGGTGGGTCGTAGGCGCCCTTGCAGAGCCTGACCCGGGAACCCTCGTGGGCCAGAGCCGCGCAGTCGGCAGCGCTGCGGCGCAGCTGGGACTGGATCACACAGCCCAGGTCGGGGAAATCGGCGCGCAGAGCGCGAACGATCCGGAGGGTCGCGTCGACGTGGGTGTGGTCCTCCATGTCGACCGTGACGGTCGTGCCCGCTGCCCTGGCCGCGGCGCAGATCCGGGCGATGTTCGCGGCCGCGGTCTTCTCCCCGTGCTCGGGCAGATGCAGGCCGACCGCGGTCGGCTTGACCGAAACCTCGGCGGTGCCATCACGCGCCAGGCCGGCCGACGCGAGCCGGCCGAGCAGCGCGACGTATTCGCCGGCGACGGCGCCCGCCTGATCCTGGCTGGTCGTGTCCTCGCCCAGGTAATCGAGGCTGACCTGGAGACCATCCGCCTGGAGCCGCCGGGTTGCCGCCACCGCGGCGCCCGCGTCGTCGCCGGCCACATAGCGGGCCACGACATCCCGGGTGTACGGAGCAGAGACGACCAGCCCGCGCAGCCGGTCGCTGGCCGACGCGGCCAGCAGCATACGGCGCAGCACGGTGCACAACCTCCTACCGCGGTCACGGGCCGTCGCCGCTGGCGGCCCTGCCCGCTGCCGGGAGCCAACGTTAGGGCATGTGCTCGCGAATCCTCCAGCCAGCGGCGGCCCTATCCGCGGTGTGGTGCCGGAGCACCGCGCTTACCCGCCTCACGGTCCCGGCGCGGCTTGCCGGCGGCACGGTCCCGGCGCGGCTTACCCGCGGCACGCTGGCCGGCGAGGCTTACCCGCGGCACGGTCCCGGCGCGCTGCACCTACCTGCGGCGGGGTGTGGGCACGCCGCGGGGGCGCTTGAGCGTGATCTTCACGTTCGCACCCGCGTCGGGGGACACCACCACCTCCTGGGCGGCGGGCACCCCCCCGGCCCGCAGCATGGCATCGGCCGGCACCGTCCGCTTGATCAGCGCGAGCGCGATCGGTCCCAGCTCGAAGTGGCGGGCGGCCGAGCCGGTGAACCCGACCTCCGTGTCGCCCATGGTGACCGGGTCGCCGTGGGCGGGCAGGGTTTCCTCGCTCCCGTCGAGATGCAAGAACACCAGCCGGCGCGGGGGATGGCCCAGGTTCTGCACCCGGGCCACGGTCTCCTGGCCCCGGTAGCAGCCCTTGGACAGGTGGACGGCGGTATCGATCCAGCCCACCTCGTGCGGGATGGTTCGGTGATCGGTGTCCAGCCCCAGCCGCGGCCGGTGCGCCGCGATCCGGAGCGCCTCGTAGGCGTCCACTCCGGCCAGCCTCACTCCGCGCTGCTGGAGATCCGCCGCGATGCCGGCGATCCGGTCCCGCGGCACGATCACATCCATGCCGAACGAATCGGCCATGGTCACCACCGCATCGTCCGGCGGAACTCCTGCCGCGTCCGGGCCCATGAGGGTGAGCAGGGCGAACTCCCCGGTTACGTCGGCCGGATCCACCCGGAGCAGGAAACGCATCGACTGCAGGAATGCCAGCAAGGACTCGGCCGTGCCCGGCTCGACATGGATCCACACCGCGGCGCCGTCGTCGGTCATGGTCAGGTGGTGCTCGACATGCCCGTTCGGGCTGAGCACGAGCGCCTGCGTAGCCGAGCCCGGCGCCAGGTGCTCGGTGTCCTGCGTGGTCAGGCTGTGCAGCCAGGAAAGCCGGTCCTCGCCGGCGATCCGCAGCACGTCGTGGTGCGACCGGTCCACCACGCCCGCCGAGCGGGCAAGCGCCCGCTGCTCCGCGAACGGGTCACCGTAGTGGGCCGCAACCCCAGCATCCGGCCCCTGCGCCGGGACGGCTCCGGTGTGAGCCAGCAGCGGGGATTCCATGCGTTCAGGCTACGCGCCCGGGCCGGCTACGCGGTCGGGCCGGCTGCGCGGTCGGGCCGGCTGCGCGGTCGGGCTGTCTGCGCGGTCGGGTCGGCTATGCCGTCTCGGCTGGCTACGCGGTCGGGTCGGTGATCGTGGCGCCCTGCGCCGCGACTCGTGGCGCCACGATCACCGGCCCGGCACGTGGCGCACCGGCCATAGACGGTGAGGTGGCCGAGGTCCGTTTGGAAGCCGTTGTTTTCGTCCAGAGCGGTTACCAGGGCGTCGACCGCGTCCGGGGGAACCTGGGTGATGCAGCCGCAGGTAGAGCAGACCAGGTGCACGTGATCCGCTTCGGCCGCCATGTGGTACCGGGGAGCGCCGTGTCCCAGGTGGGTGTGGGTGACCAGGCCGAGCTGCTCCAGCAGCTCCAGCGTGCGGTAGATGGTGGAGATGTTCACGCCGCTGGCCGTCTGCTGCACGTCCGCCCAGATCTCCTCGGGACTGGCATGCTCAAGCTTGGCGACGGCCTCCAGCACAAGCTGCCGCTGGGGCGTGACGCGATAGCCACGGGCCCGCAGCTCCTCGTCCCACGCCTGCGTCATGGCCCCGAGACTAGGGCATGACGGCCGGTCTTCGGCGCGCTCCGCACCGCATGCGTCCGCCGGGCATGCCGTTGGTTGTCTCCGCGGGCCCGGGCCCGGCGGATGGGGATGGGCGGTGGTCATCCGGCAGCACCCGGCACGCCCGCGCGATAACGCGCTTGCCCCTCCCGGCCTACCTGACATAGCCTGCGGCCAACGCGGGAAAGGAGGTGGTCCAACAGCATGCATAGCAGTAGGACTCGCGAGGTGGCTGTCAGCTAGCCGCCGTCCCGCCGATGCACCGGCCGCGGCCTAGCCCGGCGGTGCGATCACTGGCCGCGCGGGCCTGCCTTTCGTGGGCGTGGTCCGCATGCCGCATGGCGGCGGCCGGCGAATACACGGCAGACACCGAGCCCCCGGGCTGACCGGCCTTGTCCAGCCGGTCCCCGTGTGGCCAGCCTCGCATCACGCGGTGCAAGGCCGTGCGCGCAGTGCGGCATGTGCCCGGCCGCGGATGCGAGGCGCCATGGCTGCACGGGAGCCGCCCGGGGGCTTTTAACTTGCTCCCGTGGCGGGACGCTTGATTTCTCCCGTGGCGGGACGCCTAATTTTCTCCAGTGGCGGGACGCTTGAGTTGGGCCGACAGATGCGGCTGCAACGGCTGGCCCACCGCCGCCATGTCGTAGGCGTAGGCAAGGTCCGGCCCCACCAGCCCGTAGAGCCGGTGCCCCGCAGTCACCTCCTTGGCCGTGGACGTGCGCGCCACGATGTCGGTGGCCATCTCGATCTTCGTCCCGGTCACTTCGCCCAGGTAGATCTCGGTGATCCCGGTCGGGTGCGCCAGCAGGACCTCGACCTTGCCCTCGGGCCGCGGCCGCCAGAACCCGGTCTCCATCGCCAGTGGGCGGCCCGGAACGCCGTCGGCGTCGAGCAGCCAGCTCCGGCTGACATAGATGAGGTAGGGCTTGCCATTGTGGCTGAAGGTGAGTTCCTGGCCGAATTGGAAGCTCTCGATCGTCGGGTAACCCCCGACGCCCGCGCCCTCCCAGCGGCCGAGCAGGAACCTGAGCGGAGCCAGGTCAGGATGCGCCTCCGGCGGGCCATCAGGCATCCGGCGACTCCTGGGCCGGGCCTGCCGCGCCGGGCCGGACCCGGCGGCTCACCCGGTACAGCCGCATGACGACGAAGCCCGCCGCCGCCGCGACGACCGCGAACGCAGCAACTACCAGCACTCCGCTGACCATCCCTTGCATGCCCCGCAGTTTACGCAGGCCCGCGGGCACACTCCGGTGGCGGTGCCGCGACATGCCGGCCACCGCGGCCGGGCCGGCGGGCGCAATGCCAGATACGCCGTCGCCTCACCCGGCGCGGGCTACAGTGCGACCATGGCAGCCCAAACCCTGGTCATCAAAGTTACTGCTGGCAAGGACGAACCCGAGCGGTGCGGCCAGGCGCTGACCGTGGCCGCGACGGCGATAGCCAGCGGTGTCGCGGTGTCGCTGTGGCTGGCTGCTGAAGCCGCCTGGCTGGCGCTGCCGGGCCGCGCCGACGACATCGTGCTGCCGCACTCTCCTCCGCTGGCGGACCTGCTGGCCAGCATCGTGGCCGACGGGCAGGTGACGCTCTGCACGCAGTGTGCCGCGCGCCGGGACATCGGCCCCGGGGACGTTATCGAGGGAATCCGGATCGGCGGGGCGGCGACGTTCGTCTCGGAGATCACCGCCGACGGGACGCAGGCCCTGGTCTACTGACGCCGGGTGGGGATGCTCAGGCGGATCCGGCCGGGAAGGCAGCGAGCCGTTGCTCGCGCAGCCGCCGCGTCCATTCCTCATCATCAGCCTGCAACGGCGGCAACGGCCCAGCCGCCCAGGTCAGCAGCAGGTCGGCCAGGCCAGGGTTGCGGACGAGCACCGGGCCATGAAGGTAGGTGCCGATCACCCGGCCGGCGAATGCGCCCTCGGTGCCATCGCCGTTGCCCACCCCCACCGCGACCTTGGCGAGCGGCGCCACCCCCTCACCCAGCCGGGTGACACCCTGGTGATTCTCGAACCCCGTGAGCCGGGGCACGCCCAGCGAGGAGTCCACATCGGCGAGGATCTCCCCCACCCCACGCCGCTGGCTGCGCCCGCTGCGCATGTTCAGGATCTCCAGGCCCGGTACCGGCTGGCCGTCCTCACCGCCGAATTCCCGCCCAAGCAGCTGATAGCCGGCGCACACGGCGAAGATGACCGCACCGTTGCGCGCGGCGGCCGTGAGCCCGCCGTCGGCGCGGAGCCTGCGTGCGGCCAAGATCTGCGGGAGGTCCTCGCCGCCGCCCATGAGGTAGATATCTGCCTGCTGGGGAATGGGCTGGTCGGCATTCACCATCACCGACTCGACGTCGAGCCCGCGCAACCGGGCACGGCGTTCGAGCACCAGCAGGTTCCCCCGGTCCCCGTAGGTGCTGAGTAGGTCGGGGTAGACCCAGACCAGCCCGACGCTGCCGAGGCTTGACGGCCTCCGCGCGTGTGCGCCCCGGGCCTCGGGCATGCCCGCCACCTCAGGCCGCCCGGCCAAGCGAGACCCGGACCTGCTGGAACGCCGTGTAGTTGGCGATCACGTCCAGCCTGCTGCCGCTCACCCGGTTCACCGCGTCGTCAACGTCCTCCGCAAGTTCGAAAGGCACCAGGTCCGCTTCCAGCCGGACCGCCAGGTCGAGGCTGCGCTCACCGCTGACGAGCACCGGCCTGCCGCGAAGCACCCGGTAGTCGACGTCCCACAGCCAGGACGTGTCCTTGCCGTCGGGTTCCCTGGCGTTGACCGAGAGCAATACCGGGACCGGCGGGTCATCCAGCACGTCGAACGCCTCCAGCCAGCCGGCCGGGTTCTTGGCAAGCAGCAGCCGCACCTGCCGCCCCCGCCGTTCTACCTGCGTGTAGCGTCCCGCCACCGAGGTCACCTTCCGCAGCCGCGGCAGGGCCTGCTCCGGATCGACTCCGAACTCCCCGGCCACGGCGAGCGCGACCGCCGCGTTGGCCCGGTTGGCCCGGCCGGGCAGGGACAGCGACAGGTCGTGCGCTCGCCCCGCGGCGTCGATCACCGAGCTGCCGTCGAGCACCCAGCTGGTCGGCGGCCTGGTGAACCCGCATTCGCCGCAGCGCCAGCCAAGCTCCTCCCTGGACAGGTGGGAGCCGCACTGCGGGCAGCACCAGGAATCCTCGTGCCACCGCTGGCCAGCGGCCACCCAGATCACGTTCGGCGCGGCCCCGGCCGCCCAAGCGATCAGCGGGTCGTCCGCGTTGGCGACCACCCGGCAGTCCGTGGCCGACGCGAGCGCCTCCCGCCACCTGCGGGCCACGAGCCAGATCTCCGCTGCCCGGTCCATCTGGTCGCGGCTCAGATTCAGGAGCGCGACGACCCACGCCCGGGTCGTGCCGAGCACGGCTGGCAGATACTTCTCATCGACCTCCAGCACGGCCAGCGGGGCGTCGGGTGCCTGGCCGAGCGCCGCGGCCAGGCCCGCCTCCATGTTCGCGCCGAACGCGTTGGATGCGACCTCCTGCCCGAGCGCACCAAGCCCGGCGGTGATGAGCCGGGTCGTGGTGGTCTTCCCGTTGGTCCCGGTGACCAGCACGACCCGGCGGCCAGCGGCCAGCAGGGCCAGCAGGTCGGGCTCCACCCGCAGGCCGATCACCCCGCCGATCACCGATCCGTCGCCGCGTCCGGCCAGGCGTGACAACCTCCCGGCCGCGCCGCCGATGGTGGTGGCCAGGCGCGCGCGCAACGGAAGCTTGCCCATGGCCGATGATGCTATCCGGCTCCCGGATCGGCCCGGGACACCTCTGGCTCGCTCAGCTGCGGGTCATCGCGGGCCACGAACCTGCGCGGCCACGAGAGCACTACCGCCAGCCAGGCCCCCGCCTCCATCGCGTCCGCGGCCTGGCGCAGCTGCGTTCCCGGCCCGAGGCCCACGCCGACCGTTGCCAGGTCCTGCGTGAACCCGCGCTGGTCGTCGTCTCCGAGCAACGCCGTCCAGGCGAGCAGCCGGTTCCGCGGGAGCTCGGTGGAAAGCGGATGGCGGCGCAGCGCCCGCAGCCTGTGTCCCATCCGCATGTCCTGCCCGCCCGCCAGCCCCGGCAGGTCGAAGTCGGTCGGTGGCGCGCGGCCGGCCGGATCAGGCGGCCCGCCGCCCAGCGGGCACACCTGCTCCATTTCGTGTAGCCAGCGCAGCTGCGGGATCACCCACCCCGGACCTTGACGGGTGCCCGCCCCCCGGCCCTGGTCGAGCAGCCGCAACGCGGCACCGGCCGCTCTCGCAGCCAGGGCCGCCGGGTCGTAGCAGGTACGGACGGCTGCTGCCCGGGACCGGACCGCCCGGTCGAGCACGGTCGCGAGCAGGCACTCGCGCAGCCGGCGATCGTGGGCTGGCCACCGGCGGCGTAACCCGGCCGGTACCGCCGGCAGGCCGCGGTTGGCCAGGAAGGCCAGTACCAGGGTCTCCGCCCACAGTCTGAGCCAGGCCTCGCCAGGCTCGCTGGCCTCGCCGGGCGAGCCGGGTGAGCCGGGCCAGCAGGGCGTCGCGAGCAGTTCGGCCCGGCGCATGTCCCGCAGGGTGCAGGGGCTCTCGCCGGTGCAGACAGGACCGCAGGCAGGGCTGCGCCGGGCCACCAGCGGAGGCGGCGGGCCCGGCCAGATCTGCTCCCGGTCCCCGCCGAACGGCACCCGGACCCGGACGGGCCGGTCCATGCCGTCCGCAAAGACCGCCGCCACGCCCGGCGCCAGCGACACCACCTGCCGGGACTGGGGCTCGTCGAGGTTCATGGCGGCGCCGACCAGTTCGCGGTCGTCCCGTGCGGGAAGCCGGTGGACCACCTTGAGCGCGGTGTTCTTGACCGCGTCGGGAAGCAGTTTGGCGGGGATCTGCTCGGCGATCACCAGCCCTTCGCCGTACGCGCGGATCTCCGCCAGCATGCTGGCGAACAGCTCCACCGCGTGCGCGCTGGCCCTGCCCTCGCGCCCAGCCCGGAGCAGCCGGTGCGCCTCCTCGATGACGATGATGTGACGCAGTCCCTCCCGCAGCTCCGCCCTGGCCCGCAGCCGCAGATGCTCGACGATCCTGACGATCAGGGTGCCCATGAGGAAGGCCTTGTCCTCGTCGTTGGCCACGTCCTCGAGCGCGAGCACGACGTTGCGGTCCAGCAGCGCCGCGACGTCGCCGGGGTGGCCGCCCTCGAAGAAGCGCCCCGCCGAGCCGATCCGCAGCGAGCGCAGGCGCACGTCCACAAAGCCACGCACGTCCGCCTGCAGCTGGGCGCCGTACCCCACCTCCTCGATCACCCCGAGGGCGGCCCGCTGCAACTGGGCCAGGGTGGGGATGGCCGGTTCCGCTGCTGCCCCCGGGACGCGCCCACCGGTGACCACATCCCAGCCGGATTCCTCGTAGACCCGCTGCAGCGCCTGGGCCATGATCTGCGGAAACGGCTCGTCGGCGTCGAACGCAGCCAGGAACAACGCTCGCACCATGTCGATATGGGCCTGGACCGGGTAGCCCGGCTCGGGGGCGAGCGGGTTGACCGAGAACGGAATCGCGGCCGGGTCTGCGGGATTGATCACCGTAACCGCCACACCCTCGCCGCGGCCCAGCCGGCCGGCGATCGCCGGGTACTCCGACTTGACCGGCTCGATCGCCAGCCAGGGCAGCCCGGCGGCGGCCAATTGCTCAAGCAGATGCCGGACGGTCTGCGATTTGCCAGCCCCGGTCGCACCGGTGACCAGGGCATGCCGGTTCAGGGTCGCCAGCGGCACACAGAACTCACCCACCGGCCGGTCCAGGCCATCCAGGATCATCCCGAGGCGGAGCGCGCCCGCCTGCCCGGTCCGCCTGTCCAGGGCTGCTTGCTCCGCCGAGCGCACGGGACCGGCCTTGCCTGACGGGACAGCGGCGCCGGCGCCGCTGTCAGCGTCCCCGGCCTCGCTGGTCAGGTCGAAGTGGCCGGAGTCGACCACCCGCAGCCCTGGCACTTCGAGGCACGGCAGGCCGACGAGCGAGGCAAGCACTCCCGCCGTGGCCGGGAACGGCGCCAGCGCCTCACTCAGCGGATCCGCCGCCGTGGCCCGCAGCGCCTCTGCCAGGCGGCAGGGAGCCCGGCCGGTCACAAGCCGGTACGGGTGGTGGCTCGTATCCACCGAGCCCACCAGCACCGGCGCCAGCAGGGCCGCATCGGCTGGGGTGGCGGCGCCCGCCAGGACCCGGACGTCCCACAGGCCGGCCTCCCGTAAGGCGTCCAGTTCCCCCAGGCGGCGCTGGGTGCGGTCGGCGCCGAACCGGGACTGCTCCTCGTCGTGGCGGCGGAGCACGTTCACCTGGGTGCGCAGCTGGGCGATCTCGGTATCGAGGTGGTCCGTCGGCTCTGCCACAACGAGCCAGCCAAACTGCCTGCCGGTCAGCGCGGCAAGCGCCGATTCGAAAAGGGTCGGCTGGAGCGGCTCTGGCTGCGCCCACGGGGTTTGGTCACCGGCCAGCGGCCGCGCCTGGCGGCCCGGGCAGAGCACCCACACCAGGCTGTCCCAGGCGCCCAGCCACCCCGGCCCGGCCGGGACGCCCCGCGCACCCGGAGGATAAAGCAGCGGCCGGCCCGCCGACCGCGGGACGCTGAGCAGCCCGTCCGCCGCCCGCGGAGCGCTCAACGGCCCCTCCGCCGCTCCCTGCTCAGCTGCGGCATTGGTGATCAGTTCCAGTGGCGAACCGGCGCCCCGCGACAGCCAGCCGGCCACGAACGGGCGGCCATGGCTCGCGGCGGCGAGCGCGGCAGGCAGGATGTTGACGAAGTCCTGTTCGGCCGAGGCCGTGGGCCGCCGAGCGGTGAGGGACACGACCCGGAACCACGGGCCGGCCATCCCCTCACCTAAGACGGGGATCGTCGTCACGAGGTGTGCATACCAGCCGGGGCCGGGCAGGCGCCACCCATCCCCGGCATCCTTTCATGATCACGGACGATTTCGTGCGCATAGCGCTGGCAATCGTCCGTGATCATGGAGATGGCTCAGGAGTCGCAGAGGGCGAGCAGCTTGGTGACCGTCGCCCAGTTGCGCGCCGTCCCTTCGGCCACCGGGCCGCGGGAACGGGCTAGCCGCGTGGCGAGTTCGCTGCGGCCGTAGCCGTCTGGGGTGTGCAGGAACAAGGTACGCCCCACCACCGTGGCCTCGTCGCTGCTGCCCTTCTCAGCGGCCTGCTGCTCCGCCGCCGCAATGGATTCCCGCACTTGCTGTCCGGGTTCGGCCGGGAAGAACATTGCATGCACGTACTTCGGGTTCGGTTCGGCCTGGTAGGGGTTGTCGCTGATCACCTGAGCCAACTCGGCGCGGGACAGGACGACCACCCGCAGCCGCAGGCCGAAGGCCTCCGTGATCGCCCGCTCCAGGTCGGCGGCCAGGGCGGTGGCGGTCTGAGCGCCCCCATTCCGCGCGGTGAACAGCACGTTGCCGCTCTGGATGTAGGTCGAGACATCGGTGTGGCCGAGTGACGCCACCGTGTCGCGCAGGTCCGCCATCGCGATCTTGTTGTTGCCGCCGACGTTGATGCCGCGCAGCAGGGCGACGTGAGTGGGCATAGCAGCATCCTGCCCGACTCAGCCGCCGGACATCCACCGGCCGTCATGACACCCGCCCGCGTCAGAACGCCGCAGGTGTCAGGCCCCGGCCAATGGTCAGAATGCCCCCGCCGGTGCCAGGCCCCGCCGGTGCCAGGAACCCCTGCAGGTGCCAGGATCCCCCCCCGTCGGTTGTCAGGATCCCGGCCGGTCTCAGAATCCCCACTGCTGTCGTGATCACGACATTGCTGTAGTCAGATGTGCGCTCAAGTCACGATCACGACGGCGGGACAGCTGTTCCCGGGACATGATCATGGGATCACTATCGTTCTAGCAGCAGTAATCTCATGATCACGGCTGGGGGCCCAAGCCTGGATCACAGCTGGCCGCCAAGCCCGGGCATGGCGGCCAAACCTGAGTAAGAGCCAAGCCCCGCAGTGGGCCAAGCCAGAGCAGGGCTGGCAGCATGACTGAGGCCGACAGGCTGAGCGGGGGCCAAGCCAGAGGAGGGCGGAAGCCTGAGCAAGGCCGGCAGGGCTGAGCGGGGCCAAGCCCGGGACAAGGCGGCAAGTCTGAGCGGGGCGGCCAAGTCCGGGCGAGCTCGCCGTTAGCGCCCGCGGTGCTTGCGCCAGTCGAGCGGTTCCGGCGGCGGGCCGATGTTCGGCGGGGGCCTGCCCTTCGCCGACCGCCAGTTGACCGGGGCGGGTGCGTCGGGCCGGGGCGGCTGAGTGTCCTCCCCCGGGGCGCTGTCGTCGAGGACGTCATCCTCGAGAGGCGTTCCACCGGCGGGCCCGCGATCCCCAACGTCTGCTGGCGGCTGCCACCGGCCCGGCCCGGCCTGCGGCGCCCCCGTCTCAGACGCCTGTGCGTCCGCCGCCTGCGCCGCGGAACCGGCTTGCGCTTCCCCGGCCTCATCCAGGCTCAGCGCGCTGACCGTCGGCAACGCCAGAATCGCCGGATTGGCGTCCGCCAGCACGACCTGACGCCCCTCCGGAGAGGCGTAGCTGACGATGACGGCGCTTGGCGGCAGCTGCTGCAGTTGATGCGGCTCGACCAGGAACTCGCGGGACCGCTGCGTGCTTCTCGCGAGCGACTCGTTCGCCCCGATCGCGGTGGACGTGCTCCATCCCCACGAGGTGCTCCCGCTGACTCCCTCGGTGATCGACTCCGAATCGCTGGTCCCGCTGGACGCGCTCTCCTCCCGGCTGCCCGAACCGGTGCGTGCTCCGAACGGCGCGAGGTCGGCCCGTGTCTGACCACGGCCCCTGCTCCGGCCCGTGGTCCGGCTGGTGGCTGCCGAGGCCGCCACCGAGTCGGCGGTGCCCACCGTGCTGGTGTAGGACCAGCCGGAGGTGTCGGTGATCGATGCGCCCACCGTGTCGGTGAGCTGGCTCAGCACGAAGCGATGCTCGGTCCCGATCTGCTCGCTGGCGACCTTGGCGTGCTCAGCGTTGCCGAGCCGCATGAACGCGACGGCCGCGTTCCCCCGGCCCAGCCTCTCCTTGACCTGGGCGGGGATCGACTGGTAGGCGAGCACCAGCCCGGTCCGGGTGCTCTCGCAGACGTCGCACAGCCGGTCGAGTATCTCCCCGCGGAGCTTATCCGCACCGGCCAGGCACAGCGTGTGCCGCCAGGGCTGACCCTGAGGGGCATGGCGGAGCAGGTGCGTGAGCGAGACAGTGACGTAGGTTCCGAGCATCGTGTTGCCGAACGTGGTCCCGCTCCGATCCAGCGCGATAACCCGCAGCGCACTGTGCGGAAGCGGGAGAGGCTCGGACCCAAGCCGATCCAGTGTCCGCAACCGTGCCTCAAGCGCCAGGGCGCGTTCGGTCACCACGCGGTCGGCCGCGCCCCTGCCGAACAGGCCCATGACACTCTCAAGCTCGGCAGCGGTGAGCAAGCCCCGCTCGATGTCATCCCGCGGGTCGCCAACCTGGGCGAGAGCACGCAGACCAGCGGTGACGCTCGCGATCCGGGGCCCCTCCCCCAGCGCGCCGACGACGCGCTCCACGATCGCGTGGTCGCGGGCCGGATCGGATCCGCCACCGGCCGGCGGGTCGGCGGATGCGCTGGCCGCCAGCACGTCGGCGAGCGGTTCCGCGGGCATCCCCACTCCCAGGTCGAGCCGTGGCAGGTCATCGGGCAGGAGCCAGACCAGCGGCTTGACCCCCATGTCAGTGGCCAGCGCCACCAGGTCATGGGCGACCGCGCCCTCTGACAGATCGACCATGGTCACCTCGCCGCCGGTCGCCAGCCTGGCCCCGGCGACCACCGTGAGCAGGGCGGACCAGCCAGCCAGCGTGCCACCGGCGACGTCCACCCGGTCGATCCCGTCCGGGAGCGCGACCGGATACCACAGCAGCTGCCTGGCGAACATCTGCTGACTGGCCTGCCAGCTGCGGAACTGCCGGGCGTGATCCTCCAGCCGCCCGAACAGGTCTCCCTCCTGGACAGCGCGGGCGGCCGCAACCCGGCGCGCCTCGGCGGCGATGGTGGCCCGCAGATCCCGGTTGCCGCGCCAGATGGCCCGCAGGCACAGGCCGGTCAGGCTCACGAAGGCGGCCGCCCCGACGGCGGTGAGTGCGGCATTCAGCGGGCCGGCGGTGCCGAGCACGAGCACCAGCGCGGTCGCTGCCAGGCACGCACCGGCCGACACCTTCCAGTACCGGGTGAGCAGCCTCTCCTCCCGTCGCTGTGCCACGATCCAGCCGGGGCTGAGCTGCTCCTGGTCGGGAGGGACGGGCCGCCGGGGCGGCGGCCCGGGATCCGGATGAGCGAGCACATACTGCCAGCCCAGGTAGACCCTGCCTGCACGGAACACGGGGCTACCGGTCATCGCGGCCAGCCCTGAGAACGTGACCGTCGCCCCATCCTGGCGGAACGGACTCAGGTGGCTCATCCCCGTCGGCGGCCCCGGGTCCGGCCGCCTCCCGGCGCGCCGGGATTCGGGCGGGGACGCTCACGGCAAGCGGCACTACCCGGCTGGCATCGGCGCGCGGAACCAGGGTGAATTCGTCCTCTCCGAGGGAGCACAGAGCCTCACCGGTCACCACTGGTGACCAGACCGTTCCCGGCGGCGGCGCACGGCCAGGCGCACGGCCAGCGGGGCCGGCCGGGCCGGCCGAACCTGGGCGGACGGCTCCCGCCAGGCCGCCGCCCATGGCGGCCGCAGGCGCCGCGCCGGGCTCCGGCCAGCCACTGAGCGCCTGCACGGAGGTGGGGTAAGCCCACTGCAGATCGGCGGGCACCAGCCGCATCCCCGTCAGCCAGGCCAGCTGCTCGGCCAGCGCGCGATCCTCGAGCCGGTGCAGGACGAGCACGCTCGCCTGATCCGCGAGCCTGCCCACGGCGGCCGTTGAGGTGGTGCTGAACACGGTCGCCAGGCCAGTGTCGGCGCCAACGCCGGCCAGACCGGCCAGCGCCTGCGGATCCACCGTCTCGCACTGGCCGAACCACGCCAGGCCGTCGCCTCCGAGAACGACCCGGCGCAGCCCGGCATACACCTCGGTGATGTCCTGGGCCACCAGGTTCGCGATCATGTCGGCGGGCCGTCCGTGTGCGGCCCGGTCGAGCGTGAACAGCACGACCCCCCGCCGTCGCATCATCTGGTCCAAGCTGATCTGAAGACCGGGCTCCGCGGCAGGGCCGGTACCCAGCCAGCGGCCAAGTGGCGACGCCCGCAGGCTCGTCAGCTGCTCGGCTACGAACGTCGCCATGGACGCCTCGGCCGCCAGGCGGCCGGCCGTCATCGCGACCCGGACAGCGAGCGACGTGCGGCGCGGATGGTAGGCGGGGACCCGATCCATCCGCTCGGAAAGCGCCCCGGGGCGCAGCAGGTCCACGACCTCGTCGAGCATCGCCACCGCCGGGTTATCAGAAGCCGCGTCGGCCACCGCGAACACGTCGGTCAGGCAGGCCTGGCAGCCCAGCCGGACGGAGTCACGTGCCTGGGCCCAGTCGATCATGCCCATGACAAGCGCTGCCTGGTGCGCGGGGTCGCGGCCGCGCAACGGCTCGTAGTACCCGGTCCCGGCCGCCCCGAACACCTGCAGCGGCGCCCCGGTGGCCGCGCACACGGCCGCGAGCGAGACCGGCAGCTCGGCGTCGGCCGCCAGGTCCACCACGATCACCGGCTTGCGGAGGCGAATCGCGGCGTGCACCAGCTGGAATCCCGATGCCGACACGGCCGGCCGCCCGGAGCCGGTGACCAGGACGCCCCGCTCCGCCTCCCGCCAGGACACCGCGGCCGGCTGACCGGTGTCCTGGTCCACTCCCAGGCAAGCCCCGGTACGGGTAAGCACACCTCCAGACTTAACGAATGCCATGGTCAACCGCCGGCGGCATACGCCGACCAGTCCCGGGCGGGGGGCTGGAAGACGCCATTCGTCGGTGTGCAGCCAGTCGAGCCACCAGGCCAGGGCCGCAATGCCCGCGGCCAGGATGAGGGAGATGGGGAACTGGCCGGGAAACCACCGCACGGAGCCGGTAGACACCGTATCCAGGTGGGCGAGCCGCGCGGGGTCGGTGACAACACCACCGATCACTGCCACGACCGCGCGGGGTGCGGCGAGGAACCCGGCCAGGGCCGCGGCCGGGCCGATGGCGAGTACCCAGACCACCCCGCAGGCCGCCGGCACCGCCAGCCACACCGGGCGCCACCGAGTGATCTTCCCGATGGCATAGAACGCGACCGCCAAACCGAATGTGACCTGTGCGAACAGTAAACCGGTGAGCACTGCCAGCAGGGTAAGTACAGCCAAGGCCTCGCGACGGCGCGGCGTATCAAGCGGGATCAGGTAGCGCGCTCGCCGCGGTGCGCGCCGCGGGTAGATGGGAACGGCAGCAGGCATCGGGTCAAGGTTCCCAGCCCTGCACCTCGTGTGTCCAGACGGAGGTCAGGCCATCGGTGAGCCTGGCTGTCCCGGCGGTGGCGTCGATGACGATACGGAACAAGTCACGCCGGAGCATGGCCGTGGTGATGGCGACCGGGCGGCCGGCTCCTCGAAACCGGCGGCGACCGTCGCCACCGTCTCACCGGCGCCGAGCAGACTCCGGCAACCGAGGACGGCGGTGGCGCGAACTCGACCTGTAGCGCACGGGCACGACCTGCCAGGACCAGCCCGGAGCGATCGCCGTGGGCGCTGATCCCCGGCATCGACAGCGGGTGACGCGGAAGCTTGCGAACAGATGAACAAGCTGGAGAACGAGCCTCGTGATCTCCTCAGCGGTGGGAGGGAAACGCCGCCTCAGATACTGACCTCCAGGGCCGTGCGCTGGCCGTAGTCGGCGGTCACCGTCTCGTCCGTGGTCACCCCGCCCGGCGCGAGCACACGCACGGTCCAGGTCCCGGGGGCGGCGAAAAAGCGGAACCCGCCGTCCTCGCCGAGCGGAACCTCGGCGACGAAGTCGCCGCCGTCGTTGAGCAGCCGGGCATAGCCGGCTGTCGGGGGTGTCCCGTCCCGCGTCACATGGCCCTCGATGATGGCCTCGCCCGATGCGCCGGCGGTCACGGCAACACCCCCGGCGGGTGCTCCGCAACCCTGCTGAGCCCCGGCCGCCTGCTGGGCTGACCCGGCTGCCTGCCCTGCCTCTCCGGGGGGCTGCGCCGCGTTCACCGCGCCTCGCCGAGCTCGATGGGTACCCCGACGAGCGACCCGTACTCGGTCCAGGACCCGTCGTAGTTCTTCACGTGCGGCTGCCCGAGCAGCTCATGCAGCACGAACCAAGTGTGGGCGCTGCGCTCGCCGATCCGGCAGTAGGCGATGGTGTCCTTACCGAAGTCCAGGCCCGCGTCGCCCTCGTACAGCGTCCGCAGTTCGTCGTCCGACTTGAAGGTGCCGTCGTCGTTGGCGGCCTTGGACCACGGGACGTTCTTCGCCGTCGGGATGTGCCCGGCGCGCTGTGCCTGTTCCTGCGGCAGGTGCGCGGGGGCCAGCAGCTTGCCGGTGAACTCGTCCGGTGACCTGACGTCGACCAGGTTCCGCTTCCCGATCGAATCAACGACCTCGTCGCGCATCGCCCGCAGCGACGAGTCCTGCTCCGAGGCCTGGTAGGACGTAGTCGGCCGCTGCGGAACCGCGGTGACCATCTCGCGGGATTCCAGCTCCCACCACTTGCGGCCGCCGTCGAGGAGCTTGACGTTGCGGTGCCCGTACAGCCGGAAGTACCAGTAGGCGTAGGCGGCGAACCAGTTGTTGTTGCCGCCGTAGAGGACGACCGTGTCGTCGTTGCTGATTCCGCGCTCCGACAGCAGCTGCTCGAAGCCGTGCCGGTCGACGAAGTCGCGGCGGACCGGGTCCTGCAGGTCCTGCTTCCAGTCCAGCTTGATGGCGTTGCGGATGTGCCCCTTGTCGTAGGCGGTGGTGTCCTCGTCCACTTCGACCAGGACTACGTCCGGGTCGTCGAGGTGGTTTTCCACCCAGTCGGCGTCCACCAGGACGTCAGAGCGGCTCATGCGGCTACCTCCTTGTCAGGCTCTGGCGTCGCTGCCCTCTGCTGGCGCGGCCAGATTCGGCGAATAATCACATACATCTCGCAGCCCAGGCACAAGCCGAAGGCCGCGTTGAGGAACGCGGCGGCGAACGCTGCCGCGGCAGCGGCCATGCCGAGCGGGGTGAGACCGGTCGCATACCCGATCACCCCGATGATGCTGACGACCAGGCCGACGCCCTGGGAGAAGCGCGGTGCGGCCGCGTCCTCCATTTCCCGTGGCGGGCCCAGCCGCGGCCTGACCAGCCAGCGGTAGATCAAGCCGTACGGCGCGTACGACAGGCCAAGCACAGTGCCCACCCCGAACACGACCGCCTGCGCCGCCAGCAGCCACGCGCTGCCCGTGACGAGGACCGCCGCGAGGACGACGGCGGACAGCGCAGCACTGAAGCGCTGCCCCCGTGGATCGATCCTCATGCCCGCAGCCACCTCTTCCTGCACTTCCGGTCTGGGGTAACTTGTCCGCGTCCGGCCATCCGCCGGCCTCAGGGAGCACTCGCGGCCTCCGCCCGGCAGGATCTGGCTTTACCGGGACCTCACCAGGCCGCCTCCCTGGCCTGCGCCGGCCCGGCCGGGGTGACCGGCGATCAGGCGGTCTGGCGCCGGCGCGGCGGCCCGGGACACAGCGTCGTCGCCACGCGGCAGTAATCAACGGTGCGCCGCCTGGTCAGCGGCGCTGGCGCACGCCAGGCTAGCGTCCCCCAGGCAGGCGGCCTGCCAGCGGCAGCGGCGATGGGCATAGGCCTGATGCTATGTGTGCCCACGCCAGAAGTCACTTTCCGTCCATCCGGTAGCTCTTGGCTGGCCCACGCTAGCAGGTACCAGCCGGATGGCTCATGCCTGGGCTGACAGATCACGGCGCTCCCTCCGCTGCGGCCAGGGCGACGGCGGCGGCGACCTCGGCGCGGCGCGGCAGCCCGCTGGCCCGGCATGCGATCTGCCCGCCCGGCCTGAGCACGAACACGGTCGGGGTCCGCCGGACATCGAGCTGCCGGGCCAGGTCCGTGCGCGCGGCCACGTCGATCTCGACGTGCACTATGCCATCGCCGCGGCCGGCCACATCGGCAAGCAGTTGCCTCGTAGCGCGACACGGAGCGCAGAAGGCAGAGGAGAACTGCAGCAAAGTAGCCCGGGTGCCGAGCGGCTGACCCAGGTCAGCCTCGGTCAGCCGCCACACCGGTGACTCCCGCATCCGGCCATCACGACGGCGCCAGGCGAATCCGACGACGGTCCCGAGAACGAGGACGGCGCCAAGCACCACCACTCCGGCTGCCACGACCCCTACAGCACGTGCCAGGCCAGCCGCATTCCCGGGCGCCACGCCGTCGCAGGCCCGGCCGTCCTCGAGCGCGCCCGGCAGAGCTCCAGTCTGCTCTGCCGCCGCATTGGGCCCACTTAACGGTGGTTTGTTGACTCTGGAGCGGGTGGGAGGTATGCCGGGGAGTAGTGGCGTGAGGTGCCCGGGGGTGCGTGGT
>DASYQM010000290.1:0-6626 GCA_036005525.1 Streptosporangiaceae bacterium
CCGAACGCCACCGTGAACCCGAGCTGAGCCGCGAACACCAGCGGTAGCGAGCCCAGCGCCGCGAAGGTCCCGGCCAGCACCAGACCCGCCGAGGTGATCACACCGCCGGTGGCGGCCAGGCCGTTCAGCGCGCCGCGCCGGGTGCCGTGCCGTTGTGCCTCTTCCCGCACCCGGGTGACCAGGAAGATGTTGTAGTCGATGCCCAGGGCGACCAGGAACACGAACACGAACAGCGGCATCGCCGTATCGGCGCCCGCGAAACCGAACACGTGCCGGAACACCAGTGCCGACAGCCCGAGCGCGGCGCCGAACGACAGCACCACGGTCCCGATGAGCAGGATCGCGGCGACCACCGAGCGTAGCAGCAACCCGAGGATGATCATCACCACCACCAGCACCAGCGGGATGATCAGGTTTCGGTCGTTGGTGGCGTAGCGCTCCACATCGGAGTTGATGGCGGTACCGCCGCCGACCTTGGCATTCGCACCTGGGATGGCGTGAACGGCTGCCCGGACCCGGTCCACCGCGGCGGCTGCGGCCGCGCTGTCGGGCTTGCTGGCCAGGGTTCCTTGCAGGAAGACCAGGCCATCCTTGACGGCGGGCCGGGACACGGCGGCGATGCCGTTGGTGCGCGCGCGGCGCGCAGCTGGGGCGCGGCGGCGGCGTTGCCGATGACGGCGACCGGCTCACCGGCTCCACCGGGGAAGTGCTGCGCCACCACCTGCTCGGCAGCGACCGAGGCGGGAGTGCCACGGAACGACTGGGCAGTGGTCAGGGAGCCGATCTTGAAACCGATCAGGCCGAGCCAGGCACACGCGAGGAGCACGGCGGTGGTCACCCACACGGCACGGGGCCGGATCGCCAGACGGCGGCCGACCCCCGCCCAGAACCCACGCGTGGTGGGCTCGGCCGAGCCGTACCGGGGCCGCACCGGCCAGAAGACCCACCGGCCGACGATCACCAGCAGGGCGGGCAGCAAGGTGATCATGGCCAGCAACCCGACCGCGATGCCGATCGCCGCCACAGGACCGAGGCCGGAGATGTCCGCGGACTCGGCGATCATCAGGCACAGCATGCCGGCGATCACCGTGCCCGCACTGGCGATGATGGCCGGACCGGCCCGCCGCAGCGCGATCGCCATGGCCTCGTGCCGGTCCTCGTGCCTGCGCAATTCCTCCCGGTACCGCGCGACGAGCAGCAGCGCATAGTCCGTGCTCGCGCCCAGCACCAGCACCACCAGGATGCCGCCGCTCTGCCCGTTCACCACCAGGCCGTGCTGGGTCAGCAGGTAGATGACCGCTTGGGCGACCGTGAGCGACACCCATGCCGAGATGATCGGCAGCAGCCAGAGAATCGGGCTGCGGTAGGTCAGCAGCAGCAGGACGATGATCACCGCTAGGGTCGCGTAGAGCAGCGTGGTGTCGATGCCCTTGAAGATCTTCACCTGGTCCGCGGCGCTGGCGGCGGGCCGGCGATGTGCACGGTGAGCCCGGGATCGTCGCGCGCTGCCGTGGCTTTCAGGTTCTTGATGAACCCCTCGATGTCGGAGTTGAAGCCCAGGCTGGATCCGACGATCGTCTGAATGGCCTGGTGATCGGCGGATGGGATCGGGCCGGTCACCCTGCCGTCGACGGCTGGGAGGGCAGCGAAGCGCCGGGCGTCGGCGGCGGCCTTGCGCAGGTCAGCCGGAGTGATCCCGGACGGCCGCGTATAGACGACAACCGCGGGGTTGAGGTTCTTGACGACGAACTTGGACTGGAGGTTGAGCTCCTGGGTGGACTCCGCGCTCGCGGGGAGGTAGGCGGAGGCGTCGTTCTTCTCGGCGCCCATCAGCTTGCCCGCCAGCGACCAGGTAAGAACGATCACGATTACCCAGAAGATGAGCACGACGTACTTGGTCCGCCGGCCGCACGGCAGTGCCGCGATCCGGCTCGCCCCGCCCGGACGTGGTGGCGTGGGTGTACTGGTGTTGTCGGCAGTCACTCGATCCTCCCCGCGGGTGAGCCGATAAATGGCTGGATCGGTCGCGTCGTGTCAAAATACGATGTATCGCGATCGGTACACCGATGTCAAGTTATATCGCGAGTGGCTCCCGGTAGGTCCGCGGCCAGTCCCCGGCTTGTGTTTGGCTCCGCGCTTGTGTTTGGCTCCGCGCTTGTGATCGGCTCCGGGCTTGCGCCCGGCTCCGGGCTCGCGGCCGGCTCCGGGCTCGCCGCCGGCTCTTGGGTCCCGGTCGGCTCCCCTATCGTGGCCGGCTCTGGACTTGCGGCCCCTCCGTCTTCTGGTCGGTCGGAGCCCCGAAAGCCCTCCTGGCCCCGCGGCGGGCCGAACTTGCGCGCACTCGGGTAGCCCTGCCCGCCGTCCACGACGATGTTGGCCCCGGTGACCCACGATGCCCGCCGGGACAGCAGGAAGACGACGACGTCGGCGACCTCCTGGAGGCGCCCGAGCCGCCCGAGCGGGAACTGGGTGCCAAGGAAGGCCGCGAAGTCCGCCGGGTTCTCCCGTGAGAACCGGTCCCATGAACCGCCCGGGAAAAAGATCGAGCCCGGGCTCACCGCGTTCACGCGGATGTTGTCCGCCGCGAGTTCGGCGGCAGCGGTCGCGGCCAGCTGGATCTCCGCGGCCTTGGCCACCGCGTAGGTGGTCCGCGGCGCCGGGCGCATGCCGGTGATCGACGAGATGATGACCACCGCGCCTCCCCCGGCGGAACGCAGGTGCGGCAGCCCGGCGCGAATGAGCTCGGCGGCGTGCCCCGCGTTCAGCGCGAACGTGGCCGTGAAGTCGCCGGGGCCTGAGCTGGTCAGGTTCCCGCCGATGGTGCCACCGGCGTTGGCGACCAGGTGATCCAGACCGCCGAGCGCGGCCGCGACGTCCTCGACGGCGCGGCCCAGTGCCGGTGTGTCGGTCACATCTGCAGCCGCAGTGGTGACGGGCACCCCGTGCCTGGCCAGCCGCGCGGCAGCCGAGGCCAGGCCGTCCGCGCCACGGGCGATGAGCCCGAGCGCCGCTCCCTCCGCGGCCAGCGCGTCGGCGATGGCGAAGCCGATGCCACGGCTGCCGCCGGTGATGAGCGCACGCGCGCCGCGCAGGCCGAGATCCATAGCCAGCACGCTACCGGGGCTGGCGGCCGGGGCCCCGGCCCGGCCCCTCGCCTGCCGTCAGCCGCCGTCGCCACGGCGTCCTGGCACGTCAGAGCTGGCCGCTGTAGAAGCCGTGCCGTGCGAGCGGCTCCACCAGCTGAGCCTCCTCGTAGGCGAGGTGGGAGAGCAGGGTGTCGGTGAGAATGTCCACCGCCTGCTGGAGCCCGGCGAACTCCGCAGGGTTGCGCAGATGGTCGGCCAGTGCCTGGTCGACGTCGTTCAGCACCTGATGGATGATCTTGTGCTCGTCGGCCAGCCGGTCGATCACCGGGCCGAGGCCCGTTTCGCGTGCGCGCAGGTGCGGGAAGACCGCTTCGTCTTCGAGCATGTGGTGCCCGGTCACGAACCGGCAGTAGGAGGCGCAGTACGCGCCGAGGGCCCAGTCGTTGTGCCGGATGGTCATCTCGCTGATCGCGGACCGTGCGCCGCCGGCGTCGGCCGCGCCCTCGCGGACCTGGCGGATGAGATCGCGGATGCGGGACAGTTCCGCACGCAGATGATCATGGATCTCGATGAGGTGGGCGCCGATGGCGCGCCCGCGATCGGTATAGGCGGCGTCGGCCGGGGGCTCCGGCCTGGTTGGCCGCGTGGCTTCGTCCCACCGGGTTACCGGGCTCAGCCGCTCGCCCGTGTCCGGCGTCGGTGCGAGGCCCAGGTCGCCCGGTGCGGGGGAGCCGCCGAGGCGCGGGTCGCGCCCGTAGCCGACTGCGGCGCCCTCCCCGTTCCCGGCCACGGCGCCTTCCCCGTTCCCGGCCACGGCGCCCTCCCCGTTACCGGTGTGATTGAGCAGTCAACTATAGCCACCAGGGGAGTGTGGACAGGCACGGAAGGCGGCGATCAGCGGGGCAGGACGTAGGGGTTGAGGACGCCGGCCGGGTCCAGCGCCGACCGGATTCGCGCGAACAAGTCCAGTTCGGCGGCCGACCGCACCAGCGGGAGCCAGCGCGCCTTGAGCGCGCCGATGCCGTGCTCGGCGGAGATCGACCCGCCGAGGGAGGCCACGAACGAGAAGACCGCGTCCTGGTGGCGGCCGTCCGCGGCCGCCGCTGGCACCACGTTCACGTGCAGGTTGCCGTCCGCGACGTGGCCGTAGATGATCACCCGCGCGCCGGGGTCGGCCGCTGCCGTGGCGGCGGCAACCCCCGACGCCAGCCGCACCCACTGTGAGGCCGGCACGGAGACGTCCAGTTTCAGCGGGACCCCGACGAATCCGGCCGCCTCGGGGTGGCGTTCCCGGCACGCCCAGAGCCGGGCCCGCTCGGCCGTGCTGGTGCCGACCGCTGCTGGCCGGTCTGCCGCGACCGCGGCAAGCTCCTCGGCCGCGCCGGGCCCTGCCGCCTCTAGCAACAGGTATGACGGCGCGGGCGGGCGCAGCGGCGGGATCAGGTCGGCATGGGTGGCAAGCAGGCCGAGCCCCTCCTGGGTGAAGAACTCGGCAGAAACGAGGCCACCGACCTCCCGCACCGCGCGCTGTGCCAGCGCGTGCACCTCACCGGGGCCATCCGCCCCGATGATCACCGTCACCGGGTCCACCATCCGCGCCACCAGCTGGAGCCGGGTCGCAGTGATCACCGCGAGTGTGCCCTCGGAACCGGCCAGCAGGGACGGGTAGTCATAGCCGGTGTTGTCCTTGACCAGCCCGGACATGTGCGAGAGCACGGTGCCATCGGAGAGTACGGCCTCGATGCCGCGCAGCTGGGCCCGCATCGGGCCGTAGCGCAGCACTCGCAGCCCGCCCGCGTTGGTGGCGACCGCCCCGCCCACGGTCGCGCTGTGCCGGCTGGCGATGAAGACGCCCAGATCCAGGGCGGGATGAGCGTCGGAGACTTGCTGCAGGCTCACCCCGGCCCCCGCGCTGACCTGCCGGGCGTCGGCGTCGACCGGGCCAAGCCGGTCCAGCCGGGCCATGCTGAGCACCACCTCGCCATGCTGCGGGACGCCGCCGCCGACCAGGCCGGTGTTCCCGCCCTGCGGGACGACCGCCACCCCAGCGTCCGCGCACAGCGCGAGCAGTGCCGCCACCTCGGCGGTGTCGCGCGGGCGCAGCACGGCCGGGGTCTGGCCGGTGAAACCGCCGGTCCAGTCCACGGCATAGCCGGCGGCGGCGTCTCCGGCGAGCACATGTGCCTCACCAACCACAGCCGCGAATTCGCGCAACAGCGCGGCGGGCAGCGTGCCCGCCCCAGTCGGGCTCACATTTATCACTACTCCATGATGGGGGCGCATGCGGGGCTGGTTAGGCGGACGCACACGGCTGGTTAGGGCGCGCGGCTGGTTATGGGGGGCGCGCAGCTGGTTAGGGCGGGGCGCAGGTACGCATGGCGCGGGCGAACGCCTCGGCCCGGTCCCGGTAGTCGCGGAAACGGCCGAAGCTCGGCGCGGCCGGCGACAGCAGCACCACCCCGTCCGGCAGCGCCCAGCGGTATCCGCGCTCGACCGCCGCCGCCAGGTCGGCGCAGGCGGCGACCTCCACCTTGCCGGGGCTTTCCGCCTCGATCGCGGCCTGGATCCGGGGGCCGCTGTCGGGTACCGCCAGGACCAGAGTGGGGGCGTCGCGGGCGGCGAGCCCGGCCGCGAGCGGGGCGTAGTCGATGCCCCGGTCGTGCCCGCCGGCGATGAGGGCGACGCGGCGGCCGGGGAAGGCGTCCATGGCCGCCAAGGCCGGCAGCACGTTGGTGGACAGGCTGTCGTCCACGAATGTGACCCCACCGACCTCGCCGATGACCTGCAGCCGACTGGCCAGCGGGGTGAAGCCCACAGCGGCTGCCGCCAGCGCCGTCTCGTCGTACGCCTGTGGCACCTTCAGGGCGCGCAGGCAGGCGCGGGCGATCAGGGCATTGCGCCGGTTGTGCGTGCCAAGCAGGCCGAGCGGGGCCATCCAGTCGGCTCGGGGCTCGTCCCCGGCCCGGACCCATTCCACCCGTGGCCCGAGCAGGACTGCCCGCTCCCGCAGCGGGCCGCTGTCCCCGTTCGCCACGGTCAGCTCCGCGCCCGGCTGGGAGCAGGCCGACAGCTTGTCCCGGTAGTAGGTCTCCACGTCGCCGTGCCAGTCCAGGTGGTCGGGGTGCAGTGAGGTCACCGCGACCACCGGCGGCGAGCAGGGCAGGTCCGTCGCCTGATAGCTCGACGTCTCGATCACCCAGTAGTCGTAGTCCTGGGCCCCGGCAGCGGGATCCCAGGGCGGTCGGCCGATGTTGCCGCCCGCCAGGCAGCGGTAGCCCCACCGGGTCAGCAGATGCCCCGCGACGGCCGTTGTGCTGCTCTTGCCTTTGGTGCCGGTGACACACACCACACGGTCGCGGTCGGCCTCGGCCAGCCACAGGCCCAGGCCGCCGGCCACGGCCACCCCGCGCCGGGCCAGCTCAGTCACCTCGGGGCGGTAGCGGCTGATGCCAGGCGTCTTCACCACCACGTCGCATCCGGCCAGCGCCGCCAGCCCGCGCTCGCCGGTCGCCAGGACGGGGCGGCCGTCGGGCCCCTCGG
>DASYQM010000291.1:0-3779 GCA_036005525.1 Streptosporangiaceae bacterium
GCTGCCCCTGACCTGCGACGACGCGCTTAGATCATGTTCGCGCGCTGCGCTACATCGCACAGCGTGTGTCTCATTTTCTGTCTCAGTTTGAGTCCTGGCCATATGCCTTATTCCGGACAAATCGGTGTGGTGGCGCGCTGAGATGACTCACGTTGTACCTGGTCAAGGACGTCGCGGACGTACCTGAACGGAACCGCGCACGCAGCTGAAGCGTGCACCCCTACAGTTCACGGCAGACCGAGACCGTCCGCGAGAAGTTCGAGTAGAACGCGCGCCGACCCGCCGTTAGGCACGCCGCTGCCAAGCGGGCCGTGCGCTCCGCAGGTCGCACCGAAATGGTTGTTATGCGCACCGTTGTGGGAGTTCGGGTAAGCAGTGCTTGTGACTCAGTAGGGTGCAACGTTATAGGCAGTGCCGGATTCGCCCTTTGTTCATGCCAAGGCGGCTGCGCTTCGCCGCGTCGGGTGGCCCGCGCTTCGCCTTGGGCTTGGCAGTCCGCTCGTGCGGTCGCGCTAGCGACAGTGGCGACGGCTGCCAGATCGTCAACGGCTGACCGGCATTACGGCCAGGTGCGGCCTTGTACACCACCGCGTGGTGCGCGCCCGCGATCGGGTTCACCAGCGACCCGGCGCTGATCTTCTACGGAGCGTCGATGCTGCTGGCCGCTGCGCGCGGCTACGCCGGGTGTGACGTGCTGGCCGTCTCCAACTGGCTGCTGCGCCGCGACGAGCAGGTCGGCTGTGGGCTGTTCGCCCCGTGGACCAGCTCGAGCACGCCCGGTAGCCGGGCTGGGAGTAGCCGGGCTATGAGTAGTGCGGCGTGGCGGGAATCGGGCGGCCCGCGCGAACCGCATCCACGACCGCCTTCGCGTCGGCCAGCCGGTATTCCTCGCCATAGACGGCACCGGGGCGGCGGGGAGCTTCCATCACCGCGCACCCGGCGGTGCCGCCGAGGTCGACGGGCGTAAACCCGGCGTCCTCGATCAGGCCGGCGACGACCTCCTTGGCCCCGGGATCGTCGCCGCACAGCCACTGCACGACCCGCTCCTCGCCGTGCCGTCCCGCCGCCTCGGCCTGGAAAGCAGAGGTCAGGGTGTTGAACGACTTGGTATAGCGCGCCCCGGGCATGCGCCCGGCGTTGAATTGCGCGGCGGTCTGGCCCTCGGCCGGCAGCGGCGGCCCGCCGAACTGGTTGGTGGTATCGATCACGATCTTGCCGTCCAGCGACCCGGCCTGCTCCAGCGCCTGCGGCAGCACGTTCCACGGCACCGAGATCACGACGACCTCGCCAAAAGCCACGGCATCGGCCGGGCTGCCCCTGCTGGCGGACGGCCCGATCTGGGCGGCGAGCCCGTCCAGCGCCGCAGGGTTGCGGCTGAACGACAGCATTACCTTGTGCCCGGCCCGCGCGAGTTGCCTAGCCACCCCGCCGCCGATGCGGCCGGCACCGATGATCCCGATCTTCACTCTGGCTACCTCCTGGGTCTTCACTGTGGCGGTGACCACTATGGCGCTGGCCGCGCCGGGGCCTCGACCGACGCGATCGCCTCGGCCGGGTCCGGCGTGGACTCGGCGTACGGCATCCGCCAGACCACCAGTTCCTGGTGAGGCATGTGGAAGGTGTTGTCGCCGACGACATGCTCAATGATCTGCCCGCCGGCAAGACGCACGACATGAGTCTCGGTCATCACCCCGGTCTCACCGGTCGGTGGGTTCCCGTAGAACGGCGCGGTGTTGTGGTAATGCAGCCGGACCCGCCAGCACGCCCGCGTCCCGTCCGCCGGATAGAACTCGTCGTGCAGGGCGACCCGCAGCCCTGGATTGGCGGTGTGGAACTCCATCGCGAAGGCGGTTACTGCCACGCGCCCGCGAGCCGGCCAGGCCAGCGGGGTGTACAGCGCGACATCGGCGGCGTAGATCTCGTTCAGGGCGCCGATGTCCCGGCGGCCGAACGCGTCGGTGAACCGCCGCGCTGGCGAGGCGGCCGGATCAGCAGCCGGGGTGTCTCCCGGGGCGGCGGAACAGATCTCCCGGGCCGGGTCGTCGGCCTCACGTGGGAAGGTCATCCGCCAGTCCGCCAGGAAGAGCCCGGGAATCTGGAAGCCGGAGACCCCGGAGACCTGCTCAGCCACCTGACCGCCGGTGAACAGGAACGAATGGGTCTCGGGCATATCCCCGGACCGTCCGGTGGGCGCATGGCCGCGGAACGGGCCGGAGTTCTGCCAGCCCAGGTGGACCCGGATACAGCTCCGGCCACCGTCAGCCGAGCCGAACTCGTCATGCAGCGTGACCCGCAGCGCAGGGAAGGCGCGGTGCAACTCGCTGAAGTACTCCCAGATGGCATCCCGCCCCCGCACCGGGCCGGTCAGCGGCGTGTACAGCGTCGCGCCCGCCGAGTAGAACTCATCGAATCTCGTCCGGTCACGCTGGCCGAACGACGCCAGGAAACCCTCACCTGCCGCCCGGGCACCGTCCACTGCGCACCTCCTTCGCCAACCTGCTCTGCCAACCTGCCAACGGACGACCGCAATGCCTTGATCGAGAATGCTTGAATTCAAGCATTTATGCAAGTCGATTATCGGGCCTACACTGCCTGCATGGGTACATCGGGCCGCGGTGCCCGCCCCGGCCTTCCAGCGCGGGACCCCGGGCAGGATTCCATCGGCCGGCTCCTGGCCGACTGGGTGCGTGAGCGCCCGGACCTGGACTTTTCGCCGGTCGGCGTCATCAACCGGCTGGGGCGGGTGCGGGAACACATCGACTCCGCCCTGCTGCAGGTGTTCCGCGACTTCGGCTTGACCGCGGCCGACTTCCGGGTGATCGTCACGCTGCGCCGCGTCGGCTCACCGTACGAGCTGCCGCAGGCGCGCCTGATGACGCAGCTCGCACTGACGTCGGGCACCATCAGCCTGCGGGTCGACCGGCTCGCCAAGCGCGGCGTCATCACCCGTGAGCCCGACCCGGACGATAAGCGCGGGCAGCGGGTCCGGCTCACCGCCGAGGGACTGCGGCTGTTCGACAAGATCGCCCCGCTTCACCTGGCCAACGAGGACCGGCTGCTGTCAAGCCTCACCCACGACGAGCGGGCCACGCTGGCCTGGCTGCTCAGCAAGCTCCTCGTTTCCTTCGAATCCGGGACGGCCCAGGCCGGCCTGCCGCTGGGCATGCGGCTGGAGCCAGCACACCTCGCCCGGTCCCGGCGCACCGCCGTCGGCCTGTCCGACACACCCGGCCTGCTCGTCGCCGAGACCATCGAGGGAACGCCCGCCGCGTCAGCCGGGCTCGCCCGCGGCGACCTCATCGTCGCGGTGGACGGCGCTGAGTCCCGTAGCGAGGCCGTGCTGGCACAGGCCATAAATCAGATGGGCCCGGGCGGGCAACTCCGGCTGTCCGTCCTGCGCGGCAACGACCACCACCAAGTGACGGTGACCATACCGGCGCGGCCCTAGTCCGGCTCAATCGCTTGTGCCCCCAATGGGATTCGAACCCGTCCGGAGCATGATCGCTCCCATGCATATCCGCCCAGGTCAGCCAACTTGACGAGCACTGCTGGCGGGTCGGACTCATAATCCGCCGATCATGCGATACAGCCAAGAGCCGGAATGGATGATCTGTGCTCAGCCGCGCTGTTACATCCTCCCGACCACCGGCCGCTCATACTCGGCGTAATGCCGACGTCGGCATTACGCCGATCATGCCGACCTTCGAGTTATGCCGACCTGGCCGCTGCTTTGCCTGGGGTGCAAGGGGATCGGTTTGCAGGGGGCGGCATAACTAGAG
>DASYQM010000292.1:0-8606 GCA_036005525.1 Streptosporangiaceae bacterium
AGCGGCTGGGGTCTGGAGCAGTTCCGTGACTACGCCGCCGCGTCGCTGAAGCTCAACAAGATGGACCCGGGCAGCCCGGCGGCCGCGAAGATGCTCAGCCTGCTGCGCTACGTCGACGGCGACCTCGGCGACGACGCCACCTACCAGGCGATGTCGGAGGCGGCGGGCCCGGGAAAGGAGCTGCTGTTCTACTTCGAGGTGCCGACGTTTTTGTTCGGGCGGATCGCCCAGGGCATCGCCACCGCGGGCCGGACCGGCAGCGCCCGGGTGATGGTGGAGAAGCCGTTCGGCGAGGACCTGGCCAGTTCGCGGAAGCTCAACGACACCCTGCACCAGTACTTCCCGGAGGACGCCATCTTCCGGGTCGACGACTGGCTGGCGTTCGAGCCGGTGGAGAACGTGCTGTTCGGCCGGTTCGCCAACGCGGTGATCGAGCCGCTGTTGAACCGCACCTACGTGGAGTCCATCCAGATCACCATGGCGGAGGCGTTCGACGTGTCCGACCGGGGCTCGTTCTACGACCGGACCGGCGCCATCCGCGATGTGGTCCAGAACCACATGCTGCAGGTGCTGGCCACGGTGATGGCCGACCCGCCCGAAGGGCAGGGCCTTTCCAACTGGCGCGACTCCAAGGCGCGGCTGGTGGAATCGCTGACCCCGCTCACCCCCGAACGCACGGTGCGCGGCCAGTACGAGGGCTACCACGACGTCAAGGGCGTCGGGCGGGACTCCACTGTCGAGACATACGTGGCCATCAGGCTGGAGTCCGACTCGTGGCGGTGGGCCGGGGTGCCGGTCGTGATCCGGGCTGGCAAGACCATGGCGGTCACCGCCACCGAGGTCACCGTCCGGTTCCGCCACCCGCCCCGCGACATCTTCGGCCTCGCGCCACTGCCGCACCACAACGAGCTCCGGTTCCGGGTCTGGCCCGAGACCGCGGTCACCTTCACGCTCGCGGGCAAGAAGCCGGGCGCCGGCTGGGAGCCGCAGACCGAAGAACTCACCTTCGCCCAGGAGCCCGGGAGCGACCAGCGCCCCTACGACCGGCTGATCGGCGCCGCGCTGGACGGCGAACGCTGGCAGTTTGCCCGGCAGGACACGGTCGAGGCCGCCTGGAAGATCGTGGACCCGGTGCTGGGCGACGCCGTGCCGGTCCACCCCTACGCCAAGGGCAGCTGGGGCCCCAGGGAGGCCGACCGGCTGCTGCCCGACCGCGACACCTGGCACGACCCCGCGCCCCCGGCGGGCTGACCAACCCGAAGACCATACAGAACGAAGAGATCGGGGCGAGCCATGGCCGCAACATCCGGCTCCCAACGGGTAGTGATCGTCGGCGGCGGGTTCGCCGGCTTGTTCGCGGCCCGGGCGCTGGGGCGGGCGCCGGTCCAGGTGACTCTCATCGACCGGGCCGAGCATCATCTGTTCCAGCCGCTGCTCTACCAGTGCGCGACCGGCATCCTGTCGGAGGGGAAGATCGCCTCACCCCTGCGGGCACTGCTGGCGAAGCACAGCAACGTCGAGTTCCAGCTGGCCGAGGTGACCGGCATCGACGCGGCCGCAAAGAAGGTCATGGCGCGCCGACCGCTCGGCGAGGATATCGAGTTCGGCTACGACTACCTGATCCTGGCGGCCGGGGTCCGGCAGTCCTACTTCGGGCATGACGAGTACGCGGCCTTCGCGCCCGGGATGAAGTCGATCGAGGACGCCATGAGGATCCGGCGGCGGGTATTCGGCGCGTTCGAGCTGGCCGAGTCAGCTACCGACCCGGCCGAGCGACGCCGCTGGCTCACCTTCGCCCTGGTCGGGGCCGGACCGACCGGGGTGGAGCTGGCCGGGCAAATCCGCGAGGTCGCCACCAAGACCCTGGCTAAGGAGTACCGGCACATCCAGCCCAGGGACGCGAAGGTGATGCTGTTCGACGGCGGGGCCGCGCCGCTCGCCTCGTTCGGCCCGAAGCTGTCCGCGCTGGCCGCCCGCGACCTGGGCAAGCTGGGGGTGGAGCTGCATATGGGCTCGATCGTCACCGAGGCCGACCTGCGCAGCATCCACGTCAAAGACAAGGAGGGGAACGTCACCCGGCATGAGGTGGGCACCATCTTGTGGACCGCGGGTGTCGCGGCGCCGCCGCTGGCCGAGGCGGTGGCCAAGGCCACCGGCGCCGAGACCGACCGGGCGGGCCGCCTGCTGTGCGGCAAGGATCTGTCCCTCCCCGGCCATCCCGAGATCATGGTGACCGGGGACCTGATGTGCCTGGACAAGCTGGCCGGGGTCGCCGAGGTCGCGATGCAGACCGGGCTCTATGCCGCGCGCCGGGTCCGCCACCTGGCCCGGGGCGAGGCCTACGACAAGCCGTTCCGCTACCGCGATCTGGGCTCCGCCGCCTACATCTCGCGAGGGCGCGCCGTCGTCTCCGCCTTCGGGCTGAACTTCGGCGGCTTCCTCGGCTGGTGGGTCTGGCTGTTCATCCACATCGGGTTCCTCACCGGCTACCGCAACCGCCTCGGGGCGATTCTGGGCTGGTGGTTCGCCTTCACCCGCGACCTGCGCCGCGAGCGGACGTTCACTATCGACGACATGCCGATGCCGTCCGGCGCGTACAGCGACCCGGGTGCGCCCGGCCACCCCGCGGGCCCCGACCTGTGACGGCACTCGGCCGGGATGCCGCCCGGGCGGGATAATCCGTTCTGTATGGTCGTGCAGGAGGCGCGATGCCGGTTCAGGCCATCCCGCTGGCGCTGGCCGCCAGCCTCTACCCGCTCGGCATCGCGGCGCTGCTGCTGCTCACCCAGGCAGCGCGGGCCCGGTCCAAGGTGGCCGTGTTCCTGGCCGCTGCGGTCGCCTGCACCCTGCCGATCGGTTTCGTGGTCGTGTTCGCCCTGCATGGCATCGGCCTTGACCAGGACAGCAAGCGCAGCGCGAGCTACGGGCTGCGCCTGGCGATCGGCGTGGTGCTGCTGGTGGCGGCGCTGGTGGTCGCCTTCTGGCCACCCAGGCCGCACAACAAGCCGTCCCGGGTGACCAGGCTCGCCAGGGAGGGCGGGCTGACGGGGGTGCTCGTGGCGGGCGTGGCACTGTACGTGCTGCCGTCGCCGGTCTACCTGGCCGCGCTCGAGGTGGTCGGAAGCACCAAGCTGGACACCGCCGCGAGGGCTGCCTGGGTGCTGATCGTCGTTGCGCTGGTGCTGATCACGGTCGAGTTGCCTGTGCTGCTGTTCCTGCTGGCCCCGGGGTGGACGGTGCCACGGCTGCGGGCCCTGGACGCCTGGCTGGGCCGAAACGCGCGCACCCTGCTGGCGATGGTGCTGGCCGTGATCGGGCTGTGGGAGGTCATCGACGGCCTCGTCGGGCTGCTGTAGCTCTCGGCTCTGCTGGCCGGGGCAGGGGCAGGCCCTGTCTCACCAGCGTGCCCACCCGCGCCGGATGATGACAGCCGGCGTGCGGAACCCGGAGGCTGATGGGATGACCGGCACTCAGGACACGGGCACGGGCCCCGACATGTCCCCACCGGAGCGGATGACCGAGGCGGAGTTCCGCTCGCTGTATGAGCGGCTGCGTGGGCAGGTGCCATGGGGACCCGATGACCGGCGCGGAGCGCTGAACTACATCACGCCGGCCGCGGTGCGCGCCGCCTCCGGCGAGGTCAGGCTCGGCCGCACCGCGTCACTCGAGGCGCCGATAGAGAACCAGGTCAGCGCCGACAACCCCGATCCGGCGCGGCACCGGATGGTCCAGGCCCCCAGTGCCACCGACGCAGGGCTTGCCTTCGCGGCCGACCGGATATCCATGAACGTGCACGGCAACGCGGACAGTCACATCGACGCGCTGTGCCATGTCAGCTTCGACGGCGCGCTCTACAACGGCGTGTCCGCCGACGCCGTCACCGGGGAGGGGGCCACCGAGCTGTCCATCGCCATCGCGGCCGGCGGCATCGTGGGCCGTGGTGTCCTGATCGACGTGCCACGATCTCGCGGCGTGGCCTGGCTGGAGCCCGGCGACCACGTGACCGTGGACGATCTCCTCGCGGCCGAGCGGGACCAGAAGGTCCAGATCGGCCAGGGTGACATCGTGTTCGTCCGGGTGGGCCACCGGCTGCGGCGGAAGGAGCGCGGCGCATGGGATGCCGCCGCCGCCCGGGCCGGGCTGCACCCGGGCGTGCTGCCGCTGCTGGCGCAGCGGCAGGTCGCCGTGCTCGGCAGCGACGGGAACAACGACACAGCGCCTAGCGTCGCCGACGGCGTCGACTTCCCCGTGCATGTGCTGGCCATCAACGCGCTCGGCATGATGCTGCTGGACTACCTCGAGTTCGCGGAGCTCGTGCCGCTGTGCGAGGAGGCGGGGCGATGGTCGTTCCTGTGCGTCATCGCGCCGCTCCGGCTGCCGACCGGGACGGGGTCGCCAGTGAACCCCATCGCGGTGTTGTGAGGCCCTGCCTGGGGCGCGGGCGGGCGGAGGCCTCCCCTGCGCAGTATGTGGCGCTGGCGGACGGCGGCGCATCACCCGCCTTGGGTTGGCTGTTTGTCGTCCAGCGCCGGGCCTGGTGCGCCGGCCTGTTGGCCTGGGATTCACCCCTGGTAGATGATGAGCGAATCGTCGTGCTGGGAAAGCCTGGAGTGAATCGCCGGTAACGGGCAGGAGGCCAAGTCATGAATGCGCGCTGGCTCGCTCGGTTGGCCATGCTGCTGGTGCTCGCCTCTGCGGCGGTCCTGATCGGTTTCGCGGAACTGGCCGGCCTAGTCATGGTGGTCATCGGTGCGATCAGTGTGGGCGTGATAGTGCTCAGTGCGTACCTGTTTCTGGCCCACCGAGGGCTGGTGAGGTGGATCGCGATCGCCGTGGTGATCGTCACCCCGGTCGCCACGCTGGTGCTGTTCGCCCTGCACGGCCTGATCTGGGTCGCCGCGGTGTCGGTCGCGCTCCTGCTGCTGGCGACCGGGGCCGCCCGGCGGGCGCTGACCCGGCCGGCCGGTGACACGAGCATGCCCTTCCGCGAGGTTCCGCCGCCCCAGCGCGCGTTCCTGATCATGAACCCGAGGTCGGGGGGCGGGAAGGTCGCGAAGTTCGGGCTGAAGGAAAAGGCCGAGGCCCTCGGCGCCGAGGTGGCGCTGCTGGAGGGCCCGGGCATGGTGGATGTCGCGGACCTGGCCCGGCGGGCGGTCGCGGCCGGCGCGGACCTGCTCGGTGTGGCCGGCGGCGACGGGACGCAGGCGCTGGTCGCCGGCATCGCGGCCGAGCATGATCTGCCGTTCCTGGTGATCAGCGCCGGCACCCGTAACCACTTCGCCATGGACCTCGGGCTGGACCGGGACGACCCGGCTACCTGCCTGGACGCCCTCACCGACGGCGTGGAGCAGCGGATCGATCTTGGCATCATCAGTGAGCGCACGTTCGTGAACAACGCCTCGTTCGGCGCCTACGCCGAGATCGTGGAGAGCCCGGCCTACCGCGACGACAAGACGGGCACGACCCTGCAGATGCTGCCCGACATCCTCAGCGGCCACCGGGGGGCCAAGCTGTCCGCCCGCGCCGGCGGCACCACGGTCACGGGCCCGCAGGCCGTGCTGGTGAGCAACAACCCGTACGAGGGGGGCGACATCGCCGGGCTCAGCCGCCGCGCGCGGCTCGACGCCGGCACACTCGGCTTCGTCGCGGTGACGGTGAACAGCGCGCTGCAGGCCGTTGAGCTGCTGCGCGGCGCGGCCGGCCACTGTCTGAGCGTGCTGACGGCCGACGAGGTCGTGGTGGACGCCGACGCGCCCGAGATTCCCGTCGGCATCGACGGTGAGACGGTCATGATGCCGACGCCGGTGCGCTGCACGATCCGCCCCAAGGCGCTGCGCGTCCGGGTGCCGAGGAACCGGCCCGGCGTCCCCCCGCCCAAGGCCGCCCTCAGCTGGCCGGAACTGCGGCAGCTGGCCTCGTTCCGCGCTCCTGACAAGCAGGCCGCCGACACCGGTTCCGTCACTCCGGCCGTTTGATCCCCGCCAGCCGGGGTCACACGCCGCGCTCGGCGGTGATCCTTCCCGAGGCCGCGGCCTCGGTGAGCGCCTCGAAATCCCGCTCGTTCTGGTCGGCGTAAGCGGCGGCGAAGTCGGCGATCGCACGGTCGAACACGTCGGATCCGCCGAGGTAGGAGGCGATGGCGATGCGGTCACCGGACCGGGCATGCGCCCGGGCCAGGGTGCCCCCGCACAGTTGGGCGTAGACCCTCATGCCATGCGGGATCATCACCTCGATCGGGACCGAGTACTTCCAGTCCCGCAACTGGCGGAAGTAGAAGTCCCGGTACTGCCCATCCAGCCCCCGCACCCGCAGCCAGCCGAGGAAGATGTCGCTGGCCGACTGCATAAGCCGCTGGCCCGCGACGACCCGCTCCCCCTGGTTGGCATACCTGCTGGCGCCGAGATACGGGCTGAGGACCGACGGCTGCGCCTCTTTGACCTGCAGGAACAGTGGGTCCGATTGGTCGCGGCCGAGCAGCAGCACGATCCAGCAGCGCGTCCCGACGCTGCCGACACCCACCACCTTGCGGGCCATGTCGACGACGTCGAACTCCTCCAGCAGCACCCTCCGGTCGGACTGCAGGGTCCGGGCGTATTCCGCGGTCAGAGCGTGCAGCTCGGTCTCCATCGCCATGTGGTCGAGCTGCTCGGGAAGCAGGTCGGCGAGCGGCACCACCAGCGGCGGGTCGGCCACGATACGCAGCTTCCCATCCTGGACCGCGCACAGCTTGTCAAGGGCCTGCTTGCTGTCGTGGCCTCGTGCCTTCGCGAAAGCCTTGTCGAGCGTCTTGCGCTGACGGCCGCTCAGCCGCCCCGCGAACTCCCGCCGGAATCCCTCGATGTCAACGTCGGTGTACCAGACGGCCAGGTTGTTCGCGGCGGCGAGCCGCCGCATCACGTCTCGGTACCCGGCCGCCGCCGCCTGCACGATCGCCGGCGGTCCTTGCGGGCGAAACCGTTGCCCCTGGCCGCCACCTCAAGACTCGCGGCCAGCCGCTTGACGTCCCTTTCCCACGGGCCGGGCAGGGTCTCGTCGAAGTCGTTGACGTCGAAGAGCAGCTTGCGCTCGGGTGAGGCGTACAGGCCGAAGTTCGACAGGTGCGCGTCCCCGCAGGCCTGGACGGCCAGCCCGGTATCAGGGGTGGTGGCCAGATCTGCGGCCATGGGCAGGGCGGCGCCGCGGAAGTAGCTGAACGGGGACGCCAGCATCCGCCCGTACCTGACAGGGACCAGCTCGGGGATCCGGGACTTTCCCTGCTCTTCCAGCTGCGCGACCGGGTCGGGCCGGTCGGCGGGCGGGTCGAAGGCCGCGTGGCTCTCTCTCGGGACCGCGGCTCGCGCCGCCTTGCCCCGGGCGGCACGTTCCGCCGCGCTGAGCCGCTCCGGCGCGGTCTGCAGCGTCCACGCCTGAGCCGACAACGGGCGCCTTGGCACCGACGGCCCACCTGATGCGGCCCCAGACTTAGCCGCAGGCCGCGCCGCTGATCGAGCCGTCGGCCGGGGGGCGGTCTGTGCGGTGGGCCGGGCCGCTGATCTTGCCGCCGGCGGTGTGGCGGGCTTAGCCGCGGACCGTGCTGTGGTCTTAGCCGCGGACCGTGCCGCAGATTTTGCCCTTGGCTGTGCTTCTGGCTTCGCTGGCCGCTTTGCCGGGCTCGCGGTCTGCCGCCTCGTGTGCCCTGCCTGGCCACCCGTCCGCGCCTTGGCCATGGCGCCTCCCGTTCCGTTGTGGGCTCACATTGGCTTACCCGGCACTCGGCGGCGTCACCCGCGGGGGGTTGCCTGCGCCACCGGCTGCCCAGCAGCGGTCGGCTGCGCCGCGGCCGGACGCGGTGCGATATAAGCCGCCGCCACGTGGGCGACGACCACCGCCACGATCACCAGCGGCATGACGGCCAGGCCGTCCGACGCCAGCAGCAGCGTCGCGAGCAGCACCGAGGTCAACGGCAGGGTCAGCATCACCACGGACATCGCGCCGATGCCCATCGCGACGGCTGGCACTAGCGGCAGCCCGGGCAGGTGGGATAGCGCGATGCCACCCGCCGCGCCGATGAACATGGCTGGGAAGATGGGCCCGCCCCGGAAGCCGCTCAGCGACACGCCATAGGCGAGCCCCTTGCACACCAGCAGCAGCAGCAGCGCGCCCACCGTGTAGCTGGAGGCGTTATGGATCAGCGGGCCGATGTCATCCTGCCCTGAGAAGAGCACCTCTGATGTCGCCTTGCCGGTCCCTTCCGCGTAAATGATCGCAAGTACGGCGATCACCGCGCCCGCCAGCGGAAGCGCAAGCATGACCCACCGGTCCGCGTAGGGCTTCAGGAACAGTGCCAGCCACCGGATGCCGGGGCCAACCACCGCAGCGGCCAGCCCTATCGCCACCGCCCAGCCGAATTCGGCCAGGTTGGGCCGGGCGAAATGAGGCAGGCTGGGAATGGCCAGCGAGAACGTACCCAGCCCGGTCAGGCTGTCCAGGCCGATGAAGATGAGCGACCCGATTCCCGACGCCAGCAGGCCCGGCACCAGCACCAGCCCCAGCATCGGCCCACCGAGCCCGGACGCCTCCATCAGCAGGAATGCGCCCACGATGGGCGACCCCAGCAGCGTGCTGAT
>DASYQM010000293.1:0-1604 GCA_036005525.1 Streptosporangiaceae bacterium
TCTTATGTGGGGTGACCTGCGGTGACGGCCGGGGGCGAGGCGCGGGCAGCCAGCCTTACCTGGGTCCACGGGGCTTGGGCGCTGCCCCGGCGACAAGATGATTGATTGGGCGTCCCCGCCTTGGGGGGATGCGGCCGCTCAGTCTAATCAGGCCGTCCGCCTGGCTTTGCGCGGCAAGGCCGGCAGCGGCTGACAGCGGCTCTGCGGGAGCTGGCCGCGGTAGTCCCTCATCGGGTGCGTGTGGCGCGGCGCGCCTGTCCGGGTCCGGCGTGTCATCGGGCTTGGCCACCATGGAACGGGCGAAGCGGTCAGGCGGCGGTGAGCGCGTCGTCGCCGAGCTCGGTGAGGATGTGGCAGGCTTGCCGGACGATCTTGCGGGCCTCGGACAACGCGGCGCGCTTGCCGTTCTTGCGGTCCTTGACGGCGGCGTAGTAGGCGTGGTCGGGGGCGGCGGCGCGGGCGTGGGTCTTGCCGGCCTCATACACCGCCCAGCGCAGCACCGGCGGCCCCTGGCGGGACAGCCGCCCGGGCGGGCCCTTGCGGTCAGAAGACCAGACGGTGACGTCCAGGCCGGCGAACCGGACCGCCTTGCGGGAGGAGGAGAACCGGCCTTCCCCGGCCAGCCAGCAGGTCAGCGCCAGCGCGGTGACCGGCCCGGCCCCATACAGCCGCGCGGCAAGAACCTTCGCGCCGGTCAGATGCCGGGCAGCATCCCGCAGCTGGTGGCGCAGCGGGCCCAGCCGGGCCTCGACGGCGGCGAGCATGTCCAAGGCGATGGCGACCTGCAGCTGCCCAGCCGGGGACAGGTGCGCCGCCGCGGCCGCCCGCAGCGCGGCCAGCCCCTGCCCGGTGCGCAGCGCTCGCTCACCTAGCGGTGGGGCACCTTGGTGGAAGAAGACCGCGTGGACGCGCTGCACCCAGGCGGTGTGCTCGCGGCGCAGATCGTGGTAGGTCTCCAGCAGCGCGCGCCATTCCAGGATCTGCGCGGGCGGGATCCAGCATTCCGGCAGCCGGCCCTCGGCCAGCAGCGTCCTGAGGTGCCGCGCGTCGGTCTTGTCGGTCTTGGCGTGCCGCTTGCGGCCGCGGGCGGCGGCGGTGTCGGCCGTCTCGCCGACATGCGCGGCGATCCCGGCCGCGGCCAGCTCCCCGGCGACATACCGCCACCCGGTGCACCCCTCTACCGCGAACTCGACGTCATCACGGCCGGCGAACCGCGCCAGCCAGGCCCGCAGGTGCTCCCGGTCGGCCGGGGCGATCTGCCCGCGCCGCACCTCCCCGGTCACCGTGTCGAGATAGTCGAAGGTCAGCTGCTTCCGGTGAATATCCAGCCCGCCTACGATAGGCATCGGGACCTCCTCACGCTCCAAGGGCGCCTACGCGCGCCCGCACGCGAATTGCTAACGAGCCAATCGTGACGCGTCTGAGCTGGGGAGGTTCCTTGCTGGCGGACAACCACCGCGCCAGGTCAGACACTGACGGCCAGCCAGCCGATGCATGTCATCTAATTGGACGCTCGCGACTAACTACTTCGACCTGAAAAGTCCTCGTCCTGAGGCTGAGGGCCGGGTCGGCGGTTGGGCGGGCTCTGCGGATACTTTGCCCGT
>DASYQM010000294.1:0-6172 GCA_036005525.1 Streptosporangiaceae bacterium
GACAGATCGTTCCCAAGGACAGCCCGAGCGGCGTCAGCCGATTCGGAGGTCAGGCCGGACCCAGGCCTCCGACGCTACGCCCCCGCCGAGTCAAGACCGGGGAAGCAGGGCCGGAAGCACTACCCACATCCTCCCTGCCGATTAGGCGCCTCGCGGTTGAGGGCGGATTCACCTTGGCCAAGTGCGCAGAACGACCGTTTCTGGCCTTTAGCGGCGGCGCTCTGAGCGCGAAGGCGTCCGGCTGAGCGGACGCCTTCGTATGAGGTAGTGGTGGGTGGTGCTTACCGTCTCGGGAATCGCTCCGTCAATCTCTGGAAGAGATCTCGCTTGACCTTGGCGAGATCTTGCAGGTCCGCGAATGTCAGGCCGTTTTCCGTCTGCTGCGCCATTCTCAGGAAGAGGCCTCGTTTGACTTTGGCGAGATCTTGCAGGTCCGTGAATGTTACGCCGTTTTGCGTCTGCTGCACCACGGCTTGCGCCGCGTGGTGGTGCCTGTGGCTGGCCGCGGTGGATGTGCCTTGGCATGCGGGCAGCGCCAGGGTGGCGGCCGCGAGCCCGGCCAGGGTGAGGGAGAGACGGTGGGTGCTGTGGTTGGGGTTCATGACGACCTCCGGTGATGTGGGATAAGCGGCAGCTGTCCGCGGGCGCGGGCCGCTGATGGGCTGTGGGGGATCGGGCGGGTCGGCGAAGGGACCAGCCGGGGGGCCAGCGGGCCTGGCTGGGGGTGGGGGCTGGTGCATCGTTTTGGCCGGGTCGCGGGTCGGCGGCCAGGGCCTGCGCCATGGAGCGGTGGGTTGCAGCGTCAGGGTGATGAGGGTGGTGGCGGCGGACAGGGCGACGGTGCCGCCTAGGATCACCAGCACGGCCCATAGCGGCAGCCCGGGCGGGGTCACCGTCGGCGGCGGGGGTGGCGGGCCGGGCGGGGGTTCGGGTGGTGCGGACGTTGCCGACGCCGCCGGGGCCGCGGCTGGGGCCACGGCCAGGGACAGCAGGAGCGTGCCAAGGATGGTCAGTGCCTGGCGGGCGGCGGCCGGCGGCCGCCGGGGGTGGCGGGCACCGGGACGGGGTTGCGGGTGGCGGGGCTGGTTGGTCATGTGCGGTCACTCCTTGCCTGCTCTGGGCTGGCGGCGGTGAGCCCGCCGGTCGGGCCCATAAGCAGGACAGCGCGTGGCGGTCGGAACGCCGTTGGGCCTGGCTTGGAGGGCTGGCTTGGAATCGGCTTGGACCGGTGGTGGAATTGGAAGAACCGTCGCGGGGGGCGGCGGGCGGGCGGTGACGTGCGAGTGCGTGATGGCTGTTGAACCGTCGGCCGGCGAACCAGGGCCGGACGCCTTCGGCGTACTCGGGCCGCTGGAGGTGCTCCGGTACGGCCGCCCGTTGTCGCTGGGCGGGCCGCGGCAGCGGGCGGTGCTGGCGCTGCTACTGGTAGAGGTCAACCGGGCCGTGTCGATGGACCGGCTGGCCGAGGACGTCTGGGACGGGCACCCCCCGGAGGGGTGGGCCAACACGCTGCAGACCTATGTGTTTCACCTGCGCCAGACGCTGGAGCCGGGCCGGGCCCGCGGCGCTGCCGCAGGCGTCCTGGTGACCAGTGGCCGCGGCTATGTGCTGCGGGTGGGCCGGGAGCAGCTGGACGCGGCGTTGTTTGAGGATGGGTTCACCGCGGGGCGGGCGGCGCTGGAAGCAGGCCGTTACGCCGAAGCCGCCCAGAAGCTACGCACGGCCCTGGGCCTGTGGCGCGGCCCGGTGCTTGCCGACCTGGCCGACTACGCGTTCACCCGCCCGGAGGCGGCCCGGCTGGAGGAACTGCGGCTGGCGGCGCTGGAGGCCCGGATCGACGCGGACCTGGCGCTGGGCCGGCACGACGCGCTCACCGCCGAACTGGAAAAACTGGCTGGCGAGCACCTGCTGCGGGAGCGGCTGCACGCCCAGCTGATGCTGGCGCTGTACCGGTGCGGCCGGCAAGCCGACGCGCTGGCCGCCTACCGGCGCGCCCATGACTTGCTCGCCGGCGAGCTTGGCCTCGATCCGGGGGAGCCGCTGCGGCGGCTGCACGCATCGATTCTGGCCCACGACCCGGCGCTGGACTGGCGGGGTATCCGCCAGATGCCCACCGAGGCCCACCCCGCCAGCGCTGGCGCTCCGGCCACATTGCGGGCGCCAGAGCGGCCTGGTCTGCCGACGGCCGGGGGCGGCCGTGAGCGGGATTGGGCGCGGCGGCACGCCCGCCGCCTGCTGGCCGCCGGCTCGGCGCTGGCGGTTGCCGCGGCCGTGTCCATCGTGGTGGTGGCCCGGCCATGGGCGGGTGAGCCAACTGGCCTGCCGGCCAACAGTGTGGGCCTGATCGACCCGGCGGGCGGGCGGGTCGGTGCGCCGGTGACCGTGGGCAGCCCGGCCGGTCTCGCCTACGGCGACGGCTCGGTCTGGTCCGTGGACGGCACCGCCGGCGCGGTGTCGCAGATCAACCCGGTGACCCATGCCGTGGTCCAGCGGATCCCGGTGGGAGCGGAGCCGAGCGCGGTGACCGTCACCCGCGGCGGCAATGTGTGGGTCGCCAACAGCGGCGACGGCACGGTGTCGCAGATCAACGCCGCGGCCGGCAAGGTCGTCCAGACGATCGGGGTCGGCAACGTGCCGGCCGCTATCGCCGGCGGGCCGAGCGGGGTGTGGGTGGCCAACGAAGGCGACGACACCGTGTCCCAGATCAACCCCGCGACCGGCGCGAAGACCAGAACGGTGCAGGTCGGCGGCCGCCCGGACGGCATCGCCGTTGGGCCGCGCGCCGTCTGGGTCGCCAACAGCCAAGACGGCACGGTTACCCGGATCGACCCAGCCACCGGTCAGTCCACCGGCCCGTTTTTCGTCGGCGCGGTGCCAGCGGGCATCGCGGTCACCCCGACAGCGGTGTGGGTGGCCAACTCCCTTGATCTCAGCGTCATGAAGATCGACCCGGCGACCGGCCGGGTCACCGGCACCATCGGCGTCGGGGACGGACCGAGCACGATCGCCGCGGCCAAGGACGGCGTCTGGGTGAGCGATGAATTCAACGCGACGCTCGACCACATCGACCCCCACGCCAACCGCGTCGACCGCGTCATCCCCGTGGAAAGCTCGCCGCAGAGCATCGCGGTGGCCCCGTCCGGCGGTGTGTGGGTCGCGGCGCGCCCGTTCGCAGCGGCCAGCCACCGCGGCGGCACCCTGACCGAGGTGAGCCCATACCTGCCGCAGCGTGAACCAGCACTGGCCTACGACGTCGTGGATGGGCCCCCGCTCGCCACCGTCTACGACGGACTGGTCGCCTTGCGTAAAGCAAACGGTGCGCTAGGGTTCACGCTCGTCCCAGACCTAGCCAGGACGCTGCCGCGCCCAGCCGATGGCGGTAGGACGTACACGTTCACGCTCCGCCAGGGGATCCGTTATTCGAACGGCATGCGGGTGCGGGCGTCCGACTTCCGCCGCGGTATCCAGCGCCAGCTCAGCTTCGGCGTCAATCCCGGCTATTACGAAGGCATTCTCGGTGGCCGGGCGTGCCACCAGCACCCGCACCAATGCGACCTGTCCGCCGGGATCGTCACCAATGACGCGGCGCGCACGGTCACCTTCCACCTAGACGAGTGATTCCTTATGGGTTCAGTGGTCATAGGCGATCAGCGACCGCTTGACTGGTTCGGCGGTGGCCCAGTTGTGCCAGATAGTGGCGGCCATGGCCAGCAGCCGCTGGGCGATGCGGACGTAGACGCCACTGGTGGTGCGGCCGCCGTGGCGTTCCAGGTCGAGCTGGCCTTTGAGGGTGTCGTTGACCGATTCGATCCACTGGCGGATCCAGCCGATGGACCCGTGGCGGGGTGGCTCGTCGCGGCGGTCGGGGCGGACCAGGTGCAGCCCGAACCCGGCGGTGAGCTGGTCCTCGAAGTCCCGGCCGGCGAAACCCTTGTCGCCGATCAGGGTCAGCCCCGGCCGCAGCGCGCCGGTGCGGGCGGCGTGAGCGAGCAGTTCGGCGGCCACCTCGCGTTCCCCGGTCTGCGGGCTGGCCAGGCACCACGCGACCGGCATCCCGTCCGGGGTCGTGACCACATACAGCTTCAGCCCCCAATACCAGCGGGAGTGAGCGGCGCAGTACCCATAGCCGGCCCACCCCGCCAGCTCGGACCGCTTCACCGTCTCCCGGGAGGTGCCACATGGCACGGGCGTGGCATCGATCAGCCGCACCTGGTCGTACCAGGACGGGCACTCGCGGGCCAGGTAGTCCATGGCCGCGGCCAGCAGCGGCGCGGCGGCCTTGAGCCGTTTGTGGTAGCCGGGCTGATGCGGCAGGTAGGGAAACAGATGCCCGAGCCGGGCATAGCACAGGCGCAGCCAGTGATGCTCCGAGCGCGCGCCCAGCAGCACCTGTGCCACCGCCAGGCACACCAGCTCGGCATCGCTGAGTTTCCTCGGCCGGCCCGGACGGCGCTGGCCGGAGGGGATCACATGATCGTCGATCAGCACATACAGTGCCGTCAGGAGGGTGTCGAGGTTTGCAGTCACGAGCGACATCGATGCCCTCCTCCCTTGTCTTGATCAACCCGACACGCCGCACCGGCCCGGGTTAGGAATCACTCGTCTAGGGCGAGCAGACCCCGACTTCGTTTACAAGCTCGCGCTGCTGCTCGCCGTGCCCGCACCACCCGGCGCGCCCAGCCACGCCATCAACCGGGCACCGTTCTTGCCGGGCACCGGCCCCTACATGATCTCGCAATACCGGCCGAATGCGTCGCTGATCCTGACGCGGAACCCGTACTTCCGCCAGTGGTCGTACGCGGCACAGCCGGCCGGCTACCCCAACGTCATCCACATCAAGCAGCTGGCCGACCCACGTAAGCAGCAATCGGCGGTGGCGGCCGGCACGGCGGATCTCGTCGACATCACCCTGAACGGCCAGCCGTACCACCCTCTCGCGGTCCAGTACCCGACCAGGGTTTACCCCGGAGTCAAAATCGCCACCTCGTACATGTTTCTCAACACACGCCAGCCGCCGTTCACAAGCCTCAAGGCCCGGCAGGCCGTCAACTACGCCATCGACCGTGGCCGGATCATCCGGCTCCTCCACGGTAGCGGCAGCCAAGAGACCGTCACCTGCCAGATCCTGCCGGCCGGCCTGCCCAGCTACCAGCGCTACTGCCCCTACACCGCCGGCCCCAAGGACGGCTTCTGGCACGGCCCCGATCTGAGCAAGGCCCGGCGGCTCGCCAAACAGTCCGGCACCACGAACGTGCCGGTGACCGTGTGGAACATCGCGAGCAATGGCGGTAAACGTGTCGGCGCCTACCTCGCCCAACTGCTCAGGCTGCTGGGATACCGGGCGGACGTGCGCAACGTCTCCGCAGCCCAGTGGTACACCACGGTCACCAACCCCCACCACAAGATCCAGATGGGCGCGATCACGGCCTGGCTGGCAGACTTCCCCACCGCATCCGATTACTTCCTCCCGGTCCTGACCTGCCGCTCCTTCTCCGATGATCCCGCCGGCACCCTCAACATCGCCGAGTACTGCAGCCCCCGCGTCGACAAGCTGGCCAGCAAAGCACAGACGGCACAGCTGACCGATCCAGCGGCCGCCCGGAGACTGTGGGCCCGGGTCGACCGCATCGTCACCAACCAGGCACCCTGGGTCCCGATCTCCAACACATCACCGACCATATTTGCCTCCGCCCGGGTCGGGAACTACCAGGAGTCCCCCTACTACGGGCCCCTGCTCGACCAGATCTGGGTCCGATAACAGATCTGGCACACCCGCCCCGGCTCGTACTCCCCGCCCGGTCCGCCAGGGACGAGACCAGCAGCGCTGGTGCACGCTCGTCACCGCCCACCGCGCATGCCGCACTGAACGTTCTTTATGGCTGGCCTTGACGCACCACCGGGTTCAGGAAGTCCGGCGACCATAGCGGCGGGTCGGCGCGCGGCTACCAACCGGCTTCGCGTACTTGGCCGCCCCGGTTATGGCCCAGCGTGGGTGTAGTCGGCCCGTATGTTTATGCAGCGGCGCCCTCCGGGTGAACGTCCGCATCTGCCGTTGCGACACGAGGTCGCACTATGCGAGTGAACTCGCGGATTGGAGGCCGATGATGTCGGTCGCGTAGTTCCGGGCGCGTGCTCGCGGCCCGGCCCCGCCCTGTCGTGCGCCGCCGGTAAC
>DASYQM010000295.1:0-12144 GCA_036005525.1 Streptosporangiaceae bacterium
ACCTACATCGGCGACACCGCCCCCGGCCAGGCCAGGGGCAACAACCTCAACCTGTACGGCGGGCTCTGGCACGAAGTGCGTGCCTCCCGGTGAGCCGCGCCCCCGCCCAGGCCACCATGACCCGGCCGCACAACAACCAACGGCCCCGCTCCGCACCATCCAGCACACCGGCTGGGCCAGCTGGACGCTCATGAACGCGATTCACCACGCGCCGCGCCGCGACCTGAACCAGTCATGGCGCCAGCAGCCCGGCACTCCCATTTGCACCACCGACCTGCCCCTCGACGCCGCCCGGCAGGCCCTGGCGGACGCGACCCCGGAGCAGACTGCCAGCTGGCGCAGCCGACCCCACAGCACAGAAAGCTGAATGCCGTCATGCACCCAAGCAGCCGCACTGGTGTGCGCTTCGTCCTGGCCAACCCGTCCGACCCCAGCCGCCTGGACGAGTCCACTGACTGGTACGACACCTACTCCGCGGCAATTACCGTCCCCGGCTACCTCGCCAACGACGTCCACTTCGAGAACCCCGACGCCAGCGAGAAGAACAGCTCGCGCTACGCCACGATCTACGACATCGTCTCCTCCGACCCCGCGACCGCCTGGCCAGACACCGAGCACTCACCCGCCTACCCCACCCACCTGTTCAGCGACCCGCGCGCCAAGCTGGTCTCTCCAGCACTGCGCGCCTCCTACGCTCTCGTCGGCTCCCAGCTCCAGCCGGGCCGGCGCGGCCCTCTCACCGGCATCCACGTCATCCTCTCCAATGGCAGCGGCGACACCGAACGCCAGCGCCGGGAGGCCCAGATCCTGCAGACGGGCTTGTTCTACTCCGTCGCACGATTCCGGATCATCGAAGGATCCCCCGCGCCCGCCGAATGGCTCGAGGCATTCGAGACCGACGACCCCGACCCTCTCTAGGCGCTCTAGCACGCGCGGCCCGGGCCTGCCCTCCGGGCGCGGGAACGCGCCACCGCCGCCAGCACCGAGGCCCGCAGGGCCGTCCGACATGGCTCTACACCCTAACCCGCCTGCCCATCCTCATACCCGCCGTCGCCTGCCGCATGGAAGGTGCCAAGGACGGCCGGGAAAGTGCAGAACCGCACAACTGTGGCAAGGCTAGGGCCTGGGGATGGCCCGCTCCGGATCGCGCGTCTGCGGGCTCGGCTGCCACTAGGGCACGATGATGAGAGGCACCGGCGAGTGACGGGCCAGGCCGACCGCGACCGAACCGACCACGCGGCGTGCGGCGTGGGACGAGCTGCCAACGATGATCGCCACGGTCTCACCCGGGTGGGCTTCGCCGATCGCTCTGGCCGCCGCGATCAGCTGATCGGCGATGATGCCCTGGCGCCGCTCGAACCCCCAGGCTGCCCCACTGGCGCGCAGCTGCCCGGCGGCTTGGGCGCGAAGCTCCTGCTCGATCTCGTTGAAGTCTTCTTCCATTTCGGCTATCGCGCCGGGTGAGAGCATGGCGAGGCTGGACAGGTAAGCCACGTACACGACGTCGATGCGGCCGATCCGGCCCTGTAGCAGAAGGACCGCGCCGTCGAGCGCCCGGCTGGCGGGAGGAGAGCCGTCATAACCGACCACGAGGTGCAGGAACCCCGCGGGCGGCGTGGCAGTGGTCATGGCGGTAAAGGCTAACCCCCGTGTCGTTTCGTGGGGCCACGGGGTAACAGGCGGCTCAATCCGCTACCTCAGGGTCTCAGGCGCCCTTCGCGTTGTTGCCATACCGGCGGCGGAACTTCTCCACCCGGCCGGCCGTGTCGAGGACGCGCGCCTGCCCGGTGTAGAACGGGTGGCTCGCCGACGAGATCTCGACGTCGACGACGGGATAGGTACTGCCGTTCTCCCAGGTGATGGTCGGCTCGCTGGCCGCAGTCGACCTGGTGAGGAAGGCGACGTTCGCCGTGCGGTCACGGAAAACGACCGGATGATAGTCCGGGTGGATTCCCTGCTTCATGATTACCGCTCCTCCCGGAACTCAACGTGGCGGCCGATCACCGGGTCGTACTTGCGGATGACGAGACGGTCAGGATCGTTTCTCCGACTCTTCCTGGTCACGTACGTGTAGCCAGTCCCAGCGGTCGACCTCAGCTTGATGACGGGGCGAAGTGTGCTGCGACTCATGCTTGGCGCAACAACCAGCTAATGAAAATCATTCCCGATAGCGGGTGTTTTCCGCCGCGCGTCGGCGGCGCCTCAAGTGGCACGAGACCGGCTCGTCATGACCAGGCGGCCCACCCGGACTGCTTGGTGCACCCGGTAGCGGGGGTGGTGGCAGTCGGGTCGACGCTGGTGGCGCTCGGGGGTATGTGGTGATCGGGTTGCCGACTCCTGGGGCGCCGGTGGCCACAGTCCCCGAGTCGGGCACGGCCTGGCCGCTGTCGGTCTCATGGCCGCGGGGGCGCTGGCAGGTGCGCTGCTGCTGCGAGTGGAGGTGGCGCTGCCGGTGCTGGCCGCGCGGTGGTGATCGCACTGGCCGTGGTGGCGCTCCGGTTCGGCCGGTAGGAGCGCCTTTATGCTCTCTTACGGGCCTTGGTGTCGCCTTGACGGCAATCCCGTGGTCACGATGGCAGCTGGCCGTACCGCTCCTGGACCGCCGACCTGCCGGCATATGAGGTGCTGGAGATGTGAACCGCTGCCTAACCAGCAACGGGCGCGTGGCTCGAATTGGTGACCGGAGGCCCCGCGGGGGACGGTGATCATCTGTTCATGGCCGCGCTGAGGCCGTCGCCTCGACGGCTTGAAGGATGAGCTGGGTCGCGGCCTCGGGCTGCGACACGAACGAGACGTGAGAGGCCGGCACCTCCACGATCGTCGCGTTCGCGCGCTCAGCCATGAACCGCTGGAGCGCCGGCGGGATCGCCTTGTCCTCGGTGCCGAGCAGGTACCAGCACGGCAGCGTCTTCCACGCCAGCGGGCCCCATGGTGCGGCTGCGAACGCGGCTGCGGCGTACGGCCGCTGCGCCGCGGCCATCACCGCGGCCGTCTCGGGGTCAACGTCGGCGGCGAAGGCTTCGCGGAACAACTCGGGATCGAGGAAGAGGTCAGCGCCCTCACTCCCGTCCGGGCCAGTGAACGGCACAGGCCTGATCGCGGGCCCCACAAGGCTGCCTTCGAACCGCTCAAGGAGCTGCTGCTGGCTCTCGCCCTCGTCGCACATCCAGCCGTTGAAGTAGACGAGTGCCCGCACCTGGTCATTGCCTGTCGCGGCGTTGGAGATGACATTGCCGCCGTAGGAGTGGCCGACGAGCACGATCGGACCGGTCAGGCTCCGCAGGAACTCGGCGAGATAGGTCGCGTCGCCAGCGAGATCGCGAAGCGGGTTGGCGAATCCAATGGCATGGAGACCTCGGCGCTGCAGGGCGCGGATCTCGGCGTCGAAGCCGGTCGCGTCGGCCCATGCACCGTGGACGAGGACGATCGTGGGGGTCTCAGCAGCCATCGTCGCCACCGCTCCTTTATTGACGGTTTGACCGATGCCGCGACTGTATCCCGGCGGGCGTGCCCGGCCAAGGTGAGAGTTCGGCGCTAAGCGGCCGGGGCGTAGCCAGCGTGAGGGCGGCGATCTGACGATCACGGTATCGTGCCGCACGGGGGGCCGTCACGGCGGCGGCCCCGGCTCGCCGTGGCTGGCCGCGCCCGCGCTGAGGGGTATCTGATGGGATTCGCTGCGGCTTCGGCGGGCCGCTCAGGGAGTTGATGAGCGATGTCCGGCCGGCTTTCACCCGATCCCGAGGCGGCGGTCAGCGCACGGTATTACGGCGCGGTTACCACCGAGCATCTAGACCGGCTGGCCAGGCTCGCCGCCGCGGAACGGGAGCGGTTCGCCCGGCGCTGGCCGCGCTACCGCGACCGCTTCCTGGCCGCCACGCTGGCCCAGGGCGCGGCGCTGCACATGCTGACCGGCAGCACCGGCGTGAAGGACCTGGACGTGGTGCTGTTGTTCGCCGCGCTACCGGGCGAGCGCTTCCCGGAGTTCCCCCGGCTGGTCAAGCACGTCGACTTCGGCCCCTCCAGCCTGGGCCGCAAGCTGGCCAAGGAAATCGGGGTCCCGGCCCGGCGGATCAACGAGATCGTGCACGGCCAGCGCCGCATCAGCGCCGACACGGCGCTGCGGCTGGCCCGCTTCTTCGGCACCTCCGAGCGCTTCTGGATCAACCTGCAGGCCCGGTATGACCTGGAGGCCGAGAAAGACCGACTCGGCGACGCGCTCGACGGGATCCGGCCGCTCAGCGCCGCCAGCTAACCTCGCGATTCACACGTGCCGTCTCCGGAACCAGGGCGCCTCCGCCGCTCGCAAGGGGGATGTGGGCCAACCGGTTACTAAGGGTTACGGCTCTATCGGCCGGGCCATGGAACGAGTCGTGGAACGAAGCAACGAACGCCGCGTGCAATCAGTGCAATGCGAGCACTGAAGCGGGGCTATCCGCCTCACGGACTGACTCTCGGTGTCACGCGGGTTCGACGTGGTGGAGACGCTGAACAGGCGAGGGATCTGGCCGCGGCTGATACTAGGCCCGCTGGGCCGTCGGCGGGCAGCACTGCAAGTTCTTCGCCACGAAGAACCGGTCACGATCGGCGGCGGATGTCGGCTCGGGGGGGCCCACGCTGGATAGCTGCGGGAACTCGCCGCCGGCGATCAGGTCCTGGTAATACTGGCGGACGCGCACCGGGCTGCGGGTCGCCGCCCTAATGGGGCCTGACGTCCCAGGCGGAACATGCGGCGCGGCGTCAATCGTGCTTCCGGGTCTTGCTCGGCTTAGTTTCAGGATCCGCTCTTATCCTGTAAGTAAACCTGTTCTCTGCGTGGGGTAATGGATCGCGAGCCTGCTGGTGTCACGGACGCCGAGCCGCGCCCGGCGGCGGCCCGCGGCCGGCGCCGTCGTCGCGCGGCCGTCGTCGTGGCCACGGTTGTCTTGGCCGCGGTAGTAGCGGTGATCGCGGTGCTCGCGACCGGCCGCGTGGTGACCAGCAATGCTGGTCCCGCCGCGACACCCAGACCCACCGCGACCGCGACCGCGAGCCCGTCGGTATCGGCCATCTACCAGCGTGTCAGGCCGTCCGTGGTCGTCATCCGCACCAACAAGGACCTCGGCTCCGGAGTGATCGTGGCGGATGACGGCACGATCGTAACCGCGAACCACGTCATCGCCGGCGCCACCCGGATCACGGTCACGTACTTCGACGGCGCTACGACGTCGGCGGCCGTCGCCGCCGCCGATCCCAAGCTGGACGTCGCGGTGCTCAGACCGGCATCGCTGCCGGAGGTCGTCGTACCGGCGGCCCTCGGCGGTGGTGCCGATGTGGGGGCGCCGGTGGTCGCGGTCGGCAACCCGCTCGGCCTGGCCGACAGCGTGTCCGCCGGTGTGGTCTCCGGCCTCAACCGGACCGCGCAGACTGTCGACGGTACCTACTCCGGGCTCATCCAGTTCGACGCGTCGGTCAACCCCGGAAGCTCCGGCGGCGCGTTGCTCGACGCACGGGGCTTGGTCATAGGCATCGTCGTCTCGATCGCCAACCCGGCACACGAGGACGCCTTTGCCGGCATCGGGTTCGCGGTGCCCATCGGCGCAGCGCTCGGCGGCGGAAGCGGTACCGAGCCCGGGAACGGACCTCAAATATGACCGCCGAAGCACCCGGAGGGGGCAAATGAGCCAGGCCAGTTCCGCGAACCCGCTCGAGAGCGTGCTGTTCGAGGTCAAGCGCACCATCGTCGGCCAGGACGTGCTACTGGAGCGGATGGCGGTCGCCCTGCTGTCCGGCGGGCACCTGCTCGTGGAGGGGGTGCCTGGCCTGGCCAAGACGCTCGCCGTGAAATCGCTAGCAGCGGCGGTCGGCGGGCAGTTCCAGCGCATTCAGTTCACCCCCGATCTGGTGCCCGCCGACCTGACCGGGACGCGGGTCTACCACCAGCACACCGGCGAGTTCGAGACCCAGCGCGGCCCAGTCTTCGCGAACTTGCTGCTGGCCGACGAGATCAACCGTGCTCCCGCCAAGGTGCAGAGCGCCCTGCTCGAGGTGATGCAGGAGCACCAGGTCACGATCGGCCGCGAGACCTTCCAGGTACCCGAGCCGTTCCTGGTCATGGCGACGCAGAACCCGATCGAGTCGGAGGGCACCTATCCGCTGCCGGAGGCGCAGGTCGACCGGTTCATGATGAAGGTCCTCGTCAGCTACCCCAGCTCCCCCGAGGAGCACGCCATCGTCGACCGCGCGCTGCGGCCCGCCGAGCCGATACGGGCGATGCTGACGCCCGCGGACCTGATCCGGATGCAGGAGCGCGTGCAGCAGTTGTACGTCGACCCCGCGATCACCGACTACGCCGTCCGCCTGGTAACCGCGACCCGCCTGCCGGGCCTGGTCGGGCTGGACGAGACGAAGCGGTACCTGACCTATGGTGCCAGCCCTCGGGCCTCCATCGCCCTCGTGGTAGGCGGCCGGGCGCTGGCGTTCCTGCGGGGCCGCGACTACGTGCTGCCATACGACGTAAGCGAGCTCGCCGTGGACGTGCTGCGGCACCGCGTCGTGCTGTCGTACGAGGCACTCGCCGACGATGTCAGCGCCGACAACATCATCGCCCGGGTGCTGGACGCAGTGCCCGAGCCCGAGGTCGTCCTGCAAGGCCGGTGAGCCCATGCGCACCGTCCCCGAACGACTCCTGCTCCGCCTGGAATGGCGGGTTGTCCGCCGCCTGGAGGGACGGGTACAGGGCGGCTACCGCACCGCGCACCGCGGGTCCGGGACCGATCTGGCCGGCCTGCGCGGCTACGTCGAAGGCGACGACGCGCGGTACATCGACTGGAACGTCACCGCCCGCCTGGGCGAGCCGCACCTGCGCATGTTCAACGAGGACCGCGAGCTCACCGCGTGGCTCGTGCTCGACCGCTCGGCGTCTATGGCGGTGGGCGCGCCGGGCCGCGGGAAGCATGACGTGCTCGCCGAGCTGACCCTCGTCCTGGCCCGGCTGTTCAGCCGGGGCGGGAACCGCGTCGGGGCGCTGTTCTACGACACCCGGATGGTTCGCGTGGTGCCGCCCGGGACGGGCCGTCGGCACGTCCTGCGCATCGGCGCCGAACTCGCGCGCACCGCCGACGCCCGGCGCGGCAGCACAACCGATCTCGCCGCAATGCTCGACGCGGTAGCGCGGCTCGCCCGGCGCCGCAGCCTCATCGTCGCTGTGTCCGACTTTATCGGCGGAGGCGACTGGGAGCGCTCCCTGCTGCGGCTGACCCCGCGCCACGAGGTTGTCGCCCTTCGCGTCATCGACGCCGCCGACGACGAGCTGCCCGACGCCGGGCTGATCGTCGTGGAGGACGCCGAGACCGGGGAGCAGCTAGTCGTCGACTCCGGCGACCCGCTGCTACGGGCGCGCTTCCAGGCGGGCGCTGGCAAGCGCGATGCCCGGCTGGACGCCGGCATGCGCCGGGCCGGGGTGCCCCTGCACCGCATCAGCACCGCGGATGACCTCGCCGACTCGCTCATCGAGGTCGTCACCCGAACCCATCGCAGGCGCGCATGACACTCGCTTCTCCCGCGCTGCTCGCCGTCGGCCTGCTCGTCGCCGTGGCCCTGGGCTGTGGCGCCGTCGCCGTCTCCCGGCGGCGGGCCGCGGCGCTGGCGGCGGCCGGCGTCGCCGGGCCAGGCCGCGCTCGGCAGGCAGGGGTGTGGCTGACGATCGCGGGCATCGCGGTGCTCGCCATCGCCGTCGCTGGCCCGGCGGCATCGCTCCCGGTGCCCCGTGCGTCCGGCACCGTCATCCTCACCATGGACGTGTCCAACAGCATGGGCGCCAAGGACGTCGTCCCAAACCGGCTGGCGGCCGCGCAGCGGGCGGCGCGGTCGTTCATCGCGGCGCAGCCGGACAGCATCGACATCGGCGTCGTCGCCTTCGAGCGGGGCGCGCTCATCACCAGCCGGCCAAGACGCGACCACGCCGAGGCGGCGGCGGCGATCGGGCGCCTGAGGGTTTCCGGCGGGACCTCGCTGGGCTCGGCCATCATCGCCTCGCTGTCCGCGATTAGGGGCAAGGCGATCTCCGTGAGACGCGACGGCACGGTACCCGGTATCGGCTACTGGCCGTCGGCCACGATCGTGATCTTCTCCGACGGCCAGGATGAGGGCGCGGCCGACACGACGACCAGGGCGACCGCAGCCGCAGAGAAGGCGGGCGTGCGCATCGACACCGTCGGCGTCGGCACCACCACAGGGACCACCGTTGACGTTGACGGTTATCACCTGTACACCGCGCTTGACCCTGGCGCCCTGAAGTCGATCGCGCAGGCCACCCGCGGCGCGTACTACCCGGCCTCGGATGCCAGCCAGCTGGACGGCATCGCCTCGACGATCAAGCTCCGGCTCACGATCACGAGCCAGCGGCTGCCGCTCGCGGGTGCATTCATTGCCCTGGCCCTGGTGCTTCTCGCCGCAGGCTCCGTTCTCACCGTTGTCAGATCGGGGCGGGTGGTCTGAATGTCGCTGTCCTGGCCATGGGCCCTGCTGGCCCTCCTGGCGATCCCGCTGGTGGTCGCGGCCTGGTGGTGGACGCGGCGCCGGCGCCGCCGTGGGGCGGTGCGCGTGACCTCGATCGCGCTCGTCCGTGCGTCCCTTCCCGGCCGCAACCGCTGGCGCAGGCTCGTTCCCGCGGCGCTGCTGCTGCTCGGGCTGGCCGTGCTCGGCGTCGGCGCCGCGCGCCCGCACGCAACCGTGCAGGTCCCGTCGTCGTCCGGTACGATCATGCTCGCCCTCGACGTCTCGGGCTCCATGTGCTCCACCGACGTGAGCCCGAACCGCATGACCGCCGCCGAGCACGCGGCCAGTGCCTTCATCAGGTCCGAGGCAGGCGGGCCGCGCATCGGCCTCGTCCCGTTCGCAGGAACCGCCGGGGTGCTTGTACCCCCCACCGCTGATTCGGGCGCGCTGCTGCATGCCCTGGGCGGCCTGTCCACCTCGCAGGGCACCGCAATCGGCCAGGGCATCCTGACCTCGCTCGACGCCATCGCGCAGGTCGACCCCTCCGTCGCGCCGACCGGCGCCCGCCCAGCTAGTGCCCGCGGCTATGCGCACGACGTGATTGTCGTGCTCACCGACGGCTCGAACAACGTGGGCGTCGACCCGCAGACCGCGGCGCGGCAGGCCGCCGCCCGCGGCGTGCGCGTCTTCACGATCGGCTTCGGCACCACCAACCCCGCGCCCCTGGTGTGCAGCAACTCGCAGTTCGGTGGGTTCGGCGGGGGCGGATACGGCGGCGGGTTTGGCGGGCGCAACCCCCTCGTCGCCGACCACGGCGCGCTCCGGCAGATCGCCAGCATCACCGGCGGCAGGTTCTACCACGCGCAGAACGCCGACCAGCTCAAGGCCGCCCTCGGCAACCTCTCCGGCACGTTCACGGTCACCCGCGAGCACCTCGACATCGCCGCGTGGTTCGCTGGCTTCGGCGGCCTTTTCATCGCCGCCGCGCTCGCGCTCTCGCTGTGGTGGAACAGAACCCGGCAGCCATCCGGCCGTCCCGCCGGCCAGGAGGCGTCGCCTCGACGATGAGTTGTACGCCCTCAACCAGCGAGAGAGCGAACGAGGCGACAAGAGGTTCCCCAATATCGGCGCCGATCTGCCCTCACCCAGGTCAGGGCCTGATCGCTGCCCGCGGCGATCAGGCACATGATCATTTGTAACTGGCGGGCGTGCCCGCGACCCAGGTAGCCGAATGGCCCGGCACAGCCTGGAGGTGCTGCTGACCATCTGCGCTTAGATCGGCGGTCCGGGTGCGCCCCAGGCCCGCAACGCCCGTGACGGGCTGCCGTGGCGCCCGGCCGTGGCAGGAACTTGGCATCCTTGGCTCATGAGCACCTTCGTATTCCGGCTCAAGGCGCCCCGCCCGACGTTCGCGCTGGACATGAGCGACGAGGAACGCGAGATCATGGCGCGCCACGCCGAGCACTGGCGGCCCTGGGTCGAGTCGGGCCAGATGGTGATCTTCGGCCCCGTGCTCGACGCCAGCGGCTCCTGGGGGCTTGGCGTCGTAGAGACTGACAACGAACAGGAGCTGCGGGCCTTCGCCGCCGGCGATCCGGTCGTGACGACGGGCACGGGCACGATTGAAGTCGGGAAGATGCTCGGTGGCTTTGTCCGGCCACGGCCGGCCCGCTAGCAGTACTGGGACCCAGTGGGGGGCCGCGGTTTGCGCGATGTGCATGGAGGGCTCAGGACGTCTGGGTGCCAGTGTCGCGCTGGTCCCGGACGATGGCTATCGCCTCGCGCTGGGTGAGCGCAGAGCCGGCGGAGAACGACTGATCGAACTGGCCCGCGCCCAGCCGCTGGCGGAGCTGGGCTACCAGTTCGGCCTCCACCCGCCGTAGCAGCGGCCAGGTCGGCAGGCCGACCCGTCGGCGTAGGCCCTCGGCCGCGCCTTCCAGCAGCGCCACCCGTTCCGGTTCGCCCTCCGCGAGCGCCAGCCAGGCGTGCGCGGCCAGGCACAGGGTCATAAACGGCGTACTGCGGGCGGCCAGGCTCAGATCCAGCGCTTGATCGAGCAGCGGCCGGGCCTGATCGAGCCTGCCACGGAGGACCTCCAGGATGCCCAGCTGCGCCTGGCAGCCCGCGGTGAGCCAGTCACCACCGAACCGCTGCGCCAGGTCGCGCGCCTCGCGCAGGTGGCGGGAGGCGACGCCGTGGCGGCCCAGCGCCGTCTCCAGGGAGCCGGCGCCGAAGGCGGCGATGGCCGTGAAGACGGGTTATCTTGGCCGCGCAACTCCTCCAGCGAGGCCGCCACCTCCTGCAGAGCCCCGTCCAAGTCGTCGGTGATCGGCAAGCTCCACGCCATGGCCAGCTGGGATACCGCGTGCAAGAAGGGGTCCTGGATCCCGGCCAGCAGCGGTGCCAGGCGCTCGCGGGCCGCCAGCGCCGCGGTGTCGTCACCGGTGTCGACGGCAAGCACGGCCGCGACCCACGCCAGTTCGGCCCGGGCCTGCGGATCCAGCGTGCCGGCGGCGGGCAGGAGCTGCTCGACCCACGGGCGGGCCTCACGCTCACGGTCGCGCCGCGTCCAAAACAGCCACAGCACCCGGAACAGGTGCGGCAGCGGCCCGGGGTCACGGGCCAGGTACCAGCGCACGGCGGCGGCCAGGTTGCCCGCCTCGGCCTGCAGCCGCTCCAGCCACTCGTTCTGGCCGGCGCCGCGCAGCGGCCGGTCCGCCTGCTCGGCCAGCGCCCGGTAGAAGCCAGCGTGGCGGCGCCCGACCTCGGCGGCGTCAGGCCGGGACGTCAGTTGCTCGGCCACAAACTCCCGGACGGTCTCCAGCATCCGCGATCTCGGCCCGAGGTCAGTAGTGTCGGTATAGACCAGGCTGTGGCGGGCCAGCGCCTCCAACAGATCCAGCGTTCGGTCCTCCTCGAGGCCAGCCACCTGTGCGGCGGCCTGGACGGTCCAGCCGTCGGCGAACACCGCCGCGGCCTCCAGCAGCGACCGCTCGGCGTCCTCCAGCAGGCCCACGCTCCACTGCACCGTGGCCCGCAGGGTGCGCTGCCGCTCGGGCAGGTCCACCGCGCCGGTCCCCAGCGCATCCAGCGAAGCCGCGAGCCGGTCAAGCAGCGCGGCGGGGTCCAGCAGCCGGGTGCGCGCGGCCGCCAGCTCGATCGCCAGCGGCAGCCCCTCCAGCCGCCGGCAGATCTCGGCCACCGCCGCCGCGTTCCCCTCGGTCAAGGCGAAGTCCGGACGCACCGCACGAGCGCGGTCCACGAACAGCGCCACCGCTGGCCACGCCCCGACCTCGTCGGCCGAGGCGGTGACGGGACCGGTCGGCAGCGGCGGCACCGGGTACTCCCGCTCGGCCCGCAGCCGCAGCGCCGTCCGGCTGGTGGCCAAGATCGTCAGCCCAGGGCAGCGGGCCAGTAGTTCGCCCAGATCGTGAGCCACCCGGAGCACCTGCTCCAGGTTGTCCAAGATCAGCAGCCACGCGCCGCCGCCGAACGTCTCGGCCAGGGCCTCCAACGGCGAGCCCGTCCGCGGCAGGTTGGCGCCCGCCGCCCGGCCAATGACGGACAGGACCAGCCCGGGATCGGTGACCGCCTCCAGCGGCACGAACACGGTGCCACTGCCGAACCTCTCACGCAGCCGCTCGCCCACCGTCACCGCCAGCCGGGTCT
>DASYQM010000296.1:0-10403 GCA_036005525.1 Streptosporangiaceae bacterium
GCAGCGCGCCGGCAGTGGAAGCCAGCGCGCCAGGCGGGGACGCCAGCGCCTCGGACGGAGACGTCGGTGCTGTCGGCGTGGGCGGCGGCGGTTCGGAGGGGAGCACCGGCGCCTCCGACGGGGATGTCGGCGCCTCGGACGGGGACACCGGCGCGCCCGGCCGGGGCGCCAGAGCCTCCGACGGGGACACCGGCGCGCCCGGCGGGGGCGCAGGCTCCTGCGGGGCGGCCAGCAGCCGGCCGACGGCGGCCCGCCAGCGGGCGAGCCGCTCGGCCGCCGCCGCCAGCCCCGCCGCCGTCCAGTCCCAGTCGTCGCGGTACCGGTGGGCGAGGATGGCCAGCCGGATCGCCATCGGGTCGGTCCCGTCGGCCAGCAGCGACGAGACGAACACCAGGTTCCCGAGCGACTTGGACATCTTCTCGCCGTCCAGGCGGACCATGCCCGCGTGCAGGTAGTGCCGGGCAAACGCCCGCACCCCGTCGCCGTCCCGCCGCGCGCGCAGGCCCTCGCCGATCGCCACCCTCGCGTGCGAGGCGCTCATCTCGTGGTGCGGGAAGATCAGGTCGGAGCCGCCCGCCTGCACGTCGAACACGCGGCCGAGGTACTCCGTCGCGATCGCCGCGCACTCCACGTGCCAGCCCGGCCGCCCGGGGCCGAACGCGGAGGTCCACGACGGCTCCCCCGGCCGGGCGGCCAGCCAGACCTGGCAGTCGAGCGGATCCTTCTTCCCGGGCCGGGACGGGTCGCCGCCGCGCTCAGCGAAAAGCACGGCCATCGTCGCCGGATCGAGCCGCGACACCGACCCGAACGCGGGATCGGACGCCCGTGAGAAGTAAAGATCACCCTCAAGGTCGTACAGCGACCCACGCTCGGCCAGCCGGCGGGAGAACCGCTCGATGACCGGCAGCGCCTCCACGGCGCCGACCAGGCGGGTCGGCGGCAGCACCCGCAGCGCCTCCATATCGTCGCGGTAGCGTGCGATCTCCCGGTCGGCGAGCTCGCGCCAGTCCTCGGCGTCGCGGGCCGCGCGTTCAAGCAGCGGGTCGTCCACGTCAGTGACGTTCTGCACGTAAATCACGTTGTGCCCAGCGTCGCGCCAGGCCCGGACCAGCAGATCCCAGGCGACGAAGGTGGCCGCGTGCCCGATGTGCGTCGCGTCGTAGGGGGTGATACCGCACGCGTACATGGTCGCGGTCGGGCCGGCCGCCGCGCGCACCACATGACCGGTCGCGGTGTCGCGGATGTATGGCTCCTGGCCCCGGCCCGGCAGGGAGGGAACGCTGACCGCGCGCCAGGAATCCATCAATTTTGCGCGGCGGCGACAGCCGTCTTAGGACGGCAGGTGAATCCGCGCTCCCTCCCTTCAGTGTGTTCCGCCCGGAATGTCATACGCAAGCCGTAAGCTCGGCGTGCGAATGATCGGGCGGGGCGGGAACCTGGCGGGCCGTGACCCATAGCGGCTACTCGGGCCAGGTACAGGTGAGACGAGCGTACAAGTTCCGCGCCTACCCAACGCGTCCCCAGGAAGGGCGCGCCGCGAGGCTGCTGGCTGACCACTGTGACCTGTACAACGCCGCCCTGGAGGAACGTCGCGAGGCCTGGCGCAGCCGCAGGACTAACGTCACTTATGGCACTCAGTCGGCGCAGTTGCGAGCGATACGCGCTGCCGACCCTGACGGGCAGGGACGGCACTCCTTCACCGCCCAGCAGCAGACGCTGCGCCGACTCAACGCGGCGCGCAACATCGCCACCAGGGCCGGGCTGGGCTCTGGTCAAGCCTCCGCGGCTTGAAAAGCTGGCGGCTTCGGCCGTCAGAGCAGTCACGTGCGCAGGTTATCGCTGTGGCCGACCGGCCGCGGTGGGTGGCATGCAGGTGGCCCGCAGCCCGGGTGTGAGCCGTGCGCCAGCCGCCTGCTCGAAGGCATAAGCCAGCGCGATCAGCCTCGGCTCACTCCACCGCGGGCCGATGAAGGACAGGCCCACGGGAAGCCCGAAGACCGCCCCGGCGGGAACCGTGATGGCCGGGTAGCCAGCGACCGCCGCCGGGCCCGAGGTGTGAAAGACGTCGTGGTCGCCGAGATGGTAATCGGTCAGCCAGGCCGGGTTCGCGGTCAGCGTGACGATGGCGTCGAGCCGGTGGGCGGCGAGCGGGCCGTCCAGGGCCTCCCGTGCGCGGCCGTCGGCCTCCCCCCGCGCGGCCAGGTACTCGGCGTCGGCGAGGTCGCCGCTGGTCGCTTCCGCCCGCTCGAACAGCTCCTGGCCGAAGCGGGCCAGCACCCTGGCGTCGTGCTCGGTGTTGTAGGCGATGAGCTGGGCCAAGGTGGCCGGGTGCTCACCCGGGAGCGCCGCGAGGTAGGCGTTGAGGTCGTGCTTGAACTCGGTCAGCAGGGCGGTGAGCTCGGGCTCGGAGATCTGGTCCGCACCGGGCAGGTCCACCGGGTCGACGACGTCGGCGCCGAGCCCGGCCAGCCGGGCCAGGGCCGCCTCCAGAACGGCGGTGGTGGCGGCGCTCGCCGCCGAGGCGCCCTCCCGCCACACGCCGATCCGTGCACCGGCCAGGGCGCCCGGGTCGAGGTACGCGGTGTAGCCGCCGGGCTGGCCGGCCGCGGTCACGGTGGCCGGATCACCCGGGTCGGCCCCCGCCATCGCGGACAGCAACGCCGCGGCATCCGCGACGCTCCACGTCATCGGGCCCGCAGTGTCCTGGGCCGCCGATACCGGCACGATCCCGCCCCTGCTGACAAGGCCGAGCGTGGGCTTGAGACCGACGATCCCGCAGGCGCTGGCCGGGCACACGATGCTGCCGTCGGTCTCGGTCCCCACCGCGACCGCGGCCAGGCCGGCCGCGACCGCCACCGCCGATCCGGAACTGGAGCCCGACGGGTTCCGGTCGAGCGCGTGCGGGTTGGCCGCCTGCCCGCCGAGCGTGCTCCAGCCGCTGGTGGCGTGGGAGGACCGGAAGTTCGCCCATTCCGACAGGTTCGCCTTGCCGAGGATCACCGCGCCCGCCTCGCGCAGCCTGGTGACCAGCCAGGCGTCACCCTGTTCGGCCCTCGCGAGGGCGGGCGACCCCGCGGTGGCGGGCATCCCCCTGACCGCGATGTTGTCCTTGATCAGGACCGGGATGCCCTCGAGCGGGCGTGCCGCCGCCCCGCCGGCCCGCGCTTCATCGACGGCCTGCGCCTCGGCGAGCGCCTCGCCGCTGACACTGATGACCGAGTGCAGCAGCGGGTCCAGGCGCTCGATCCTGCCCAGATAGAACCCGGTGAGCCCGCGCGCGGTCACGGCGCCGGCCGCCAGCACCTCCCGGAGCGCCGCGATGGTGGCCCCGCGGGCATCGATTGCGGTGCCGGGGATCGTCTCGCTCACACCCGGCGGCTCTGGCATGGGGGAAGAATAGTGGGCAGGCCCGGGAGGACCAGCCGGAGGTGAGGCCCGATGGGATGGAGTCGGCTGATGGGTTGGCACCAGCTGGCGGGCTGGCGCCCGCCGAGCGGATGGCCGCGCCGGGCCGGTCCCGGGCTTGCGCTGCTGGCAATCGCCGCGGGCGTCGTGGCCTGCAGCGGCGGGGGCAGCGGCACCAGTGGCGTCAGCAGCAGCCCCAGCGTCAGTGCCAGCGCAAGCGCCAGCCCGGCCCCGAGTGTCCCGGCGGCCAGCGGGCCGGCGACCCTGCAGCAGCAGTACGAGCGGGTGGTGGCGAGCGTGCTCCCCTCGGTCGTGCAGATCACGACGGCGCAGGGACTCGGCTCGGGGGTTGTGTTCGACAGGCAGGGCGACATCGTCACGAACGCACACGTTGTGGGTACTGCCAAGAACGTGCACGTCAGGCTGTCGAGTACCAGCAAGACCCTGGCCGCCAAAGTCCTTGGCGTGTTCGCCCCGGACGACCTCGCTGTGATCCAGGTGCAGAACCCCCCCCACAGCGATGCGGCCGGCCACCTTCGGCAGGTCGAGCGAGGTGCGGGTGGGGGAGATCGTGCTCGCCATGGGTAACCCGCTCGGGCTGACCGGCACGGTGACCGACGGGATCGTGTCGGCGACCGGGCGGACCGTGTCCGAGGGCGAGGGCAGCTCGGCCGTGCTCATCAGCACCATCCAGACCAGCGCGGCGATCAACCCCGGAAACAGTGGTGGCGCGCTAGTCAGCTTGTCCGGGCAGGTCATCGGCATACCCACCCTCGCGGCCAGCGACCCGCAGATGGGCGGTGCCGCGGTGGGAATCGGTTTCGCCATTCCCAGCGACACGGTCACCCGCATCGCCCCGCAGCTCATCGCGGCCGGCAAGGTAACCAACTCCGGCCGGGCCGCGCTCGGCGTCACTGTCGAGACAGTGGCGAACGCCGGCGGGCAGCCCGCCGGGGTGGGGGTGGTGTCGGTCATGAAGGGCGGCCCGGCCGACCAGGCAGGCATCCGGGCGGGCGACGTCATCCACGCCGTCAACGGGCAGCCGACGAACTCCGTGACGGAACTCCAATCGGTCCTGGCCGGCCTCAAGCCGGGCGACCAGGTCCGGGTCCGGCTGTCGCGGAACGGCACCCAGAGCACGGTCACCGCCACCCTGGGCACCCTTACCGGATAGCTGCCGCCAGGACCCGGGACCCGTTGCCCTGCCGGGTCAGGGCAGCCAGGAAACGTGGCCGTGCAGGGCGGCGTAGCCGACGAAGGCGACCGCGTCGATCAGGCCGTGCGCGACGATGAACGGAGTCACCCGGCCCCACCTGCGGTACAGGATGCCGAACACTACGCCCATGGCCGCGTTGCCGAGGAACCCGCCTAGCCCCTGGTAGAGGTGGTACGAGCCGCGGAGCACCGCGTTGAGCGCGATGGCGGCGGCCGGTGACCAGTCCAGCTGATCCAGCCGCCGCAGGAGGTAGGCGAGCACCACGATCTCCTCAAGGATCCCGTTCTGCAGCCCGTCGAGTATGAGCACCGGGATCCGCCACCACACCGCGGGCAGGTTCTCCGGGACCACGTTGAGGTTGACGCCAAGGTGGAATGCCGCCAGGTAGAGGCCCAGGCCAAGCCCGCCGATGACCGCCGCCAGCACCGCGCCGCGGGCCAGGTCGCTGGCCGGCCGGGTCGTGTCCAGGCCTATCGCCGACGGCGACTCGCCCGACCTGGCCAGCAGGTAGAAGACCAGCGCCACCGGGGCGAGCGAGAGCAGGATGTTGGCCAGCTGCAGCGAGAGGTCCAGCAGCGGGCGGCCTGGCGCCAGCGAACCGACCAGGAGCGCCTGCTGGTGGCCCAGGGCCTTCCGGGCGGTGAGTGACCCGATGAAGCTGATGGCCGCCAGCAGCCCGCTGCGGCCGAGCGACACCGCGAAGACAACAACGATCTCCCAGCCCAGCAACCGCCTCGTGAGCGGCGGGAGGCCCGCTTCCTGCCCCGGGATCACCCCTGGACTCTATAGGGCAGCTGCCCGGGCGCCGTCCGGCCGGGAGCCTCAGGCGCCGGCGGCGGAGACGATCGCGTCGGTCACGAAACCGAGCGTCAGGCCGAGCAGGATCCCCCAGGCGACCAGCTCCTTCAGCCGGGTGGCACGCGCGACGGCAAGGAGCTCGATCACGACGTACAGGATGGAGCCCGCGGCCAGGGCGAGGAAGGCGATGGTCAGCAGGGGCGCGGTCACCTGTATGCCGATGAGTGTGCCCACGAAGGTGGGGCCGCCGGCGATGAGCCCGAGCAGCGCGAGCCGCCCCCAGGAAGCCCGTTCCCCGGCCGCCGACAGCGGCGCCACGATGCCGAAACCCTCCGTGGCGTTGTGTGCGCCGAACCCGATTATCAGCAGCAGCGCCAGGCTGAGCTGGCCCGCCGCCGCGGAGGCCCCGATGGCCATCCCCTCGCCGAGGTTGTGCATGCCGATGCCGACGGCGATGAGCAGCGACAGCCCTTCCGCCCGGGCCCGGGCGGCGTCGGCGCCGGACGGGATCAGGGCCGGGTGCACCGTCGCCGCTCCCGGCCCCTCCGGCCGCAGGCGCGCCGCCCGGTGCTTCATCCAGCGGTCGTAGTACACCAGGCCCATCAGACCGACGCCCAGGCACGCCAGCATCACGGCGCCGTCGGCCACGGCCTCGGCGTAGTGATTGGCGCCTATCGCGGCGTCGACGGGCTCCCAGGCGCCGGCGAGGACATCCCACAGCAGGAAGAGCAGGATGCCGATGGCCAGGGCGTTGAGGAACGCCTTGACCCGGGGCATCTCCGCCCGCACGCGGCCCAGCGGCAATCCGAGGAAGATCGTGAGACCAGCGAGGGCCCCGAGGATGGCGATCTGGCTTGCGGGCACGAGAAGGTCCTTTCCCTGATGTCTCGGCGGCCCTGCACTCGTCCGTCCGGCCGGCTCAGCAGTGGCCCGATCGGCTCGCCAGGTCAGGGTAGCATAGCCTTAGTTAGGCTTACCTAACGGCCGCCAGATAGCTGGGACGCCGCGGCCCTCGCCGGATCCGCGGCCAATGGTGTGAGCCCAGCGCGCGCTGGCGCGGTCCCCCTGGCACCCACTGGCCGCCGCGCCATGAGGACGCGGCGGCCAGCGATCCCGCCGCAGCGGACCTCAGCGACGTACTGCCGTCGCCGTAACACCTGGTGGGCCGTTAGGACAGGCCCGTTGCGGTGAGCGCGCCCGAAGGCGCATGGTGCGAATAATCCCCCGGCGGGCCATCCGGCCCGAGCCCCCGTCAGAATGCCGCCCCGTTCACGAGGTCATCGAATTCGCCCATCTTGACGCCTTCGATGAGTGCGGCTATCTCGGCCCGGGTGTAAATGAGCGCAGGACCTTCCGGGTTTCTAGAGTTACGCACAGCGAGCTGGTCGATGCCGATTTCGGCCATTTCGACGCAGGCTCCCTGCGAGTTGCTGATGCTGCTCTTGCGCCACATGGCCCCGGAAAGGTCCGTGGCCGACATTCCGTTGTAGGTGTTCATCTATCCATGACTTCCTCAAGCATCCCGCTCAGGATATCGACAGAACGTTCTGGTGACTCGCTCTCGACACTGAGGCGTTCCATCACCTCGGTGTACTTCTCGACGTCGTCACGTTTATCGAGATAGAGGGCGCTTGTGAGCTGTTCGAGATAGACCACGTCCGGAAGATCAGGCTCCGGGAACCGCATGATGGTGAATGCCCCCGCCTCGGCGGCGTGACCGCCAGACCGGAAGGGCATCACCTGAAGCGTGACATTCGGGTCTTCAGTGGCCTGAATCAACTGCACGAGCTGCGCTCGCATCACCTCCGTCCCACCGATGGGGCGCCGCAGCGCCGCCTCGTCCACGATCGCCCACAGCCGGGGCCCGCCCGGCTTGGTGAGCAGTTCCTGCCTGCCCATGCGCAGGCTGATCCTGCGTTCTATCTCGCCGGGTGCGGCGCCCGGTTGCCCCAGGCGCACCACCGCGCGGGCGTAGTCCGCCGTTTGGAGCAGCCCGGGAACGAACTGCACCTCGTACAGCCGGATGAGGGAGGCCGCCTCCTCGAGGCCCACGTAGACGCCGAACCAGTCGGGCAGGACATCGCTGTACTTGTGCCACCACCCGGGGGAATTGGCCTGGATGGCGAGCTGTACCAGCGTGGCGGTCTCGTCCTCGTCGACGCCGTAGAGCTTGAGAAGGTCGGTGACGTCGCGTTCCTTGAAGCTGACCCGGCCCAGCTCCATTCGGCTGATCTTGGAGCCGGACGCGCGGATGGCGTACCCGGCCTCTTCGCGGGTGATTCCGCGCACCTCGCGCAGCATGCGCAGCTGGGAGCCCAGGAGAATGCGCAGGACGGTCGGGCCGCTGCCCGGCTGCGCTGATATCACCTCGGCTCCCCTCTCAGCTCCCCGTTTTAGTGGCCTGGGGCAAGTCCTTCGTGGGGCTTCCCCAGCCGCGCACGTGCACCTAACAGTTTCATCTGCACGTGCATCCGGCCTTGCGTTTGCACGGTACACAGGGGATGATAGCGCTTGCGGAGCAAGTGCACGACTCACATGCCAGCGACCACCTGCCAGCGATGAAGACGGGAAGCCGATGACCGCACACTGGGCGGCCTTGCGAGCGACGATGGACGCCGGCGGCGTGAGCCGCGTCGGCTTCCTCGCGGCAAGCGCACCCCAGGGAATGCGCCAGGTGAGCGGCCTGCTGCCGGCACAGCCCGCGGCGACGGGCACGGACTACCCACTGGCCCAGCCGAGCGCCACCTGCCTGCTCCGGCCCCGGCCCGAGTCGGTCAAGACCGGCCGGGATTTCACCCAGGCCACACTGCTGGACTGGGACATGGCCGCCCTCGCCGACGTGGCCGAGCTCGTCGTCTCCGAACTGGTGACCAACGCGCTGCGGCATGGCGTCCCCTCCGCCCGCAACATGGTCGGCGAGCACTGCATCCGGCTGCGCCTGCTCGCCCAGGCCCCCTTCATGATGTGCATGGTGACCGACCCGGGCAGCGACATCCCGGTGCTGCGCGAATCGGAGCCGACGTCGGAGAGCGGCCGCGGGCTGAACGTTGTCGAGGCCTGCAGCGTGCGGTGGGGCTGGCACCTTCTCGATGAGGGCGGGAAGGTCGTCTGGGCGCTGCTGCGGCCGCCCATCTGATTCGCGCGCACCCCGCGGCACCGCGGCACCCCGCGCGCACCCCGCGGCACCCCTCGAGCCTGGCGAGGATGATCATCAGGTACCGGTCACGGAGGCGGGTACCCGGTCACGGAGGCGGGTACCTGGCCACGGAGGCGGGTACCTGGCCAAGGAGGAATGGCGCGACTAGGCTCGGTGCGCGGCCGTCCCGGTGAACCACGAGCATCCGTTCGGCACGCTCGCCGGAGTTGGTGAGGAGCCGACATGTACCAGCCCTACCCGCAGGGTGGCGAGATCCCGCCCGAGTCAAGCCGACCCACGCCACCGCGCCCCGTGCGGACCGCGGTCCTGTTCATGTACGTGGGCGCGGCGCTGACCGCCATCACTCTGATCGTGACCGTGGTGACCCTGCACACCATCGAAACGGCCATCCGGAACAATTCCACCTACACCGCGGCGCAGGCGCACCAGCTCGCCGTCGCCGCCATCGTGGAATACGTGGTGACCCTCGGCCTGTGGCTGCTGATGGCATGGGCGAACCGGGCCGGGCAGGGCTGGGCTCGGATCACGGCCACCGTCCTGTTCGCCCTGAACACCCTGGGGCTGGTGATCAACCTCATCCGAGGGTCCGCCTCGATCAGCGTGCTGTTCGCGGTGCTGGTCTGGCTTATCGGCCTGGGCGCCGTCGTGCTGCTCTGGCGCAAGGAGTCGTCCGAGTACTTCGCCGCCAGGAGAATCAGGCCCTGATCCCTCGCTGACTCGTCGGCCCGGCACCGGGTCAGCTGGCCCCGCGCAGCAGCGCGTAGCAGGCGACAGCCGCCGCGGCGACCACGTTCAGCGAGTCCACCCCGAGCGCCATCGCTTGCGGGCTCATCGGGATGCAGACGCTCTCGTCGGCCTCGCGCAGCCAGCGGGAGGACAGGCCGTCGCCTTCCGAGCCGAGCAGGAGCGCGACCTGGCCGACCGCCGCCAGCCGCGCCACCCGGTCCAGGGCAGCCACGGACTGATCGGGAACCAGCGCGAGCAGCCGGAAGCCCGCCGCGCGCAGCGCCGCGAGGCCCCCGTACCAGTCGGTCATCCGCGCATAGGGGATGGCGAAGACCGCGCCCATCGACACCTTGACCGCGCGGCGGTAGAGCGGGTCCGCGCACCGGGGCGCCAGAACCACCGCCCCCACCCCGAGCGCGGCAGCGCACCGGAAGATCGCTCCCACGTTCCCGTGATCGACGAGATCCTCCAGCACCAGGATCCGGCTGTGGCCCGCCACGACCTCGCCGACCCCGGGCAGCGGCCGGCGGGCCATCGACGCCAGCGCGCCGCGGTGCACCCGGTAGCCGGTGATCCGCTCCGCGACATCATGCGGGGTCACGAATACCGGGCAGGCACACGTCCCGGCCAGGTCGGCGAGGCCGGCCATCCGGTCCGGGGTCACCAGCAGCGAGCGGACCGGGTAACCGGCACCGACCGCGCGCCTGATCACCTTCTCCCCCTCGGCCACGAACAGGCCGTGCGCCGCCTCCAGGCTCGTGCGCAGGGACGAATCGGTGAGGCGCACGTAATCGGCCAGCCGCGGATCTCCGGAGTCGTCCACACGAATGACGTCGGTCACCCGCCCAGTCTGGCCGGCTCGCGGGCCGCGTCCGGCCAGGCGGAGCTGACGCGCGGAGCCGGGCGGAGCCGGGGCCTGGCCGAGCGGAGCTGAGGCGCCGGCCCGGGCAGAGCATCCCGCGGCCAAAAGGGCAATCGGCGTCATACCACGCCGCCGGTCCGCTACAGTCGTGCCCGCGAATACCCAGCAGGCGCGGCGCCCGGGACGCCGCCGCCGGGCTTGCGGGGCTCCCGCAACGGGGAGCCGCGGTCTGTTGCCGG
>DASYQM010000297.1:0-2277 GCA_036005525.1 Streptosporangiaceae bacterium
CGCCGAGGGCGCTGGCCCGCCGGGCCGGGCGGCGGGAGCGGCTGGCCGCCGCCGGGGACCGGCTGGCCGCCGAGGACCTGGCCCGCCGCGAGGCGCAGCAGGCCAAGCAGGACGCCTGGGCCGCAGCTGCGGCGGCCGGGAAACGGCGCGGGCACCGCCCTGGCGATGAGCCGCCGCGCGCGAACCGTAACAACACCGAGCCGCGGGCGAACATCACCGACCCGGACGTGCGGGTGATGCGCAACCAGAAGGGCTATGTGGCCGGTTACAACGGTCAGCTCGTGGTCACCGGGCAGCAGGTCATCGTGGGCGCGATGCTGTCCCAGCATCCGGTCGACCGCACCCTGCTCCACCCGCTGCTGGACCGGTGCCGGAACCAGCTTGTGGCGGCCGGGATCCGCCCGAGGCTGCGCACCGTGCTCGCCGACTCCGTTTACGTCAGCGAGGAGAACTTCGCCCGCGCCGACGCCGACGGCCTGCGGCTGCTCGCGCCCCTGGCCAAAGACCCCGGCCGGCGCTACGTCCGCACTCCCCAGCGGGCCCGGCACCTGGACCGCTTCCCGGCCACCGCCCGCGCCCGCCGGCGCCTGCGGCATCCCCGCGGCCGGGACGACTACAAGCTCCGCGCCCGCACCGTCGAGCCGGTGTTCGGGCAGCTCAAGACCTGCCAGAAGCTGGCCATGATGTCCCGGCGCGGCCTGGCCGCGTGCGAAAGCGAATGGCTGCTCGCCTGCGCCGCGCACAACCTGCGCAAGCTGCACTGCCACCTCACGCAGGGCTGACTGTCAAAGGCCCACCCCGGCAGCCAACGCCCAACACCGCGGGCTCCCAGCCCGTATCTGCCTTCCAAGGTTCCTCGATCTGTCCCCAGAACGGCTTTATGCAACAGGCTGAAATATCCGGGCTCGCAGACCGTTCGGATGGCAGAACCTTGATCATCGGATGCGCGGCGAACCGCCGGATCTGCGCGCGGAGCCGCCCAATTGCGCGCCGGCGGCTGCATATGCTCGGGCCAGCGGTGGCGCCCAGATCCGGCTATTCTGTCGCGCCGCCCCTGGGGTGGCTGTCCCGCACCAGGCTGAACCTTGGACGCCGCCGATCAGCAAGTGTGGCCGGGCCCGGGTCGAGCCGGGCGCGCCGACCGGGGTGTTCGCTGCGGCCGCACTCGCTCCTTGGCCGCGAGGGGTTGTTGTTCCCGGTGCCGGGCACGCAATTCGGCGTCCATCGGTCTGCACCTGCCTAGTCAGTCACCACGGGCAGGATCAGCGCACCGTCGTGGTGGCAGCATGATCGGGCAGCGACCGTGTATCGCTGAGATAGGCGCGGACCGGCCCCGCTCGGCGGTGAGGTAGCAGCCGAACGCGCCGGGTGCTGCCTGCGACGCCTCCGGCAGCGGCTCCGGGTGCGGCTGCGGGTGCGGTACTGGCTCCGGCTCCGGTTCCGGTTCCGGCGGCGGCAATGGCCGCGGCTGCGGCCGGGGTTCCGGCGGTGGCGGCGATGGCACTGGAGGCGGCACTGGCGGGGGTACTGGCGGTGGCTCTACAGGTTCGGGCCGCGCGGGCTTCGGCTTCGCGGGTTCCGGCTGCGCTGCTTGACCAGCATCTGGGGCGGGGTCTGGTGCCATCTTGCCGGGGACTTCGCCGTCGGGCACCGTGGGCTCACGGGAACGATCTGCGCGCACCAGGAGATGATTCCCAGCCGGGCCCTCCGCCCACCACGCCGCGGCAGACCGGCACTACTACGGCACCGAGTTCGAGGCCACCCTGGCCGCACAGCGGCTACGGCTGCTGCGCCCGGCCCGCCAAGGCGAACACGAACGCCCCGGCGCGCACCTGTTCAAGCCCTTGCGCCAGACCATCGAATCGATCAATCAGACCTTAAGAGCCAGCTCCACCTCGATCGCCCCGGCGGGCACACGCCCGCCGGGGTCATGGTGCGCATCCTGCAGCATTCTGGCCCTGACCGCGGCGATCTGGCACAACGACCACACCGCCGCACCGGTCCACCGCTCGCTCACCGCCTACGACCACTGACCTTCGCATAGATCATCTAGTGGCTGCTGGGAGGCCCGGCCAGGGCTGCCCATTGAGTGCCCCGGCGTAGTCTTTGACGGCTAACGGATATCAGGGAGTCGCATAGTGCTACGTTCCTCAAAAGGTGTATATGAAGCGTCGGCGGTAGGAGCGTGGTTTGGGCTGGGGGCGTCCCCAGATCCAGGGCCGGGCGCGGGCGTTGAGCTGGGCGGTGGCCAGCCGGGTGGCGCAGGCGATCTCGTCG
>DASYQM010000298.1:0-5528 GCA_036005525.1 Streptosporangiaceae bacterium
CGCCGGCGGCATCCCTGCCGGGGTCCGTTGTGCCCTGCCATATGTCACGCTGGGCCCGGCGCGCCCGGGACGAGCCGGGCCCAGCTGCTCCTCAACTCTTACTTCGTGGGCTGCAGGTTCATCATCTGCTGGCCCCAGTCCGGGTAGTTGTACGCGGCTGGCTGCGCGTACGGGTTGGACTGGGTGACCCAGCCCTTGAAGGTGCCCGTGTCGTACTGGAACCAGTCGACCGCCTCGGTGACCGGGATGACCGGCACCTCCTGCAGCATGACCTTCTGCAGCTTGCTCACGATCGCGTGCTGCTGGCCGGCGTCGGTCGTCTTGGGGTAGGCGTTGATCAGCGCGTCGGTGGACGGGTTGCTGTACCGCTCGAAGTTCGAGCCGGCCGACTGCCCGATCGGGGCGGAGTTCCCGGAGAAGAGCCACTGGCGCAGCTCGTAGTACGGCGTGGGCCCGCCGGTATTGGCGTAGTAGCCGAGGTCGAACTTGCCGTTGTATATGGCCGACTGATGCGCGGGAGCCGCCAGGTTCCTCGGCGTGACCTTGATACCGACGGCCTTGAGGTTCTGCTGGATGACGTTGACCGCCGCCACCCAGTCGGAGAAGCCGCCGTTGTTGGTGATGGTGAACTCGAGCTTCTGGCCGCCCTTGGCCATGATGCCGTCCGAGCCCTTCTTGTACCCGTCGGACTGAAGGATCGAGATCGCCTTGCTGGGGTTGTAGGCGTAGTTGTTGCCGAACGACGCCGCCTGTGGCGCGTCGAGCCAGCTGGAGAACGTCGGTGTGACGATCCCGGTCTGGTTCGACGCGGGCTCGTAACCGTACTCACCGATGAGCGAGGCCTTGTGGCGGTCGATCGCATACGCCATGGCCTGCCTGACCTTGACGTCTCTCAGGATCGGGTTCTTCAGGTTGATGAACATCGTCACGTTGGCGACCGGCGGGAACCAGTAGTGGTAGTTGGGGCTCTTGGACAGGTAGAACTTCTGGATGCTCGGGATGAACTGGCTGCCCCACTGCGCCTGCCCGTTGGCCAGGTAGGTGTTGGCCGTGTCGTTGGACGTGAACGCCGGGTAGTTGACCGTGGCCACCTTCGGCTTGCCGGGCTGCCAGTAGTGCGGGTTGGCCTTGTAGGTGATGTTCTGCGGCGTGCAGTTGCTCATGGTGTAGGCACCCGTGCCGACCGGGTGCGAGTCGGTGTACTTCACCGGGTCGGAGACCGTGGACCAGATGTGCTGCGGCACGATCGCGGTCTGGTCCGCGATGTAGTAGAAGTACGTCACCGCGGGCGCCTTGAACGTCATCACGACCTGGTTGGAGCCCTTCTGCGTCACGCTCGACAGCACCGACCAGACCGAGTTGACGTCGAGCGCCTTGTGCTGCTTGAGCAGATTGAAGGTGTACACCACGTCGGCGGCGGTCAGCGGCTTCCCGTCGGTCCACTTCACTCCGTTGCGGATGGTGAAGGTGATGTCCTTGTTGCCGTTGGACCACGTCCACTTCGTGGCCAGCCAGGGCGATTCCTTGGCGTTCTGCAGCGTGTTGACGAAGACCAGCGGCTCGTAGACGTTCCCGAAGGAATAGCCGATGTTGGACAGGTTGAACGGGTTGAAGCCGCAGGTCCAGAGGCTGCCGCTCTCGTTATCGATGGTCAGCGTGCCGGTTGGGCCTGACGAGTTTGACTGGGTCGAACTGGTCGTACTGCTCGAGCAGGCGGCGGCCAGCAGCGCGGCGGCGAGCAAAGCTCCGATGATCTTGAAGCGTCTCATGAGGGTAGCCCTTCGCTGAGCGTGATGGGAGGGTAGGGGACCGGACCGCCGCCGTCGGCGACCGGATGGGCTGGCGCCCCGGCAAGGGCGGCGTCCATGGCGAGCGCGACGGCGCCGATGAGCGGGGCGTCGGAGGGGAACCGGGCGGCCACGAGCTCGGGCGGGAATGGTACACCCGCGCTCAGGGCGTGCGACAGACCCGGCCGCAGGCGATCCCACGACCGGACCATGCCGCCGCCGACCGCGATCCGCACCGGGTTCACGCAGATCGCGAGGTTCACCACGTGGAAGGCGAGTTCGGTGACGAAATCGGTCACGAGACGGTCGAGATCGGCGTCATCCCGGCTCGCCTCGAAGACCTCGCCGGCCTCGATCGGCTGGTCCTGGGCGAGCTGGCTGGCCGCACGCTGCACCAGCGCCCGCCCGCTGATCATGTCCTCCAGCGGTGTCCGGGCAGCCAGCGGCACACCGACATCGGTCATCGCGCGCAGGTTGTAGCCGATCTCGCCGGCCGCCCCGTTCCCGCCGCCCAGGACCTGACCGCCGGCCACGATGGCCGCGGACAGGCCAGTGCCGAGGTTCAGGTAGATCGCGGGATCGCAGTCGGCGAGCGCGCCCCAGCGCACCTCCGCCTGAGCCGCCGCCTTGGCGTCCGTGGCCATGACGACCCGCACGCCGGGGAAGGCCGCCCGCAGCTCGGCCCCGAAGGCGAGCCTGTCCCAGCCGCTGATCGCCGGCGCGAGCTCGACCCGGTCGTCAAACGGGATCCCGAAGGTGGAGACGCCGACCGCGGCGAGCTCGCGGTCGGCGCCGGCGTCCGCGAGGAGGGCGCGAGCGGCCTCGACGCCACGCTCGAAGCTGGCCCGGGCCCCGAGCTCACCGCCGCTGGCAACGGTGGACGACGCGAGCCTCTCGCCGCTAGGCTCGCACACCATCATGGCGATCTTCGTGCCACCGAAGTCAAGCCCGAGAACTACCGGAGGCTGGGACACGGTGACCTGCCCGTTTCGTCATCTTCCGTCAAGATAGTTAGGACAGTATCCTAACTATCAGAGCCCCACAATAACCCGTGACGGAATTGAAATGGGTGCGCCGGCACGGGGGCTTGGGCAGGATCGTGACGGAGGTGGGAGTGGCGGTCACGTCGGCTGGCGTGCCCGGCAGCACGAGGCCCGGCAGCACGGTGCCCGTCGGCACGGCATCCGGCACCGGCGCCCCGGAGCAGTTCGCCGGTGCCGTTGGAGGCCCGCATGGCGGTGAGCTGGCGGCTGCCCGCCCCCAGCTGATACGCGCGCTGAACGGGCGGCTCCTGCTCGGGCACATCCGGGAACTCGGCCCGTGCTCGCGGGCGGAGCTCGCCCGTATCTCCGGGCTGTCGAAGCCCACGGTGTCGGTCGCGCTCGCCGACGCGGAGCGCGCGGGCCTGGTGCGCACCGCCGGGCAGCGCACCGGCCGTCCGGGCCGCTCGGCGCTGCTGTACGAGGTCCGGCCCGAGGCCGGGTTCATACTCGGCCTCGACGTCGGCGCCCAATACGTGCGCGGGGCGCTGGCCGACCTGGCGGGCGGCATCCGGGCCCGGTCCTCGGCGCGGTCGCGGGCCTCAAGCGTGCGCGGCCGGGTCGGCGAGCTGATCGGGCTGGCGGACGAGCTGTGCGGCGGGGCCGGGCTCACCCGGGGCGGCGTCACCCAGACGGTCATCGGCAGCCCCGGGGTCTACGACCCGGGCCGCAACGCCATGGCGCTGACCGGCGGCCTGCCCGGCTGGGACCGCCCGGCGGTGCTCGAGCGGCTCCGCGAGGCGTTCGGGCCCTCGCTGGCGGTGGAGAACGACGTGGATGCGGCGGCGCTGGCCGAGCGGGCCCACGGCCACGGACGTGAGGTAGACAGCTTCGCATTCGTCTCGGTGGGCACCGGCATCGGAATGGGCCTTGTGCTCGGCGGCCAGCTCGTCCGAGGTGCGCACGGCGTGGCCGGCGAGATCGCCTACATGCCGATGTCGGGCGGGGAGGGCACCGATCCGGCGGATGCCCGCCGGCGGGGTGTGCTGGAGGCGTCCGCGTCGGCGCCGGCCGTGGTCCGGGCCGCCCGCCGGGCGGGAATGCGGGGCCAGGTCTCGGCCCGGCGGGTTTTCACGGCGGCCGCCAGGGGTGACGCGCGCGCCGCAGCCGTGGTGGCCGAAGAGGCGCGGCTGGTGGCCAGGCTCCTGTGCGCCGTGGTCACCGTCATCGATCCCCGGCTGATCGTGCTCGGCGGCGGCATCGGCCAGGCCCCCGGATTCGCGGCCGAGGTGACGCGCGAGCTCCAGCAGCTGGCGCCCGTCATGCCGGAGGTGCGCGTGAGCGCGCTGGGCACCGAAGCGGTGGTCGACGGCTGCCTGGCCGCCGGAAGCAACCTGGCATGGGCTCAGCTGACGACCGCGGTTCCTACCGGAAACTCCGGCGGCCAGCACCCGGGTGGCCCTGACACCCTGGCCGGAGGCCCTGGCGACCCGCCATGACCGGCGGGCTGATGGCGGCCGAGATGGCCGGCCAGCCCGAGGTGCTGGCACGGCTGGTGGACCGGGCACCGGCGGACGCGGCCGCGGTGCGGGCCGTGGTGCCCCGCCCGCTCGCCGGAATCGTGGTCCTCGCCCGCGGCTCGTCCGACAACGCCGCGGTGTTCGGCCGGTATCTGGCTGAGCTCTGGGCGGGCAGGCCGGCCGGCCTTGCCGCCCCCAGCCTCTACACCCGCTACCACGCCGAGGTGGACTGGCGCGGGTACCTGATGGTCGCGCTGAGCCAGTCCGGTGCCACGCCGGAGATCATCAGCACCTGCCAGGCGGTGCGGGCCGCGGGTGCCACGGTGATCGGCATCACCAACGAACCGCGCAGCGCCCTAGCCGCTGCGGTTGACCTGCTGCTCGCGACCGACGCCGGCGCGGAGCGGGCGGTTCCGGCCACCAAGACGGTGACCGCCCAGTTCGCGGTGCTCGTCACCGTGGCGGCGGCCCTCGGCACCGGCCCAGCCATCGGGGACGTGCTGGCTGGCCTGCCGGGCGCGGTCGCCGCCACCCTGGGCGACCCCCGGCCCGCCCGGGACCTGGCCGAGCGCTGGCGCGCCATCGACCGCCTGGTGGTGGCCGGCCGCGGGCTGGGCTACGCGGCGGCGCTGGAGACCGCGCTGAAGGTGGCGGAGACAACGGGCATCCTGGCCGAGGGCATGTCGGCCGCGGACCTGTACCACGGCCCCATCGCGGCCGTCTACGCCGGGGCCCCGGTGCTGCTGGTGAGCGGCGGCGGGCCGGGGGACGCCGACCTCGCCGGCCTGCGGCTCCTGCTCGACGGCAGGCACGCCGCGACGGCGAGCCTGCCCGCCCTCCCGGCGGCGGCCGAGCCGGTGCAGGTGATCACGGCGGTCGTGCGCGGCCAGCAGCTGGCCCATGCGCTGGCACTGGCCAGGGACAGCGACCCCGATGCCCCGGCTCACCTGACCAAGGTGACCGAGACGACCTGAGCGGGCCGGACGCGCGGATGGCTCCGATCGCCGCGCGGGCTGATGGCAACGATCGCGGGGCCGGCGGATGGCGTCTATCGCCCCGTGGGCGGCTCGCCAACGCCCGGCACGGGCCGGCCATCCTCGAGATAGCAAAGCCGGTGTTTGCGGGTCGCCGCCCGCACCCGCAACCGGATGGGCTTTCTGAGCATGGTCAGGGCCGTGCGCAGGTCGGCAACCCGGTGCTCGGCGATCTCCTCCGGCTGCACCACGATCCCAGCGAGGGTG
>DASYQM010000299.1:0-3314 GCA_036005525.1 Streptosporangiaceae bacterium
CGCACCCACTCCAGGTAGTCAAGACAGTCGGCATCGGTGCGGAACCAGGCCTGGAACTCGCCCACCGACCGGGGATAGTGCCGCCCGCCACGAGGCCCGGTCACCCCGCCATGCTACTCCGGTTAAATGGAGACCCCTTACTCAGCTAATGGTCGCGATAAGGTCGCCCTCCTGGACGACGTCCCCCTCGCCCACGTGCAGCTTGGCCACGGTGCCGACCTCTTCGGCCAAGACGGGGATCTCCATCTTCATCGACTCGAGGATGACCAGCGTGTCGCCGTCCTCGACGTGATCCCCTTCGGTGATCACAACCTTCCAGACGTTCGCCACCATCTCGGCGCGGACTTCGGCCACCCGCCGCTCCTCTCCTAGGCCGGGCACGGCATGGGCCCGGATGCCGCCGCCATCATTGTGCTGCCACCGGGGTCAGGGGCGCAGCCCTGCCACGACGGACGTGTCGTAATCGCCGCTGACGAACGCCTCGCTCGCGAGCAGGTCGGCGTGGAATGGCAGGTTCGTCTTCGGCCCGGCGACCCGGAAGGTGGCCACCGCGTCGCGCGCCCGTCCCAGCGCCTCGTCCCGGTCTTGCCCGTGCACGCACAGCTTGGCGAGCAGCGGGTCGTAGAACGGCGTGACCGTGTTGCCCGCCTCGTAGCCCGCGTCCACCCGGATCCCCGGCCCGGCCGGCTGCTCCCATTGCGTAATCGCACCCGGGCTGGGCAGGAACCGCACCGGGTCCTCGGCGTAGACCCGGAACTCCAGCGCATGCCCATCGTGCCGAATACCCAGCGGCTCGAAGCCGGGCCGCTCCCCCGCGGCGACCAGGAACTGCTGCTCGACAAGATCAATACCGGTGACCAGCTCCGTCACCGGATGCTCGACCTGCAGCCGGGTGTTCATCTCCAGGAACACGAACTCCTGCGTCCTGACATCGAGCAGGAACTCCACGGTCCCAGCGCCCAGGTAGCCAACCGCCTCCCCGGCCCGGATCCCGGCCGCGAGCAGGCGCTCCCGCACCTGTGGGCTGACGCCGGGCGACGGGGTCTCCTCGGCGACCTTCTGGTGCCGCCGCTGGACCGAGCAGTCACGCTCTCCCAGGGCCACCACGCGGCCATCGTTGAGCCCCATGATCTGCACTTCGACGTGCCGCGCCCGTTCAACGAACCGCTCCAGCAGGATCGCGGGGCTGCCGAAAAACCGCTCCGCGCGTGTGCGAGCGGTCTCGAAGGCCGTCTGCAGCGCCTCCGGGCCGGCGGCCGCGCTCATGCCGATGCCGCCCCCGCCTGCCGCGGCCTTGACCATCACGGGGTAACCGATCCGCTCCGCCTCAGCCAGCGCCGCGCCGGCGTCGGTCACCGGATCCGCGCTGCCCACGGCGACGGGGACTCCGGCCCGGTGCATCAGGTTCCTGGCGTTGATCTTGTCGCCCATCTGCTCGATCGCCTCCGGCGGGGGGCCGACCCAGGTCAGCCCCTCGGTCAGCACCTGCTGGGCGAACGCGGCGCTCTCGGACAGGAAGCCATAGCCGGGATGGACGGCGGCGGCGCCGGTGTGGCGGGCGGCGGCAATGATGGCGTCGGCGTCCAGGTAGCTCTGCGCCGGGGGCGGCGGCCCGATCTGCACCGCCTCGTCGGCCTCCCTGACGAAGGGAAGACCGGCGTCGGCCTCCGAGTAGACGGCCACGGCCCGGATGCCGAGTCGGCGGGTGGTGACGATGATACGGCGCGCGATCTCGCCCCGGTTGGCAACAAGCACGGACTCCAGCACGCCCGAAGCCTAGTGCGTTCGGCGGGAACGCGGGCGAACCGATCCGCGGCGGGGCTACTCCGCCCGGGCCTCGGTTACCTCAAGCTCGACCCGGATCTCCTGGATGCGGGCCATGACCTTGACCCGCAGCTCCTGCGGCGCCCTGTCGTCCCGGCAGCACCTGTGCACCAGCTGCTTGACGACCTCTTCGAGCCCGTACTCACGCAGGCACGGACCGCATTCATCGAGGTGCTGGCGGATCTTGGCGCGGCCGGGGGAATCGAGCTCCTGGTCCAGGTACGAGTACAGCTCCGCCAGCACCTCGGTACAGGGCGTTTCGTGAGGCTTCCCGCAGCTCATGTCGTTTCCTCCCCGGGCCTGCTCTCTGCCCGTGAGGGCTGCTGGCCGTCATCGGGAGCCACCCTGACCAGACCGCTGTCGGCCGCGTAGTCCTGGAGCAGTCCGCGCAGCTGCCGTCGCCCGCGGTGCAGCCGTGACATGACCGTGCCGATAGGTGTGCCCATGATGTCGGCGATCTCTTTGTATGCGAAACCTTCCACGTCGGCCAGGTAAACGGCGATTCGGAACTCTTCGGGCAGCTCCTGGAGCGCCCTCTTGACGTCTGAATCGGGCAGCCGCTCCAGGGCCTCGGCCTCGGCCGACTTCAGCCCGGACGAGGTGTGCGAGGCGGCCCTGGCCAGCTGCCAGTCCTCGACGTCTTCCGCGCCGGCCCGCTGCGGCTCCCGCTGGCGCTTGCGGTAGGTGTTGATGAAGGTATTGGTCAGGATCCGGAACAGCCACGCCTTCAGGTTCGTGCCCGGCTGGAACTGGTGGAACGACGCGTACGCCTTGGCAAAGGTCTCCTGGACCAGATCCTCGGCGTCGGCCGCGTTGCGGGTCATCCGCATCGCGGCCGAGTAGAGCTGATCCAGGTATGGCAGCACATCCTGCTCGAACCGCTCGCTCCGCTGCTCGAGAGTTTCAGGTACGGGACCCACCCCCTCGGATGTTTTTGTCCCCGTGCGCCAACGGTAGCCGGATGGGCTGGACGATGCATGTCCCCCCCGGGCCGAACCGAAAGCTGCCGCCACGGGCACGTCGTCCAGGGGCGGATAGCTGGTTACAAGCACGCCCGGTGCAACATGGGCACCCGCCGCTTCATTCCGCGGTGCTATCCCCCATGCGGCCGCCGCGACGCCGGCCGGGGCCCGTCAGGTGAGTGCGGGGCGGTCACGGGGAAGACCCTGAGTGAGGGTTTGCGCGGGAGGAGTCACCCCGTGACGCTCCGTCCTCCGGCACTCCGGCATCGCGCCGGTCGTGGCCCGCGTGGCCCGAGGCAGATGGAGTGGAGTTGTCGGCAACGGCGGCCAGCCCCCTGGCGGCCCTTGGGCCGGGCTCGCTCGCGGGTTACTGGCGTTTCCAGCGAGCCGTGGCCAAGGCGCAGCTCGCGGCATGGCTGCCGGATCCCAGGATGCTGCTGGTCGACATCTCCGGGCCTTACGCCAGCGCATCGGCACAGGCGGCGGGGCGCGGGCACACCGTGATCCGGGTTGTCGCGGCGACGGCGG
>DASYQM010000300.1:0-29264 GCA_036005525.1 Streptosporangiaceae bacterium
TCTACGACACCGGTGCCGTGGGGGAGGCCGAGCTGCTGCAGGCTGTGCGGGAGGCCCCGGCCCACCAGGTCACGGCGCCGGGCACGGTGACGCCGGGCGCACTGCTTGCCGACATGGGCGCGCAGCTCCGGCTCGGCGAGGGCTGGGCCGAGAATGATCCGTTCGGACTCGGCTCCGAACTTGGCTCCAGCGATGCCACGCCGCACGCGTTCGGGCTCTACATCACCGACGCGCTCTACCGGCGCTATGGCGGGACTGATTTCTACCGCGCGTTCGCGGACCAGCAACTCGGCTTCGCGCTCGGCGCCAACCCGTGGGGCAGCTCGTTCGTAGTCGGGGCCGGCACCACGTTCCCGCAGTGTATGCAGAGCGAGGTCGCGAACCTGGCCGGCTCGCTGTCCGGCCATGGCGACATACAGCTCGGCGCGACCGTGGACGGCCCGAGCAGCCCGGGCAACTTCGTCGGGCTGGGCACCGTCAGCGGGATGCGGGCGTGCGGTGCTGGCAGCTACCGGCTGTTCAGCACCAAGACGGCGGCGTATGAGGACAACGTCGTCAGCTGGCCGTCGGTCGAGCCGGCCATCGACTACACGGCCAACTCGCTGCTCGCGTTCGCGTTCGCCGCGCAAGACAACGGCTAGCCCGGACCCGGGTCATGGGTAGGAGAAGGGTTGTGACGGGAGCACAGTGGGCACGCCGGCGGTGACATCCGGCGGCCAGACCTGGCTCAGATACTCCAGCGGGCCCGGGCGGTGGGTGCTGCTGGGCACCGTCCTCGGGTCCGCGCTCGCCTCGATCGACGCCACGGTCGTCGGCATCGCCCTGCCCGCCATCGGTCATGACTTCCATACGGGCCTGGCCGACCTGCAATGGGTGGTAACTGCCTACACCCTCACCCTCGCCGGCCTGCTGCTGTTCGCCGGGGCACTCGGCGACAAGTACGGGCGCAAGCGGATCTTCCTGACCGGCGTCGTGTGGTTCGCCCTGGCCTCGCTCATCTGCGCCATCGCCCCCAGCGCGCCGGTGCTGATCGCGGCACGTGCGATCCAGGGCATCGGGGCGGCGCTCCTCACGCCCGGCAGCCTCGCCATCATTGAGGCCTCCTTCCACCCCGACGACCGGAGCAAGGCGATCGGGGCCTGGTCCGGGCTCAGCGGGGTGGGCATCGCGATCGGGCCGTTCATCGGCGGATGGCTGATCCAGGTGGCCTCCTGGCGGCTTATCTTCGTCATCAACCTGCCCCTGGCCGCCCTGGTCGTGGCGGTCGGCCTGCGGCACATCCCCGAGTCTCGCGACCCCGATGTCTCCGGCAGGCTCGATGTGGCCGGCAGCGTCCTGGTGACGTTCGGCCTGGTCGGGCTGACGTACGGGCTGATCGAGGGCCCCACGGTCGGCTGGCTGGACCCCGTGCCGCTGGCCGCGCTGATCGCCGGCGTGACCCTGCTGATCGCCTTCCTCGCCTGGGAGCGGCGGGCGCGCGCGCCGATGCTGCCGCTCAACTTGTTCGGCTCGGCCCAGTTCACCTCCGCCAACGTGGTGACGTTTGCGGTCTACGCCGCGCTCGGCGGCGCCTTGTTCCTGCTGCCCATCCAGCTGCAGGAGGTATCGGGGTATACGGCGCTTGAGGCGGGAATTTCCCTGCTTCCGGTGACCGTGATCACGCTCCTGCTCTCCGCCCGGTCCGGGGCGCTCGCCGCGCGCATTGGCCCGAGGCTGCAGATGAGCGTCGGGCCCATCGTCATCGCCGCTGGCCTGGCCCTGTTCACCCGCATCGGCTCCTCGGGGAACTACCTGACGGAGGTATTCCCCGCCGTCGTGGTCTTCGGCATCGGCCTGGCCATCAACGTCGCGCCGCTGACGTCCACCGTGCTCGCCGCCGTTCCCGCTGAGCATGCGGGGGTCGCCTCCGCGGTGAACAACGACGTGGCCCGCGCCGCGTCCCTCATCGCGGTCGCCGTGCTTCCGGCAGCGGCCGGCCTCACCGGCACCTCCTACCTCCACCCCGCGGAGTTCACGGTCGGCTTCCACCGCGCGTCACTCATCGCCGCCGGGCTCTGCGTCATCGGTGGTGTCCTGGCCGCCTTCACCATCCGCAACCCCCGGCCGGCCAGGGTGGCGGCCGCCCCGGCCCCCGGACCGCTGCACTGCAGCCTGGACGCACCGCCCGCCAGGGTCTCGGTGCCCACGCCCGCCGCCGACCGTACGGAGGCGGCCAGTTAAGAACCATCGGCAGCGCCTCGAATCTGGCCCGCCTTCCTCGCCCGCTGTTGGCGGCGCCCCTAGCGGTAGCCGCGTCTGGGCAGGATCGCGCCGATGATCCACAAGATCGGGAAGAAGAAGCCGATGAGGCCGAGGATCCAGTGGCCCTTACGGAAGGTCATGACGGCGAGCGTGAACAGCAGCACCAGGTAGACGACGCCCAGCAGGAACCAGCCCGAGCCCGACATGCGTTCTCCTTCGTTCGGTCTAATTCAGCAAGAATCCGGTACACCCGGGAGCGGGCATACGAACCATGCCGACGGGGGCACGATGCCGTCCCGCCGACGGCAGGTGCGAGCGTCAGCGCCGGGAGACGCGCCGGGCCGTGCGCCGCCCCGTGCGCCGGGCAACCCTGCGGGATCCGAACATCTCATTCCTCCAGTTATGTGCCGCGGTTTGTGCCGCTGAGAGTATATGTCGCGGTTTGTGCCGCTGACCTTTGCGTCATGTTGAGGCTGCGCCCGAAGTCTCCAGCGCGTGCAGGTCCTCCGCTTCCTCGCGCGTCATCAGCCCGATCTCCACGAGGTCGAGTGGGCTGATGAAACCGTCGCTGATCCGGAAGCCGCCGGCGCGTGCGATCGCATCCCGCAGCGGCACCGCCCAGTGGTGCTCCAGCAGGATGAGCGCGGCCGCGGAGTCGTTGGGAATGTCCTCCAGCACATCCCACTCGTCCCCGCCGAACACGCTGATCCCGTCGTCGGCGGCCTGTTCCGCGCCCGCGGCCGCGCCGGCCTCCATCCCCTCCTCACCGGCGATGCCGAGCCCGATGAGAGCGCCGATCTTGCTGCCGACTTCGATCGCCTCTTCCTGGGTCAGGTTGGACAGATGCTCCACCTCGAGGTCGCCATCCGCATCCTTGTACACGGCGAGGGAGTCGATCACCTTCACCATGCCGTTCTCGTGCAGCCGCTCCAGTTCGGCGATGACCTCGCCGTGGAAGTTGGGATGGCTGAAGCCCAGCACGATGAGCTGTACCGGTCCAATAGCCATGTCGGGTCCTCCGTTCGGTCCAGTCGGCCGTGGCCCGGCTATGACCCCGGCCACGCAAAGGGCCGATCCGCCGGCCTCTGCGTTCCAGCATCGGCCCGGGCGCGCCGATGACGCATCACCCGCTGAGGGCTAGTTGTGGCCGCTGTCGCCCAGGTCACCCGGTAAGGGGCCGCGGGTCGAAGGTCACCCGGATGGAAGTGATCTTGCCGTGTTCGACGTGCCTCCAGTTCACCGTCGGCAGCGGATCGGTCCTGGCGGTGTGCAGCTCGAACCAGGTCAGGACGTCGGGCCCGTCGACGAAGGTCTTGCGGATGACGATGTCGGTCACGATCTCCGACATGCGCTTGAGCCCGGCGATGCACTCCTCGGCGTTGCCGGCGTGGCCCAGCGGCCCGTCGAAGCTCACATCGTCGGCCAGGATCGCGCGCAGCGTGGTGAAGTCGCCGCGCTTCCACGCATCGAAGTAGGTGGCCGCAACGTCGGCGGCGGTATCCGTCATCTGACTCCTCTCCCCCCTGCCAGTGCCTGGCGGAGGATCTCCAGCGGGTGCCGGGCGGGCCGCCCGGTCCCGTGCGCTATCTGCTGCCGGCAGGAGACGCCCGTCGCCGCGATGATCGTGTCCTCCGGTTCGGCCCGGATGGCTGGGAAGAGCCGGAGCTCGCCGATGCTCATGGACAGCTCGTAGTGCTCCGCCTCGAAGCCGAAGGAGCCGGCCATGCCACAGCACCCGGCGTCAACCTCGACGACGTCCGCGCCGGGGATGCCGCGGAGCAGGCCCGTCGTAGCGGCGGTGCCCGCGAGCGCCTTCTGGTGGCAGTGGCCGTGGAACAGCACGCGGCGGCCGCTGACGGCGTTGTCCTGCGGCAGGACGAGCCCGCCCTCGCCGACGGCCTCCAGCAGCAGCTCGTCCGGCAATCGCGTGGCGGCCGCCACCGCGGTGACCCTCGGGTCGCCGGGCAGGAGGGCGGCGTATTCGTCGCGCAGCGTCAGCAGGCACGATGGCTCCACCCCGACGATCGGCACGCCGCGGGCGGCGGCCTCTGCGAGACGGCCGGTCATGCCCGCCGCCATCCGCCGGGCCGCGTCGAGCAGCCCCTTGGACAGGCTCGCCCGGCCACAGCACCCCGCGTCTTCGAGCCGGACCTGCCAGCCAGCGAGCTCCAGGAGTTCGATGGCAGCCATCCCGGCCGCAGGCTCGGTGAAGGTGGTGAAGGAGTCGGCGAGGAAGATCAGCTCGCCCCGGGAGGCCGGCGCCGCGGGGCCCGGCCGTCGCCGGAACCAGCCGCGCAGGTCATGCCGCTGGAACCGCGGCAGCGGCCGGGCGGCGCTGATCCGCAGCCAGCGTTCCGCCGCCAGGCGGGCGGGCCGCCACCCGCTGGCGACGTTGGACAGCGGGAACGCGGCGGAGCCCAGGCGGTTCAGCGCGCGGATGGACCCGAACATGCGCGAGCGCAGCGGGACGCCGTGCTGATCCTGATAGGCGGCGAGCGCTTCCGTTTTCAGCGCCGCCATGTCGACGCCGAGCGGGCACTCGCTCTGGCATGCCTTGCACTCAAGGCACAGGTCGAGGATGCCGTGCAGCCGGTCGTCGCCGAGCGCCGCCCGCGGATCGGGCATCGAGAGCGCGTGCAGCAGGGCGTTCGCGCGGCCCCTGGTGGAGTGCTCTTCGTCGCGTGTGGCCATGTACGACGGGCACATGACGCCGGTCGACGCCTTGCGGCACAGCCCGATATTCATGCACCGGTCGGCGGCGCCGCGCATCCCGCCGGGGGCGCTGAAGCGGAGCCGTGTCGCGAACGGCGGCGCGGGCGGCCGGCCCGCATCGCGCAGGTGATCCGTCATCGCGGGCGCGTTCACGATCTTCCCCGGGTTCATCCGGTTCTCGGGGTCGAAGAGCCGCTTCGTCTCCTGCATGGCCGCGTAGAGCTCATCGCCGAACACACGACGGTTGAACTCGCTGCGGGCGAGCCCGTCGCCGTGCTCGCTCGAGTTGACCCCGCCATACTCCAGGACGAGCTCGCGCACCTCTTCGGCGACCGCACGCATCAGCTCCGGCTGCCCGGGCGCGGACAGATCCACGAATGGGCGGATGTGCAGGCACCCGACCGAGCAGTGGCCGTAGAAGCCTGCTGTCAGGCCGTGGGCGTCGAGGATCTGCCGGAAACGGCTCGCATAGGAGGCCAGCGTGGCCGGCTCGACCGCGGTGTCCTCGACAAAGGCCAGCGGCCTGCGCGCGCCGGTGCTCGCCGCCATGAGCAGGCCCAGGCCGGCCTGGCGGACGTTCAGCAGCGCCGCCTGCTCCGCCGCATCAACGGCACGGAGCGTGTGGTAGCCGTGGCCGTGTGCACGCCAGCGTTCACCCAGGCGGTCGAGCCCGGCGACCGCTTCGGCCAGGGTGTGGCCGAAGAACGTGACAAACAGCAGGGCCTCCGGGTCACCGTGCAGGATCGACCCGAGCGCCCGGTATTCGATCTTCTGGCGGGACAGCTCGAGGATCGTGCGGTCCAGCAGCTCCACGGCCGCGGGCTGGCAGGCCAGCGCGTCTTCCGTCGCCTCGATCGCCGCCTGCACGGATGTGAAGTGGCCTACGGCGATGACCCGGAACCGCGGCGCGGGCACGAGCTGGACGGTCGCCTCCACGACCGTGGCCAGGGTGCCCTCGGAGCCAACCAGGAACTTCGCCAGATCGAGCCCTCCGGCCCCGGCCGATCCCGCCAGCCGGTCCAGCCGGTAGCCACCGGCTTGCCGCCAGAACCGCGGGAAGCCGGTGGCAATGGCCTCCCGGTGGCGTTCCACCAGGCCGGGCAGCTCCCGGCAGATCGCCCCGTCAAGCGTTGCCGCGGCGGCGCGGCTCAGCCGCTCCCCCTGCGTCAGCGGGCCGAACGCTGACCGGCTCCCGTCGGACAGGACGACGTCGAGCGTGAGGACATGGTCGATCGTCATGCCATAGCGCACCGACTGGCTGCCGGCCGAGTTGTTGCCGATCATCCCGCCGAGCGTGGCCCGGTTGCTGGTGGATGTGTCCGGGCCGAACACGAGCCCGTGGCGGGCACCCGCCAGGTTCAGCTGCTCCTGCACCACGCCGGGCTGCACCCGCGCCGTTCGCCGTTCGGCGTCGATCTCGATGATCCCGCCCATGTGCCGGGACAGGTCCATCACGACCGCGTGCCCGACCGTCTGGCCGGCCAGGCTGGTTCCGGCGCCCCGGGGCAGCACCGGAACGCCGAACGCGGCGGCGGTGACGGTGGTGGCGGCGACGTCGTCGGCATCGCGGGGGAAGACCACGCCGATCGGCTCGATCGCGTACATGCTCGCGTCGCGGGAGAACAGGTGCCTGCTGTAGGAGTCGAACCGGACCTCACCGGCGACCACGCGGCGCAGCGCCGCTGTGAGTTCCGCGCCCGCGCCCGCGGGCTCAGCGGCTGGATCGCTGATGACGAGCACCTCCTCTGGCCCGCCGCCGATCGGCCCTGAACGCACGAGGTAACCCGTGCCGTGCAGAGCGCCGCTGCCCGCCGCGACACTATGGTAGTGACGCCTGGCACATGGGGAGCGGTCAGCCGGGTCGTACAGCGGCGGCACCGAACTGGGGAGATGCGTGGATCTCGGGCTGAACGGCAAGGTCGCACTCGTGACGGCGTCGAGCAAGGGCCTGGGCAAGGCGTCCGCGCTCGCTCTGGCGCGCGAGGGCGCGCGGGTCACGATCTGCGCTCGAACGGAGGCGGACCTGGAAGCCGCCGCCGAGGAGATCCAGGATGAGACGCGCGCCGAGGTGCTCGCCGTCCAGGCGGACCTCACGACCGCCGAGGGCATCGAGAGCGTCGTTGCCGCGACGGTCGAGCGTTTCGGCGGCGTGGACGTCCTTGTCAACAACTCCGGCGGCCCGGCGCTGGGCAGGTTCACGGACGTCACCGACGACGACTGGCGGCAGGCCTTCGAGGTTGTCACGCTGAACTTCGTCCGTTCTGTCCGTGAGGTCGTGCCGTATATGCGCGCCAGCCGTTGGGGCCGAATCATCGGGATCCAGTCCAGTTCCGTGAAGGAGCCGGTCGAGGGCATCGACCTGTCGAACGGGATCCGCCCGGGCATCGCCGGGCTGATGAAGGCGATCATGCCTGGCCTGGCGAGGGATGGCATCACGATCAATCTCGTGCTTCCGGGCAGGTTCCTCACCTCCCGCACCAGCCCGGGCGCCGGGCGCAGCCCGGAGGCCGACAAGGCGCTCCAGGAGCAGCTGGCGCCCCTTGCCGCGGCGATCCCGCTGGGCCGCTTCGGTGAGCCGATCGAGCTCGGTAACGTCGTCGCGTTCCTGGCCTCGCAGCAGGCCTCCTACGTCACCGGCGCCGTCTACCAGGTCGACGGGGGCAGCATCAAGTCCAACGTCTAGCGGCCCGCGGCGCCGCCAACGCCGGCGGTCTGCTGGGTGCCCGTGACGGCGCCGCCTTTCCGCCCGCCGGCTTGCGCCCGATGCCGGCGCCTCGCCCCGATCGGGCCTTCGGCCGGGGCCTGCCGGGCCGCCGCGCTTCCCGGTCCCGTGGCGCCGTCGCCACCCGCTGCGTGAACAGGTAAGGGATGATCAGCAGGCAACTCCACACTCCGGCGAGGGCCCAGCCGCCCAGCACGTCGGTCATCCAGTGGACGGCGAGGTAGAGCCGCGTCAGACCGACCACGAACGCGATCAGGGCGGCGCCCACGACCAGCAGCGTCCGCGTTCTCACGGAGCGCCCGGCCATCACCGTGAACGCCAGCACGCCCCAGGTGGCCAGGGCCTGTGCCGCGTGCTGAGAGGGAAAGGCCCAGCCATGAGCCGAGGCCAGCCAGTCGCCGGCGGGCGGGCGGGGCCTGCCGACCAGAATCTTGATCAGCAAGGACCATGCCGCGGCGCCGGCGAGCGCCAGCGCGGGCAGGGCCGCCACCAGCCAGCGGCGGCGCCACCGCCACAGTCCCAGACCTGCGGCGATCACCACCGGCCAGAGCACGAAGCCCGAGCCGAGCCAGGTGAGCGCCCTGGCAAGGCCGGTGAGCCACGGCGTGCGGTGGCTCACAAAGAAAGCCAGGACCTGCGGATCGTAGCGGGCGCTGTTGATGTGGTGGACAACGCTGAACGTCAGCGTTCCCAGCGACCAGGCGCACGCCGCGAGCGTGAGAACGGCGAGCGTCAGCGCGAAGCCGGTAGGGCCGCCGGTCTGGAAACGTGCCGCGAGCCACCTGAGCTGGCCCGGGAAGCGGCGCCGCAGCCAGGAAGCCAGGCGGCTGCCGGCCAGCCGGGTGATTTGCCGCCCGGCCCAGCTCTGCGGGTCACGTGCCGTCCGCAGCAGGTGCCCGAGAATGAGCGTGAGCACCACGACCAGGAACAGGGCGATGCCGACGCCGGTGGCGTAGCGGGCGACATGCTTCCAGCTCGCGCCCGCAATATAGCCGAGCACGATCATCGTCGCGCCCCAGATCGCACCGCCGGCCACGTTGAAGGGCAGGAAAACCCGGTAAGACATGCGTGCCATGCCGGCCAGGCCCGGGACCAGGACGCGCAGGGCGGCGGTGAACCGGCCGAAGAACACTGCCCGGCCGCCCCGTCTGGCCAGGTAGTCCTGGGCCCGTTCGATGCGGTGGGGCTTGACGAGGCGGTGGAACCGCGTGGCTTGCAGCATGCGGGTGCCGTACTCGCGGCCGACCAGGTAGCCGACCGAGTCGCCGATGACCGCCCCGCAGATCCCAGCGAGGAACACCGCCCACAGGCTTACCCGGCCATAGGACGCAAGCACTCCGCCGAGGATCAGCGCGGTCTCCCCGGGAAAGAAGAAGCCAAGGAACGCCGACGCCTCAAGGGCGGGGACCGCGAAAACAATCAGCAGCGCGACCCATCCGCTCAGGCTGAGGATGTGCTCGATCAGGCTGGTCATCGTGCACCCAAGGATAGGAGCGCGGCGCAACGGGGCCCAGGTCATCGGGCGGGCATGGTCCCGGGGAAGCCCGGCCTTCCCGGTTCCGGCCGTCCGGAGGTCCCGGTCTCCCGGAGCGTCCGGCCGTTCCGGAAGACCTTGCTGCTCAGGCGGTGGCGAGGAACCGGGCCAGTTCCTCCCCGGTCGGCGCCGTGGCTGGCCCGCGCCTGGTAACCGAGAGCGCGGCCGCCCCGTTCGCGCTGCGGGCCGCTGTGACGTCGGCCGCGCCGGCCGCCAGCGCGGCGATGAAGGCCCCGCTGTGAGCGTCACCGGCGCCGTTGGTGTCGAGGACATCCACCTGGAACCCGGGCACATGCACCACTCCGGCATCTGGGCGGCCGATCAGGCAGCCGTCGGGCCCGGTGCGCACGATTACCCCGGGGCCGCCGGCCCGGCTGGCCCGGCCAGCCCGTCGGGCCAGCACCGCCGCCGCGGCGCGCGGGTCCGCGGTACCCGCGAGGATGGCAGCCTCCCGCGCGTTGCAGGTCAGCCAGTCCGCGCGGCCGAACACGGTGGCGAGCGCGCCGGCCGGGATGGACCCCACCAGCGGGCCGGGATCGAAGAACACGATGTTGCCATCGCCCAGCCGCGCCAGCCAGCCGAGCAGCGCGGCCCGGTTGCTGCCGTGAACCAGGCTGTAGCCGGACAGGTAGACGGCGTCGCGGGCCCCCGGCCGGACGGCATCGAGGTCAGCGGCGGTCAGCGTCGCCTCGGCGCCGCGGCTGGTCAGGAAGGTCCGCTCGCCACTGGCCTCCACGATGGTGAACACGAAGCCGGTGTCCAGGCCGGCCTTCGCCGGCTGGATGATGCCTACACCCTCCTTCTCCATCGCCGCCCGGGCCAGGGTGCCGAACGGGCCCGTGCCGTGAGCGCCCGCGTAGGCCGCCGGCAGGCCTTGCCGCGCGGCGGCGGCCATCACGTTCAGGCCACCGCCCGCGGCCGTCTGCGCCTGGCTGGCCAGTACGTCGCCGCCCCGCTCGGGGAGCATGGGCACGGTCAGGACGATGTCCACCACCACGTTGCCGAGGTGCAGGAGCCGGTCGAACCGGCCGGGTGGACTCCGGCTATCCTGCCGCATCGCCGCCCGCCCGCGGAGCAGCCCCGGCCCGTACCGCCAGCAGGCCGGCGGCCAGCCCCTCCAGCTTGAGATCGTTCACCCGGGCTACCGTGGACCGCGCACTCGGCGGAAATGCCCCAACGCCGCGGCAGGCGCCGCAGATCGCGCCGGTGATGGCGGCGATGGTGTCGCTGTCACCGCCGAGCGAGGCCGCGATACGGCAGGCGAGCCACGGATCCTGCGGGCTGACCATTGCCACCGCGAACGCCGCGGGAACCGACTCCTGGGTGGCCAGGCTCGTGCCCACCAGCCGGTACACCGCGTCCATCGCCTGCCCCTGCCCGAGCCCGGCGACCAGCCCGGCCGCCCAGGTGATGCGCGATGCGACGTCCGCGCCGGCGGCCCAGTGCCCTCGCTGGGCGGCGGCGGCCGCCGCGCCCGCCGCGAACCGCACCGCCTCGGGGACGGTGGCGCCCTCGATCCCGGCGCTGACCGCCGCCGCCACCGCGGTCGCGCCGGCGAGCGCTATCCCCGTGTTGTGCGTCACCCGGCTGGCCGCCACCACGCGGTCCACCAGCAGGACCAGATCGTGGGGCGGAGTCGCCACGCCCACCGGGGTGATCCGCATGGCGGCGCCGTTGGTGGTGCCGGACCTGCCCGCGTCGTCGATGCCGGCCCCCGTCAGGATCTCGTTAAGCGCCTTCTTGGTGGACGGGCCGAGAAGACCGATCGAACCGCGGGTGCGCATCGACGCCTCCCAGGCCAGCAGGCGGGTTGCCAGCTCGCCTTCGTCGATCTCGCCGCGGCCGTCGACGACCAGCCGTGCCAGCACGACGGCCTGCTCGGTGTCGTCGGTGACGCTGCCCGCTGGCAGCCCGGGGGCCAGCGGCTGATCCGGCGGCCCGGGCTCGAAGCCGTTCAGCAGGCCGCCGTAGCGCGCCACGATGTCCGGCCGGGAGCGCGACTCGGTCGGCATCCCCAGCGCATCGCCGATCGCCAGCCCGTACAGCGCACCGAGCGCGCGCGAGCGCGTCCGCCGCGAACCGCCCGGGCCCCGCCTCACGCCGGCTGCGCGGCACCGGAGCCGGCGGCCCGCCCGATGGCGTCGGCCAGGCTGATCACTTCCACAAGCGGGCCGTACAGGCGCAGGATGTCCAGCGTCTTGGCGTGGCTCTCGTCGTCGACGCCCGCGCAGGCGTCCGCGACCACCTGGACCGGGACCCCGTCGTCGGCGGCCGCCAGGGCGGTGGACAGCACGCAGCAGTCCGTGGAGACGCCGGCCAGCAGCAGCCGCCCGTCGGCCACCATCGTGGACAGCTGGTCGCCCACCTTGCCGAAGGTCGTGGCGTCCAGCGTCGGGCCCGGCTCGTCGGCGAACTCGTCCACGAGCTCGTAGATCCGCGCGTCTGGAGGCTGCAGCGCGAACGGCCAGACCTCGTAGTAGCGGCGCCACGCCCCGGCGGGAACGGCCGGGGCCACGAACCTGGTGAAGATGACCCGCGGCCGGTAGGCGGCGGCGAGCCGCTGGATGGGGTCCACGATCTCGGCGAACCTGGGCACCCGCCAGGGACTGTCGCGGTCGGCGAACACGCGCTGCATGTCGATGACCGCGAGCGTCGCCGGCTGCTCCCCCGGGGAGCCCGCCTGGTCTGCCGGGCCGGTCATGCCTGGGCGGCGGCCGGCTCCAGCGGCGGCGTCATCTCCTGGGCATGCACGGCCGACCGGCTGAACGCCCATTGCGCGACGAACCCGAGCACCAGGGCCACGAGCACGCCCAGGTTGGCGAAGGCCCAGGCACCGCTCTTCCCGCCGAGCCCGAACGGGCCGAGCAGGTAACCCTGCCACGTGAGCCAGCTCGCGGAGCTGTTGGTGACCAGCCCCCAGCCGATCACTGTGCTGACGACGACCACCCCGACGGGGAACCACTTGACGTCGCCGTAGCGGCCGTCCGGGTTGTACAGCTCAGGCTCGGAGTAGTCGCGCCGCCGCAGGGCGATGTCGGCGAGCATGACCCCGCACCAGGCGGCGATCGGCACGCCGAGCGTGATCAGGAAACCGATGAACTGGCCGAGGAAGTTGCCCGCGATGAACACCACGTAGATCGTGCCGAGGGTCATCACCACGCCGTCGATCAGGGCCGCGACATAACGCGGGACCCGCAGGCCGAGCGAGAGGAGCGCCAGGCCCGAGGAGTAGATGTCCAGCACCGCACCGCCGATGAGGCCGAGCACGGCCACGATCGCGAACGGGACCAGGAACCAGGTCGGCAGCAGGACGGCGAGCGCCCCGATCGGGTCGGCGCCGATCGCTGCGCTCAGCCCCTTCGACGAGCCCGCCAGCAGCAGCCCGAAGACGACCAGGACGATCGGGGCGACCGCGGAACCGAAGGTCGTCCAGCCGGCCACCCCGGTACTCGAGGATCTCCGCGGCAGATAGCGCGAGTAGTCGGCGGCCACGTTGACCCACCCGAGCCCGAAGCCGGTCATCATGAACACCAGCCCGCCGATCACGGCCTCCGCTGATCCGGCCGGCAGCGCCGACACCGTGGACCAGTGGATCTTGCCCGCGACCAGGATGATGAACAGCACCGTCAGCACGCCGGTGACGACCGTGATCACCGTCTGCATGCGCATGATCAGGTCGAAGCCCATCACACCGCCGAAGATGGTCAGCGCCACCACCACGATCATCGCGATGACCTTCGTGGCGGTGCCGCCGCCCCAGCCGAGGTGCTGGAAGACCGTCGCGATCGCCAGCGTCGCGAGGGTCACGAGGATGGTCTCCCAGCCGACTGTGAGCAGCCAGGAGAGGGCCGTGGGCAGCTTGTTGCCGCGGACGCCGAACGCCGCCCTGCTCAGCACCATCGTTGGCGCCGATCCCCGCTTGCCGGCTATCGCGATGAACCCGCACAGCAGGAACGAGATGATGATCCCGGCTATGCCGACCACGACCGCCTGCCAGAACGAGATCCCGAATGCCAGCAGGAACGCACCGTAGCTCAGGCCGAGGACCGAGACGTTGGCCGCGAACCAGGGCCAGAACAGGTCACGCGGATGGCCCTTGCGCTCGGCATCGGTGATGACGTTGATGCCATTCATTTCGATCTGCAGTGGGCGCGATTCGCCCGCGCCGCCCGGGACGGCGCCCGCGGCACCTTGAGCCTCAGCCATGGCAAACCCTCCTACGGCCTGTACTGCTTAACCATTCCGGCGGGCAGCGTAGTCCTGGCGCCCGCCGCGGAACCGCTGAATGTCATCGTCGTGCCCTCACTGATCCATGATGGCCTTGCGCTGGCCCCCGTCGATAGGGATGTGGGCGCCGTTGATGAAGCTGGCCCGGGGGGAGGCCAGGAAGGCCACCAGGGCCGCGACCTCGGCCGGCTCGCAGATGCGGCCGAACGGGATGGACCGCTCGGCCAGTTCATGCGCGCGCTCCTGGGGCACGCCCTTGTCGCGGGCGAACGCCTTCTCCAGCGTGTCCCACCGGTCGGTGTTCACCGGCCCCGGGTTTACCGTGTTGATGCGCACGCCATGACGCCCGTACTGCTCGGCGACCGAGGAAGCGAAGTTGATGTCGGCGGCGTTCGCCACCCCCGCGGTCATCTCCCAGTAGCTGGGCTTGAGGCCGTCGTTGCCGACGACGAGCACGATGGCGCCTTCCCCTCGCTGGCGCATATGCGGGATCACCGCGCGCACCGAACGGACATAGCCCATGAACTTGAGGTTGAGGCTCGACATCCACTGCTCTTCGGTCAGATCCTCGAGAAGGCCGCCGGGCGAGCTTCCCGCGCAGGTGACCAGGATGTCGATCTTGCCGAACCGGTCCAGGGTGGACTCCACGCAGCGCTGGACGTCCTGCATCACGCTCATGTCGCCGGCCATGGGCACGACCGTGCGGCCCGTTTCGGCGGCTATCTGCTTGGCGGTCGCCGCCAGGGGCTCTGCCGTCCGGGCGGTGATGACGACATCGGCCTGCTCGCGCGCGAGGTGCTCGGCCACCGAGCGGCCGATTCCCTTGCTCGCACCGGTGACGAAGGCCACCTTCCCGGCCAGCTGCAGATCCACCGCCACCCCTTTCGCCCGTTCCCGATAGGCAGGTACAACCTCGCATCCGCAGGCGCCGCCGGTGGCCGCCGTGGCCGCCTCCGGGCTTGCGTGGATGGTATACCAAATATCACCCCCTTCGGAAGGCTCACCGGGCCGGAGAGGCGGCTCGGAAGGCGGCCCGGTGAGGCGGGTTGGGAGGCGGCCCGCCAGCAACCCGTGATCATTGAGTTGGTGTAGTCAGGCGTGCACCGAGGTCAAGATCAGGAGAGTCTCCGGGTGCCGTGGAAGGCGTGATCATGACCTGGCTGTAGCCAGGTGTGCACCCAGGTCATGATCACGAGCGCTGGCCGGTGAACCCTGGCCGGCGATCCAGGGCCAGGGCGCTGCGGACGAGCTTGCCCACCTGGTTGCGCGGCAGGGCCTTCAGCTCGACCACCTGCTTGGGGCACTTGTAGGCCGTCAGCTGCGCTCGGGCATGCGCGATCAGCGCCCGCTCGTCGAACTCACCGCCGGGGCGCATGACCACCCAGGCGGTCACCCGCTCGCCCCAGCGGCCATCCGGGACGCCGGCCACGGCAGCTTCCGCGACGGAGGGGTGGCTTTCCAGCACCATCTCCACCTCGGCCGGATAGACGTTCAGCCCGCCGCTGATGATCATTTCCTTGATGCGCCCGCGGATGACGAGCTGCCCGCTCACTGGGTCCACGCGGCCGATGTCGCCGGTGCGGAACCAGCCGTCCTGGGTGAAGGCGGCCGCGGTCGCCGCCGGGTCCTGCCAGTAGCCGCCGAAGACCTGGGGGCCACGCAGCTGGATCTCCCCGTCCTGCCCGGCGGCCGGCTCCGCGCCCCCTGACCGGAGCCGTGCCATGACTCCAGGCAGCGGCACCCCGATCGTGTCCGCATGCGGATCGTCGCAGGTGTTCGAGACGTTGAGGCCGGTCTCCGTGGTGCCGTAGCGGACCAGAGGCAGGCGCCCCAGCACGGCGCGGAGCCGCTCCGCGAGGGCCGGGTTCAGCGGCGCGGAGCCGCACACGGCCAGCCGCAGACCCGACAGCGCCGGTCTGCCCTCCGGCGTGCCCATCCCGGCACCCCTGCTGCCGCGGCCGGGCTGGCGGCCGGCCCCGGCGGCGGCGCCCGGCGGCGGGGCGCCGGCCCCGATGGTGGCGGTCAGCAGCGCCTGGTACATGGTCGGTACCCCCAGCAGCACGCTGGCTTGGGTCGCCCGGGCCGTCGCGACGATATCGGCGGGGGCGAACTTCGAGCGGACGTGGCTGGTGCCCCCGGCGATGAGGGTGGCGTGCACGCCCCCCAGCCCATGCTGGTGGTACAGCGGAAGCGCGTGCACCAGCACATCGTCCGCGCTCCACCGCCAGGCCGCCATCGCCGCGCGGACCGAGGTGACCAGCTGGCGGTGCGTCAGGGGCACGCCCTTCGGCCGCCCGGTTGTGCCCGAGGTGTAGGCGAGCAGGGCGGCATCCTCCGGCCGGGCGCGGACCCGCTGGCCGGATCGGCCCGGCGGCCCGGGGGGCACTCTGGTGACGGCCACGGTCTGCGGCGGCGCGGGCAGCCTCGCCAGCAGCCGCGCGGGACCGGGGTCGGCGAAGGCTACCCTGGCGCCGGAATCGGAGACCAGGTGCGCGAGCTCGGGCGCGGCGCAGCCGGGATTGGCGAGCACGACGACGGCGCCCGCGCGGAGCGAACCGAGGTAGCAGCGCAGGAACCCCAGGCCCGCCCCAGCGGCAAGCAGCACCCGGTGGCCGGGCTGGACCCGCCGGGCGAGCCAGCCTGCCACCCGCGCGGCATCGGCATCCAGTTCGGCGTGTGTGATCGGGTCGCCGTCGACGGTGACCGCGACCCGGTCGGGCACCCGCTCGGCGGAGGCGGCGGCCAGCTCCGGGATGGTCGCCTCGCCAAGCCGGTCGACGTAAGCAGGAACGTCCCCCGTGCCGGGAAGATGTGCCCGCCACCCGGCGCGGCTCCACGCCTCACCAGCGCTCATCCGCCGGCCGACGCAATCACCTGGGTCCAGGCCGCCCTGTTCGCCTGGCGTTCCGCACGCAGCCGGTCGAGCAGGCCACCCGCCGCCGTCACGCTCTTGACCCTTGCCGATGCCGCGGAACCCTGCGCGGCCAGGTCCGCGGCGATTCCCGCCGCGATCCGGCCAGGATCGTCCTCGACACGGTTCACCAAGCCCATGGCCAGCGCTTCCGGCGCCTCCACCCAGCGCCCGGTCAGGGCCAGCTCCATCGCGGTGCCACGGCCGACGAGGTCGGCCAGCACCCACGCCCCCACCGCCAGGCCGTGGCCGGCCGGCCCGATCCAGCGCAGCCTCGCCGCCGGCCCCGCGATCCGCAGGTCGGCAGCCGCCGCGAGCTGTGCCCCGCCGCCTACCGCCGGGCCGCTGACCACCGCGATCACCGGTCCCGGCCTGGTGATCATGATTTCGTAACACTGGTACAGCAGGTCGGAGACCGTGGCCCGGTCGGCGTCGGGGACGTTCAGGTCGGCACCGGCGCAGAACATCCGCGGGTCGGTGCTGCCGAGCACCACCGGGGCGGTCTCGTCCTGCTCGAGCGCGTCGCGCAGGGCGCGGGCCAGCCCTAGATCCAGCGCGTTGCGGCGCTCCGGGCGCGATAGCAGGAGCCGCCGGTAGCCGACGGGAGTGTGCTCCACCCGCAGGTGAGGGGGCGCCATACGCGGCTCCCGGTGGACGGCCGGTGTCGTGCTGAAATATGGTATACCAAGCGCCCCAGCCACCCCGGGCAGGCGGCCCGGGCACCCTGGGCGGCCAGCTCTGGGCGGCCAGGTCCGGGCACCTGACGGGAAGGCCAGGACACCCCGGCCCGGCAGCCCGAGGGCGGCGGGAGACATCCTGGGGCGCCGGCGCTTTCCCGGGAGAGCAAGCCAGCGGGCACGGGAGGACCGCGTTGAAACCAGCCCCGTTCGCCTATCACCGCGCCGACAGCGTGGATCAGGCGGTGGCTCTGCTGGCCGGGCTCGGGGACGAGGCGAAGATCCTGGCGGGCGGGCAGAGCCTGGTGCCGATGATGAACCTCAGGCTGGCGCGTCCCAGCGCGCTCGTCGACGTGACCCGCATCCCCGGCCTGAGCTACCTGCGGCCCGCGGCGGACGGCCTGCACATCGGCGCGCTGACTCCGCACCGGGCCATCGAGACGGCCCGTGATCCCGCTGTGACGGCCGGGTTTGGCGTGCTGCCCAGGTCGGCGCGGTGGATCGGGCACTACCCGATCCGGGCCCGCGGCACGTTCGGGGGCAGCATCGCCCATGCCGACCCCGCCTCCGAATGGTGCTTGCTGGCCTTGCTGCTCGAGGCGAACGTGGTGCTCCAGGGGCCGGCCGGGCGGCGCGTGCTCCCGGCCGCCGAGTTCCTCCAGGGTTATTACACGACGGCCGCGGCGCCGGACGAGATGATCACCGAGGTGTGGTTCCCGCGGCCCGCGCCGCGGGCCGCGCTCACGGAGTTCGCGGAGCGGCAGGGCGATTTCGCGGTTGTCGCCGCCGCCGTAGCGGTGGACGTCGCCGACGGGGTCTGCCGGTCGGCGCGGGTGGTGCTGGGCGGCGTCGGCCCGCTGCCCGTCATGGTCGGGGCCGAGGCCCTGGCCGGTCAGCCGGCCGCACCAGAGAGCTGGCGCGCGATGGGCGAATACGCCGCCAGCCAGATCGAGCCGCCGTCGGACACTCATGGCAACAGCGGCTACCGGAAGAGACTGGCCGCGACGCTGGTGTCGCGCGCGCTGGCCGAGGCGAGCCGGCCGTGACCGGGGCGGCCGGCGAGTACCCCGCCTCCGGATCTCACGCCGCTCCTCCGGATGGCCGGCCGTGGTGGCGTGGAGCCGGCCGGGCACCGGAGGCGGGAGGGGGGCGGTGGACCGGGACGGCGATGGCCCGCAAGGAAGATCCCCGGATGCTGCGGGGCCGCAGCCGGTTCGTGGGCGATCTCACCCGGGTGGGGCTCCTGCACGCGGCGTTCGCGCGCAGCCCGTTCGCCGCCGCATCGGTCTCCGCGATCAGCACCTCGGCCGCGCTGCGGGCACCGGGCGTGGCCGCCGCCTTCACGGCGGCGGACCTCGGCGACCCGTACCTGCTGGCCACGCTGGAGCGCGACGAGTTCGTGCCCACGGCGATGCCCTTGCTCGCCGGGGACGAGGTGCGCTTCGCCGGCGAACCGGTGGCTGTGGTCATCGCCGAGGACGCCTACCTGGCGGAGGATGCCGCCGAGCTTGTGGAGGTCGACTGGAACCGGCTGCCCGCGGTCACCGGCATCGCCTCCGCCCGGGACGGCGCCACCCGCCAGGTGCACGAGGGCCTGGCGGGCAACTGCCTCGTGGACCTGCTCTTGTTCGATGACGACCGGCTCGGCGAGATCTTCACCAGCGCGCCGCTGGTCGTCCGCGGTGTCTTCACCAGCGCCCGGGTGGCGGCGCTCCCGCTGGAAGGGCGCGCCTGCCTGGCCGAGTGGGACGACCGCGACGAGCAGCTGGTGATGCACGTCTCCACCCAGGTCCCGCACCAGGTTCGCTCCGCCGTCGCGCAGGCACTGCGCCTGCCCGAGCGGGCAGTGCGGGTCATCGCGCCGGATGTGGGGGGCGGGTTCGGCCTGAAATGCGTGGTCGGCCGGGAAGAGGTGACCGTGGCCGCCGCCGCGCTGCGGCTGCGGCGGCCCGTGCGCTGGGTCGAGGACCGGCAGGAGAACCTGACCGCCTCGTTTCACGGGCACGAGCAGCGTTACCAGGTGCGCGCTGCCTTCGACGCGCAGGGGCGGTTCCTCGCCCTGGACGCGGACATCGAGTGCGACGTCGGCGCGTACTCCGCGTACCCGTTCACCTGCGCGGTCGAGCCGCTCATGGCGGCGAGCGAGCTGCCCGGCGTGTACAAGGTCCCGGCCTACCGGGCGCGCGGCCGGGCGATCGCCACCAACAAGGCCCCCACGGCGCCGTACCGCGGCGTGTCCCGGCCGCAGATCGTGCTGGTGATGGAGCGGCTGATGGAGAAGGCCGCCCGGGCGCTGCACACCGACCCGCTGCGGCTGCGCAGGCTGAACATGATCGGCCCCGGCGAGTTTCCCTACACCGGGGTCAACGGCATTACCTACGACGAAGGCAGCTATCGCGAGTCCCTGGACCTTGCCGAGCGGCGGGTGGCCGACGACGGCTGGCACGCCGAGCGGGACGCCCTGCGCGACGCCGGGTGGCGGGCCGGAATCGGTTACGCCTGTTTTTCCGAGCGCACCGGCTACGGCACGCCGACCATGGCGCAACGGCGAATGCGGATGACCCCCGGTTACGACACGGCCCAGGTGCGGATGGACCCGACCGGGGAGGTCGTCGTCACCACCGGCACCTGCGGTCATGGCCAGGGTCACGAGACGACGTTCGCGCAGATCGTCGCCGACCGGCTGGGCGTGCACCCGGACCAGGTCCGGCTGCGTCAGGGAGACACCGACCTGGCCGCCTATGGCTGGGGAACCTTCGCCAGCCGCTCGATCGTCATCGGCGGTGGCGCCGCCGCCCGCGCCGCGGACCTCGTCGCCGACCAGTTGCGCCACGTCGCCGGCTGCCTGCTCGAGGCCCGCGCGGCCGACGTCGAGCTAAGCGATGGCTCGGCACGGATCAGGGGTGACAGCCGGGCCGCCATCCCGATCGGCGAGCTTGCCCGGGTCGTCTACTTCCAGACCCACCGCCTGCCGGGGGCGCTGCGCTACGGGCTCGAGGCGCAGGCGTCCTTCGACCCGCCGGGCACGTTCTCCAACGCCTGCCACGCCGCCCTGGCCGTGATCGACCCGGAAACCTGCGCCATCCGGCTCCACCGGTACCTGGTCGTGGAGGACTGCGGGGTGGTGATCAACCCCCTCATCGTGGACGGGCAGGTCCGCGGCGGGGTTACCCAGGGAGTGGCGGCCGCCCTGCTGGAACGGATCCGCTACGACGACGAAGGGCAGCCGGTCAGCACCACGCTGATGGACTACCTGCCGCCGACGGCGGCGGAAACGTGCCCGGTGGACGTCGTTCACCTGGAGACCCCCTCGCGCTTCAGCGATACGGGCGCGAAAGGGATGGGCGAGGGCGGCATGATCGGCGCTCCGGCGGCCGTGCTGAACGCGATCAACGACGCACTGTCCGGCACGGCAGCGGAGTTCGACCACATCCCGGTGCTGCCGGAAGAGGTGAGCGCCGCGCTCGCTGAGGACGGCGCGAGCCGCGCGCATGCCGGGGAGGGCGCCGCGTGAAGGACATGCACCGGATCCGCCTGCGCGTCAACGGGCGTGAGCACGAGCTCGCCGTGGAGGCGCGCCGGACCCTCGCCGACATGCTGCGCCATGACCTGGGCTACACGGGCACGCACCTGGGCTGCGAGCACGGGATCTGTGGCGCGTGCACCGTGCTGGTCGACGGCGGCCCGGTCCGGGCCTGCCTGATGTTCGGCGTCCAGGCCGACGGCACCGAGGTCAGCACCGTCGAGGGCCTGTCCACCGGCGAGGAGCTGTCCGACCTCCAGCAGGCATTCAGCGACCATCACGCGCTGCAGTGCGGGTTCTGCACCCCCGGCTTTCTGATGCTCGCCGAGGCATACCTGGCCGAACGGGGCGCCGCCCGCTCCGGTCCCCCCACCGAAGCGGAGGTGCGCGAGCTCATCGCCGCCAACCTGTGCCGCTGCACCGGCTACCAGGGCATCGTCGAGGCGGTGCTGGCCACTGCCCGCTCGCGCCGGCCCGCGGACAGCTCATGAGCGTCATCGGCACCCGGGTGCCGCGCAAGGAGGATCCCCGTCTCCTGCGCGGGTGCGGCCGGTTCGGGGACGACATTAGCGCGGTGGGCCAGGTGTGGGCGCGGGTGGTCCGCTCCCCCATCGCCCACGGGCGGGTGCGCCGGGTTGATCTCGCCCCGGCCCGCCGGGCGGACGGGGTCACCGCGGCCATCGCCGCTGGCGACGTGCCCGCCGGGCTGGCCATCCCGGTACGCCTGGCCGTCCAGGGCGTCGACCTCAGCGGTTACCTGCAGCCGGTGCTGGCCGCCGACGTGGTGCGCTACGTGGGGGAACCGGTCGCCGTCGTCGTCGCCGACGACCCGTACGCCGCCGAGGATGCCGCCGAACTCGTCGAGATCGACCTCGATGAGGAACCGGCGGTGGTCGACGCCGCGGAGGCGGCCCGCCCAGGCTCGCCACGCCTGTTCCCAGCCGGGAACGTCGCCGCCGATTTCACCCTCGGCTACGGCGACACCGCCGCCGCCTTCCGGCAGGCCGCGCACGTGGTGGAGATCGAGGTCGCGATCGGGCGGCACAGCGGCGTGCCGCTGGAGCCGCGCGCGCTGCTGGCCGCCCCCGAGCCGCGAACCGGAGCGCTGTCGATCTTCGGCATGACCAAGGTTCCGGTGTTCAACCGGGACGTGCTCGCCGCCATGCTCGGGATCGACGAGAACCTCATCCATGTGCACGCCGTCGACGCGGGCGGCGGGTTCGGGGTGCGCGGCGAGTTCTACCCCGAGGATTACCTGGTGCCGTGGCTGGCCCGTAAGCTTGGCCGGCCCGTCAAGTGGGCAGAGGACCGCGCCGAGCACCTGGTCGCGGTGAACCACTCCAGGCAGCAGTCGCACCGGGTCGCCGCCGCGTTCGACGCTCAGGGCCGGATCACTGCCCTGTCGGACGAGGTGGTGCACGACAACGGTGCCTACTGCCGCACCCATGGCATCGCGGTGCCCGAGCTAACGGTCGCGATGCTGCCCGGCCCGTACCGCGTGCCCGCCTACCGGGGCCGGGTCCAGGTCGTTCTCACCAACAAGACGCCATGCGGCACCTACCGGGCGCCCGGGCGGTACGAGGGCACCGTCGCGCGCGAGCAACTGCTCGACGTCGCCGCGGACCGGCTCGGCATCGACCGCATCGAGCTGCGCCGCCGCAATCTGCTGGGCCCGGCGGAGCTCCCCCACCGCCGCGCCATGACCACCCTGGGCACCGATGTGGTGCTGGACACGGGGGACTATCCCGCGCTGCTGGCCGCCGCCGCGGCGGAGGTGGCACGGCTCGGCTACCACGACGAGGCCGGCCGGGCGGGGCACACCGGCCGGCCGCGCGGGCTCGGCGTCGCCGTCTACCTGGAGAAGAGCGGGCTCGGGCCGCGGGACACCGCCGACGTCGCGGTCACCGAGACCGGCACCGTGCGGGTGTTCTCCGGTGGGACGTCGCTGGGGCAGGGCATCGAGACCGTGCTCGCCCAGATCGCCGCGGACGCGCTCGGGGTCGACCCCCGGGCCGTGGACGTGGTCAACGGGGATACCGAGCTGCAGCCGTTCGGCACCGGGTCGTGGGCATCGCGGTCCACGGTGGTGGCCGGGAACGCGGTGCACCAGGCCGCGTCCGCGGTCCGGGCCCGTGCGGCCCAGCTCGCCGCCCGGATGCTCGAGGCGGCCGAGGACGACTTGGTGGTCACCGATGGCACCGTCAGCGTCCAGGGCGACCCGGCGGTGGCGGTCGGCCTCGGCGACGTCGCCAGGGCGGCAGCCCCGGCCAGCCCTTATCTGCGGCCCGGCGAACCCGCTGGGCTGGCCGCGCGCCGCCGTTTCGACGTGACGCACATGACCTATCCGTACGGCGTGCATTTCGCCGTGGTCGAGGTCGACCCCGGTACCGGGCGGGTGCGCGTCCTGCGTTATCTCGTGGCCAGCGAGGTGGGCCGGGCCATCAACCCGATGCTGGTCGAAGGACAGCTCCGTGGCGGCGCGGCACAGGGAATCGGCGGGGCGCTGCTGGAGGAGTTCACCTACGACGGGGCGGGCCAGCCGCAGGCGATCACCTTCATGGAGTACCAGATGCCGACCGCCGCCGACATCCCCCCGATCGATGTCCTGCTCGCGCAGCTCGCCCCGTCGCCAGGCAACCCGCTGGGCGTCATGGGCGCGGGCGAGGGCGGCATCAGCGCCGCGGGCGCGGCGGTCGCGAGCGCCGTGCGCGACGCGCTCGGACTGGCCGACGGCGTGGCGCGGCTGCCGCTGACGCCGCCGCGGGTGCGCGGCCTCGCCGCAACCAGGCAGGACCGGAAGGCGGAGCCACCATGAGCCGACGGACCGGCACGCCATCGACCATGGGAGGCGCCGCCACGCCACCCGAGCAGCTGAGGCGCGTGGATCCCCCGCCCATCCCGCCCACGGGCTATGTCAGCAAAACGGATATGGTGGCCGCCCTCATCCGCCAGCTGATCATCACCGGAGAACTGCCCGCGGGCAAGCAGTTGCGGCAGCGGGACCTCGCCCAGCGGTTCCATGTCAGCCAGACACCGGTCCGTGAGGCGCTGCGGATGCTGGCGTCGGAGGGCCTGGTGGTCGGCGATACCCACCGGGGTTTCACCGTGGTGGAGCCGGACGATGGCCCGGTCGAGGAGAACTTCCAGATCCGGGCCGCCCTGGAGTCACTGGGCGCGTCGCTGGCGGCCCGCAAGATCGACGCCGACGGCATCCAAGCGCTCCGGGGCCTGAATGACCAGATGCGTGTGCTCGGCGACGACGACCCTGGGTACGCGGACCTGAACCGGGCCTTTCACTTCACGGTGTACGAGTACGCGGGCAGTCCGCTGCTGCTGTCGCTCATGCGGCTGCTGTGGGCGTCGCTGCACGGCGGGCCGAGGGTGTCCCGCACGCATGCCGAGTCGGCCCGCCAGCATGACGAGATCCTCGACGCGCTGAGCGCCGGGGACGCCGCCGCCGCGTCCGCGAGGACCTATCAGCACATCATGGGCGCCGCCCCGGTTGCCGGGCGGTAGCGCGGCATGGCGACGATCACAGCCGAGGACGGCGTGAGGCTCCACGCCGAAGCCACCGGCGCCACCGGAACCGGTGCGCCGCTGTTGTTCATCCACGAGTTCGCCGGTGACCACCGGAGCTGGGAACCGCAGGTGCGGCACTTCTCCGGCGGCTACCGCTGCCTCACCTACGCTGCCCGCGGGTATCCCCCGTCGGACGTGCCCCGCGATCCGGCCGCCTACTCTCAGGAACGGGCCGTCGCCGATGCGATCGCCGTGCTGGATGGGCTCGGCGTGGACCGGGCACATGTGGTCGGCCTGTCGATGGGCGGGTTCACCGCCCTGCACCTGGCGCTGCGCCACCCCGCCCGGGTCGTCTCCGCGGTGGTGGCCGGGGCGGGATATGGTGGGCTGCCGGATCGCGCCGACGCGTTCCGCGCCGAATGCGAGGCCACCGCCGCCGCCTTCGAGACCGAGGGCGCTGAGCTGGTCGCCGCACGCTACGCGCTTGGCCCGGCCCGGGTGCAGTTCCAGAACAAGAACCCGCGTGGCTGGGCTGAGTTCGCGGCCGCGCTGGGTGAGCACTCGGCGCTCGGGGCCGCCCTGACGATGCGCGGCGTGCAGGCCGCCCGGCCCTCCCTGTACCGCCTGCGCGATGAGCTGGCGCAGGTGCGCACCCCGGTGCTGCTCGTCGTCGGCGACGAAGACGAGGGATGCCTGGAGACCGCGCTCATGCTCAAGCGCACCATCTCCATGTCGGGTCTGGCCATCCTCCCCCGGACCGGCCACACCGCCAACCTTGAGGAACCGGACGTGTTCAACGAGGTCGTGGACCGGTTCCTCGCGGCCGTCGAGCGGGGGGCCTGGCGGCCGCGCGACCCGCGTTCGCTGTCGACGTCGACCACCGGGATGCGGCCACAGTGACCTCGTCCGCTCCGACCGGCGATGCGTTACGGCCGGGTCCCGGCCGCGTGCTGCTCCCGCGGGCTGGGCCGGGGGTGCGGGTGCCGGGGACGCGGCGTGGGTTCTGTGAAGAACAGAGCCCACAGAACCTTTCCCATGTCGGTTGGCGTGGTGTAGCCCCACTGGTCACTGAGGGCGGCGACGATGTGCAGCCCGCGGCCGGTTTCGGCGAAGTGAGTCGGTTGCCTGGGTACCGGAGCCGCCTTGCTGGGATCGGCGACCGCGCACATCACGCAGTGGCCGGGCTGAAGCAGGCCGAGCCGGATCGGCCACCCGGTGCGGGCGCCGCCGGATGCTGGCAGCCCGTGCCGCAGCGCGTTGGTCAGCAGTTCCGACACGACGATCGCGATGTCGTCGTGGCGTTCTGCCACGCCCCATTGCTGCAATGTGCTAACGGTGAAGGCCCGCGCTGCGTGGACCCGGCTGGCGTCCACGCCGGGAGTGGGCGTCGCAGTCCCCGGGAAGCAGGTCCAGCGCACGGGGGCGGAATCTGGGTACGGGGACCAGCTGCCGCTTGCCAGGGCGGCCATCTCGGCGGCGGATGTCAGCCAGCGGCAGCCTGCGCTGTCCGCCAGGCGTGCTGCTTGCGCGGCCAGCGCCCTGGGTTCGATCCGGTCGCGGTCACACGGTGTAGTGGCTCTCACGACTTTCCTCCGCCGGGCCGCGACGGGGGCGGCCAGGGTGTTCCCGGTGCCGTCCCCGGGCCATTGAAATGCCAATGGCCGGCCGGGCGTCTGGGATCATCCCCCTTTCCCTGTCGGTCGCGTCGGTGAAGGCGGCGTGCTCGCGTACGACCGCTGCCATCAGGGTGGTCCTGGCGACAGCCGTTTCCCGGTCCCATGGCGCGACCGGATGGGCGGTCCAGAACCAGGCGTCGCTCTGCTGGCATTTCGGGCAGGCCAGCCGGCCGAGCGCATCGACGCGCCATCCTTCCGCGACCGCACGGGCGCGGATGTCGGCCTCGCCAAGCGCAGCCGGATCCTCGTGGCGCGAGATGCACGAACCCATCTCGCACCACGCGATGGGTATCCGCAGCTCATCGCCGATCGCTGACCGCTCGGTAATCTCGACGCTGGTCCTCAGCCGAGTCCTGCGGACGGGCGGGCCGGTGGGCGGCACAGCAGCGGCCGGCGCGGCAGCGGTGGCCCAGGCGGCACTGGCCCATGCGGCGACTGGCGGCACATCGGCGGCGCGTGGCACGGGGACGGGGGGCAGGGGCGCCAGCGGCTCGGCGGCCGACGGCACGGGCGGCAGGGGCGCCAGGGGCTCGGCGGTAAGCGGCTCAAAGGACAGTGGCTCGGCGCCCACCAGCTCGGTGGCCAGCGGCGCAGCAAGCGGCGTCTCGGCGGCCAGGGGCTCACCGGGCTGTGGCTCGGCCCCCGCCGGTTCGGCGGCCAGCGACGCGGCATGCGACGGCTCGGCGGCCGCGGACTCATGAGGCTGTCGCTCAACGGACTCTGGCTCAACGGAGTGTGGCTCGGCGCTCACCGGCGCCAGCGGCTCAACGGTCGGCGGCGCGGCATGCGGCGGCTCGGCGGCCAGCGGCACAGCGGGCGGTGACTCGGCGTCCTGCCCAGCGGGCTTCGGCTCGGCGGCCAGCGGCACAGCGGACAGTGACTCGGCGTCCTGCCCAGCGGGCCTCGGCTCGGCGGCCAGCCGCTCAGCGGCCTGTGGCTCGGCGGCAGCGCGCGGCACGGGGACGGGCGGCACGGCGTCGGCGGTCGGCTTGCCACCGGCGTCGCTCGACGGCTCAGTGCCGTCTTCCTCACGCAACTGGGCGAGCCAGTCCATGGCACGCGCGACCGCGTCCTCGGCTTGGATCTTCATGCGCCACCTCCGGCGCAGCACTCATGGGCTGCTATACGACTACCGTGACCCACGCTCCCCAGGAGGGCCCTCCAGCGGCGGGATGCCCGCTCTGTGCGAGTGATGCTCGGCGACCCTCCCCAGGGCCGCAGTGGGATCTCCGTCTCCTTGGCCGGAAATGACCGCCAAAGGAACGAGTGGATGGCCAGCAAAATAATCATTGCGGCAAGAAATCCGTTTTACCGGCCAGGACGTGGGGGGCGGGAGCATGCCGCGAAGCAAGTGTTGGCTCGCTTGCGGTGGGTATACGACGTCATGACAATTAGTCCCCCCGTCGGCGTCCAGGGTCACCCCTACTGGGCCCTCGAATCCCCACCGTCCCCCTTGCAGATCACGGTAAGATAAATATCTGATAAACTTTTGGCTCAAATATGGCCCCACGTGGCGATTCTTGTGGAAAATTATCCCCTTTCCTTTATGCACAGGGTGTGAGTACTGTTCACGCAGGTAAGGGCCGTGCCAGACGTGTGGATAACTAGAGGATCCACATCGTATCCCCATGTTACGCACAGATTTACGGCACCTCTGCACAAGTCATCCACAGGTTCATGCACAGTCAAGCCCTGCTTGCCCGGGGAACGGCGGGAAAAATGGTCAGCAACGGACCGTAGCGAGAAGATGGCGGAACTATTACCCGAGCGCATGTAATTACGCGGCTGTGATTTATTCGAGGCGCTTCGTGACGGGATGCGGCGTCTCTGGGAGATATCCCCTGCTACGGGCGCCGCGGGCGACCGTCCCGTCAGGCGGCGAGCTGGTGAGGAGGGAAGTCGGCCTGCCAGTCAGGCGGTGGCCACTCGGCTCGGGCCGCGCGTGCCCGACTGGCGGCGGGCTGGTGGGAGGCTGGGAGGTGGCCGCCGGCAACGCGTGATCATGGCGTTGGTGTAGTCAGGCGTGCACCGAGGTCAAGATCAGGAGAGTCTCCGGGTGCCGTGGAAAGCGTGATCATGACCTGGCTGTAGCCAGGTGTGCACCCAGGTCATGATCACGAGCGCTGGCCGGTGAACCCTGGCCGGCGATCCAGGGCCAGGGCGCATGACCACCCAGGCGGTCACCCGGTCGCCCCAGCGGTCATCCGGGACGCCGGCCACGGCAGCTTCCGCGAGCGTCTGGCGGTTGCCCGCGACCGCCCACGCCGCTGATCATGGACCGGTCCATTCAGCTTTCGGATGGCTGGCAGGAAGCTAGGTAACGAAATCGTTACACGCTCGCCTTTGACGCCCCCAACCCAGAATGTTGCCCGCATATCAGGGGCAAGCAGTCTGCAACGCTTCCAACGCATCCGAATATCCAGAACGCGTTGACTCAGCGAGGAGCAACGCAGCGAAGATGGGCCGTCTCGAATAGGTCCGCGGTGCCGACGCCGCAGCGCGCGTGGGTCCTGGTATGCCCTTCAAGGTGGCCCGCACACCGACGTGGGCAGGCGCCGGCTTGCCAAGAGCCATGGCACCGTCAATGCAATCTTTGGCCCGCCCGCACAGCACTATCGCGCGGCGCCAAGGCCCGTTGTCCCCGCAGCGCGGTAGTCCCTGGACTGGCACCGGTGGCCCGGGGCCATAGCCAGAGTGCGAACGCCCGAAGCAGTCCACGTGGAGGCTGATTACGAAATCCCAACAACAAGGTAACGAATTGCCAACGAAATAACGAAATTACCGCGCACCGGCTCGTGGTTCGCTGCCGCAGCACCTGACGGGCAGCTACTGAAGCGTGCACTCCGTCCCGGCCGGGTCGGCGTCGGTGCCCAGCGTGCTGTCGACCGTGTCCAACTCGATCAACAGCGCCGTGTCAAATTCAGGCCTCTAGCCGGCCCGGCCCTGGGAAAGGGCGTGATGACCACACGTAGAACGACGACCGGCATCGCGCGGCCCGCCCCTTCGCGACCGGGGAGGCAAGATGTCTTCCGGCGGCAGCTCGCCAGGCTTGGCTGGGGATTCACGGCGCCGGCCCTCATCGTCATCGGCGCCGTCACAATCTTCCCGATCCTCTTCTCGGTGATCATGAGCCTGTCCAACGTGAACGTCACGGGGAGCGGGTTCACGCTGAACGGTGTGACCGGCTCGAACTATTCGGTGCTGATCCACAGCGACCTCTGGCGCTACTCGCTTGGCTTCACGATCGTCTACACGATCATCACCGTCGCCGTGGAGGTGGTGCTGGGGACAGTGATCGCGCTGGTGCTGGAACGGCTCACCGTGGGCCGCGCCTGGATGATGGCACTGCTGCTGACGCTGTGGGGCTACATCTATAACCCGACTCAGGGGTCTCCATTTAACCGGAGTAGTCCAGGTCGGTGGCCCTCCATGGGCGCTCCGCTGGTGGCCGCTGCAGGCTCGGTGGATGGCCGCGCGCCGCTGGCGGGGCCGGCGGGATCGTCCGTGGCCGCTTGCCCGCGA
>DASYQM010000301.1:0-6313 GCA_036005525.1 Streptosporangiaceae bacterium
CCGGGCCCGGCACAACTCCTACCGGGTCAAACGGCCAGGCGACACCGGCATCCGCTACCACGGGCCGCCCACCATCAGGCTGGTCAACCTGCCCGCCACCGTCATGATCAACTTAAGCTAAGTGGCATTGACTCCAGGGCCGGCACCCGCCAGGCTGTGAATACTCATGTCCTGCTCCTGTGACAGCCGCCCGGCCGTGGCCTGCGGAAATGGCATCTTTTGCAATTACGATCCGCCTTTGGCACGACCACGCCCAGGGATATCGGTCATGGACCGGCGGGACCTTCGTCCGATCAAATTAATGGGGAGCCAACGCAAAGGTAATACAAAGGTAAATGGATCTGATGCTGGGCCAGCCGGCCGGAGAACGTTCCCGGCAGACGGCAAGGCCCGGGATCCCGGGGCCTTGGGGCCCCGGGATCCCGGGTCAGCGGGCCAGGCCGTTACCCGGCGGCTCAGACCGCGGGCTCGGGCTGGCGGGAGGTGGCGGTGCCGCCGCCGAAGATCTCAGCCTCGGCCGGGACCCGGCGCAGGTGCATGACACCGAACACCGACATGATCAGCATCGCCGCGGCCGCCGCGAAGGCGACGATGGCGCCGATCAGCATGATCTGCCCCATCTTCCAGAACGCGTAGGCGTTCAGGAGCAGGCCGCGCAGCGTCTCACCGCGGAACATGGTCTGCACCTGAGCGGCCAGCGCGGTGTTCTTCGGGTTGGCCAGCGCCGCCGCGGACAGCTGCGCGTACGTCTTGCCGCCGCCGATCTCCCGCAGGTGAACGGCGATGAGGTGGTCCGCATACGCCTGGGCCTGTGCGCCGGTGGTCATCTGCTGGCCGGCGTAGGCCGTCATGGCCCGGGCGTCGGTGGCAGGCAGCGCCTTGATTGCCCCACTGCTTGCGGGCGGGAAGTAAATCTTCTGGGCGGCGAGCTGGGTGTGCACCTGGTCGTTGACGAAGCCGTGCCCCCAGAGCAGCAGCCCACCCGCGACGAGCAGGACCACTGCGAGGATGAGCCCGCCGATGACGGCCAGCGCGTCGAAGGTCTTGCGGCGCATTGTGAAAGCCTCCTCGTATCGGAGCCGGGCCCGGTGGGGCCTGGCCATGCCGTTACCTGAAGCTTTGCGCCGGTCGTGAATGGCCGGCAGGGGCCCGGGTCACCGGCAGGCCGGGACTTCGGTCACCGGCTGAATGGCCGGAAGTCCCGGGTCGCGGAGTCGGCTGAATGAGCTGGCGGAACGGGAACAGAATGGACGGGGGAATGGGCCGACTGCGGCGCGCAGGTCAGTGAAGGCGGCGGGTCCACTGGGGCTCGACGGCTGACCACGCCTGTGTCCAGTCGGCCAGCCGCCGCCGGTCCAGGACCTGGCCGAGGAGTCCCGTGACGGCCAGCAGCAGCAGCGCCAGCACGACGGGAGCGAGGACCGCCATCATAAGAACCCAGCCGCGGACCTGCCTGTGCAGCAGCGAGGGCGGCACGGTCAGCGCGCCGGACCGGTCGAGCCACACCTGCACGGTGCTGCCCGCCCGGCTGCCGGGCGGCGCTTGCACGTAGCCGGTGCGCACGGAACCGCCGGGCCCCGCCCACCGTGCCTTCGCCAGCCCGAGACCCAGCGTGATCTGCTGGTCAGGGCCGCTGGGAACGCCGCGGAGCAGGGTGGCCGTGACCAGGTGGTCGCCCGCCAGCTGTGCATCGACGGCGGCGGCCGCGACGGACCCGGCCCAGTGCCCGGCGCCCCAGCCGGCCAGCGGTGCGCCGACCAGGAACGCCAGCACAAGTGCGATCCGGATCCACGCCTCGGCCCGGTCCGTGCCGCGCCGCAGCGGATTGGCATCCAGCCCGAGCCGCCGCGCGAGCGATGCCGTCCAGCTGGCTGAGATCTGCATCTCCCGCACCTCCATCACCTTCTCCGGGAGGCGGACCGGGCCCGGGCGCCGGGTGGGACATCGGTCGGCACCGTCGTTATGCATGGTAGTTGTCAAAACCCCGGCACGCATGGCTCCGGGATATTGGTGCAGGTTACGGTGAGTGATACATCCGTTTGGCGTGCCACACTGGAGACCCGCCGGTGGACCCAGAGCCCCGCCCCGTCCTGCCCCAGCTCCGGCTTGACGACCTGCCCGCCGAGCTGCAGTCCAGGCTCCAGGCGGTGCATGCCACCCGGGACCGGATCCACGCCCTGCTGGAAGCCGTTATCGCGGTCGGTGGCAACCTGGACCTGGAGATCGTGCTCCGCAAGATCATCGAGACCGCGGTGCCGCTGGTCCAGGCCCGCTACGGCGCGCTCGGCGTGATCGGCGACGACGGCCGGCTGACCGAATTCATCCCCGTCGGCCTGGACGAGGCGCAGATCGCCGCGATCGACCATTGGCCAGAGGGGCACGGGCTGCTCGGAACGCTGATCCGGGACCCCCGCCCGCTCCGCCTGCCCGACCTGTCCGCTCATCCGGAATCGCACGGCTTCCCGCCGGGGCACCCGGCGATGCGGTCATTCCTCGGGGTGCCGATCCGGATCAGGGATGAGGTCTACGGCAACCTCTACCTCACCGAGAAGCAGGGCGGCGGGCCGTTCGACGAGGAGGACGAAACCCTGGTAGTCGCACTCGCGGCGGCGGCCGGTGTGGCGATCGACAACGCCCGCCTGTACGAGGAAGCCCGCAGGCAGGAGCGGTGGCTGCGGGCGACCGCCGATGTCACTCGCGAACTGCTGTCGGGGAGCGAGCCCACGCAGGTGCTGACGCTCGTCACCCGGCAGGCCCTGGCGTTGTCGGGGGCTGACCTGGTGGCGCTCGCGGTGCCGGCCGGTGACCAGAAACGGCTCGTGAACACCCATGCGGCGGGGGAGGGCTCCGCCGGAGCCCTGGGACTCGTGCTTCCGGTCCTCGCGTCGATGTCCGGGCAGGTCCTGGCGTCCGGTGAGGCGGTGGTGCTGGAGGATTTCCGCAACGACGGCCGGGTGAACCCGATCGCACGCGAGCACATGCCGCTCGGGTGGGCAATTCTCCTGCCGCTGGGGGTGCCGGGGAACGTGCGTGGTGTGCTCACGGTCGGCCGCGATCCCGGGTCGCTGCCGTTCCCGCCGCGGGCGGTCGAGATGGTCACCGCGTTCGCGGCCCAGGCCGGGATCGCCCTGGAACTGGCCGAGCACCGCCATGACTCCGCCCGGCTCGCCGTGCTCCAGGACCGGGACCGGATCGCCCGGGACCTGCATGACCTGGTGATCCAGCGGCTCTATGCGACTGGGATGTCGCTGCAGGGCGCGCTGCCGCTGATTACCCGGCCGGATGCGGCGGACCGGATCAGCAGCGCCGTCGATGCCCTGGACGAGACGATCCGGGAGATCCGGTCGGCCATCTTCTCGCTGCAGTCGCACAGCGACATGAAGCGGGTCGGCCTTCGGGCGAAGATCCTGGACGTGGTGGAGGAGATGACCGCGCCGCTCGGGTTCGCCCCGTCCCTGCGGCTGGTCGGGCCGCTGGATGAGGCGGTGCCCGGCGAGGTCGGCGAGCATCTGCTCAGCGCGCTGCGGGAGGCACTGTCGAACGCGGCGCGGCACGCGGGCGCCAGCAGCGTGGACGTGACCGTCGACTGCGGCACCGACCTGGTCCTGTTGGTGCGTGACAACGGCACCGGGCTGGGCGGCAGCACCCGGCGCAGCGGCCTGGCCAACCTGGCGGAACGGGCCCGTGGGCTGGGCGGCAGGCTGCGGGTAGGGCGCGCCAAGGGCGGAGGCACCGACCTGGAATGGCGGGTCGCGCTCCACCGGGAGGCCGAGTCGGCGGGCTAGTGGGTGGCGTCGCCGTGCTCGTCGAAGATCCTGGCGGCATACGCGGCGGCCTGAGCCCGGCGCTCCATCCCCAGCTTGGCGAAGAGCGCCGAGACGTAGTTCTTGACCGTCTTCTCGGCGAGAAACATGCGTTCGCCGATCTGCCGGTTGGTCAGGCCCTCGCCGATCAGCTCCAGGATCCGCCGCTCCTGGTCGGTGAGCCCGGACAGCGGGTCGGAGCGCTGCGCCTGCTCACGCATCCGACGCATGACCCTGGCCGCCGCCTCCGGGTCGAGGAGGGAGCGCCCGGAGGCGACGGTCCGCACCGCACCGACCAGGTCGGTGCCGCGGATCTGCTTGAGCACGTAGCCCGCCGCCCCGGCCATGATCGCGTCGAAGAGCGCCTCGTCGTCGCCGTACGAGGTGAGCATCAGGCACGCCACCTCGGGCATCTTCGACCGGATCTCCCGGCATACGGTGACCCCGTTGCCGTCCGGCAGGCGCACGTCGAGCACCGCCACGTCGGGCTTGAGCGCGGGGATCCGGGCCAGGGCCGATTCGGCGGTGCCCGCCTCCCCGATCACGGTGATGTCGGGCTCGGCCTCGAGCACGTCGCGGACGCCCCGCCGGACGATCTCGTGATCATCGAGCAGGAATACGGCGATCTGCCCGCGATCGTCGCCCGCCTCGTCCATCAGTCTTCCGCCCCCTTCGCGCAGACCCTAGCCTGGTACCGGCCCGGCCTATCCACGATAGTCCTGCGGGCGGGCCGGTCCAGGGACCATCGTCCCGCCGCCGACGGCGAAAGTCCCGGTAGTAGACGGGGCGATGAGCCTCTGATATGGCTGTCCTAAACGATCTACTCGCAACAGTGGCAGATTGCCGGGACTGGAGGAAGAACGAATGTCTGGCATTGTGGTTGGAGTGGACGGTTCACCCCACTCCCTGAGCGCTCTCGACTGGGCCCTCGACGAGGCCGCGCTTCGGAAGGCCCATCTGACCGCGCTGGCGGTCGCCCCGGCTGCCGCCAGCATCTGGGGTATCACCGGGCAGTTCAGCCCGGCCCAGGAGACCGAGGATAAGGTCAGTCAAGCGGCCAAGGATGTCGTTGACCAGGCAACTTCCCGCCACGGCTACCGGGATGTGACCGTGCGGACCGTCAGTGGCGTGCCCGCCGATGAGCTCGTCAAGGCGTCGCAGGACGCCGACCTGCTGGTCGTCGCCGCCCGCGGCGCCGGCGGCTTCAAGAGACTGAGGATGGGCTCGGTCAGCGACCAGGTGGCGCGTCACGCCCACTGCCCGGTGGTCATTGTGGCGAGCCGCGAGGAGCGCTGACAGCAGGCCGGTCGCCCCTGACCGTCCCGGCCAGGCCCGGATAACCTGGGCTTGGCCGGGAGGTCAGCCGGCCGGGGCGCGGTGCCGCGCCGGGCCCCTAACGACGCAGGGAGGCGGCCATGCCACAGCCCGAGGGAACCGAGCTTGCGGAAGTCAGGGCGCGCCGTCAGCGGCTGCGCGAGAAGTACCTGCGACCGCGGGCGGAGCGGCCGCCCACCACCGTGCAGGGTGTGCACCACCTGGCGCTGATCTGCCGCGACGTGGAGGAAACGATCCAGTTCTACCAGGAGTTTCTTGGCTTCCCCCTGGTCGAGCTCGTGGAGAACCGCGACTACGCCGGTTCCAGCCACTTCTTCTTCGACATCGGCAACCGCAACCTGCTCGGGTTCTTCGACTTTCCGGGCCACGAGCACCCGGCGTTCACCGAGACCATCGGCGGGGTGCAGCACCTGGCGATCTCCATCTCGCCGGAGCAGTACGACGTGGCGAGGAAGAAGCTCGACGAGGCCGGCGTGGCCTACCTCGGGCCCGACCGCGGGGTCGAGGAGAGCATGTACTTCCGAGACCCCAATGGCGTGGGCCTCGAGCTCTACCGGGAAGAACTCGGCATCTTCAACGGCACCCGGCTGCTCGACTAGGTGCGGCCGGTCGACTAGGTGCGGCCGGCGTCCACCGGGGCGCGCTCGGTAGCCTGGTCGAACGCCGACGGCGCGGCGCGCACGTCGCGGCGCGGCGTCAGCAGCAGCGCCGTCATGGCGATCACCGCGCAGCCGACCAGGTACCAGCTGATCCACGTGCTGGAGCCGGTCGCACCCAGAATGGCCGCGGCGATCAGCGGCGCGGAGCCGCCGGCGGCCGCAGCTCCCGCCTGATGACCAGGCGCAGGCCGGACCAGACCTCGTCGATCGCGCAGACCTTGTTGTCGACCAGGCCCGTCGGCAGGGCCACGTCACGAACCACGTCCTCGGTCATGTCGGTGGGGACCCGGGCGGCCCGTTTCGGCCAGGCGATCCACAGCCCGCAGGCCGGGGCCATCCGCTCCCGCAGGCTGCCCAGCCGCATCTCCAGTTCGGCCCGCCAGGTCACGAAGAATACGATCACGTCCAGCGGGTCGCTGCCGGACAGGTCCCGCCGGAGCGGTCCGGCGCCGGGCAGCCCGCTGAGGCTGTCGGCAACGGCCGCGGGCCCGCCGAGGACGGCGACCTCGTCCCCGG
>DASYQM010000302.1:0-8427 GCA_036005525.1 Streptosporangiaceae bacterium
GCGGCGGCGGTCAGCGACAGATCCGGCTCGCCGCTGACGAGCAGCACGTTGCCGAACCGGCCCATCGCGGTGTAGGTCGTCTCGACCGGGCTGAACGGGGCGATCTTGCCGTCCTCCAGCAGCAGGTCATCCAGGGTCAGCAGCACATCCCGGTGGGCCGGCGGCCAGTAACCCGGCTCGGCGGGACCCACCACGATGTTGCCGTACAGGCCCATCTCCTGGGTGTAGTCCTCCCGGATGTGCGGGTGATACCAGTACAGCCCCGGGTCGGGGAACCGGATCCGGTAGGTGAAATCGCCGCCGACCGGGATCGGGGTCTGCGTCTCGTGCGGGACGCCGTCGTACTTGTTCTCCAGGCGCAGCCCGTGCCAGTGCACGGTCGCTTCCAGGTCGCCCTCGTTGACGACGTGCACGACCACCTCGCTGCCTTGCTGCACCTTCAGCGTTGGGCCGGGGATGGAGCCGTTGTAGCCGAGCATCCGCACCGTGGCGTCTTCGAGCCATTTCGCCACCGGGCCGATCCGCAGGTCGAGCTCGTCGCCGTCGGCCAGTTCCAGTAGCGCTGGCTGGGTTGCCTCAGGCAGTCCGGAGGGGTCTGTAGGAAATGTCTCGGCCGGGGTTGGCTGGCTCGGCCGACCGTGCTGTTTCATGATCGATACCTCATGGAGTCTCTTGTCGCGGTCATTCAGATGTGGTGCCGGGGTGTGCCTGCGGCGCGGATCCGGTGTGAAGGCCCGATGGAGCCGGCCCGGCAGTCACTTCCGCCGGGTACGACGACGTCCAGTGGCCGGTCGCCGGGGCCGCCGGTTTCCGTCGTTTCGCACTTGCGGGCGGTCATTGGGCGGCTGCCGGGCGGCGGGCGACGGTGAAGCTGAACATCATGCCGCTTTGCATGTGCTCGGCGATGTGGCAGTGCGCCATCCACAGGCCGGGGTTGGTGACGTCGAACAAGATGTCTACGGTCTGGTCATTGCGGACGAGCACCGTGTCCTTCCAGACCAGGTTGGGCTCGGCCACCCCGTCACGGGCCAGCACCAGGAAGCGCCCGGCGCCGTGCAGGTGGAAGGGGTGCTGCATGGGATCGTCCATCTCGTTGACCAGCCGGATCTTGACCCGATCGCCTTCGGTGAAGAGCCAGTCGATCGCGGCGTTGGGGTCGCCGGCCGTGGGGTCGACCAGCTTCCACCGCGTGTTGGCCGGGGTGGTCAGCCGGTTGATCGCCGCCCTGTCTTCTTCCCACACGATGCCCTGCCCCGCGCCGGGGCCGTGGTCGTCGCCGGGGTGATCTTTGGCGCCGTGGGCGTGTGGCATCGCCGCAGCGTCATGACCGACTGGCTGGGTGCCGGGCGCGGCGGCCAGCAGCTCCATGCCGCACCGCGGGCATGGGCCCGGCTCAGGGCTGGTGACCTCTGGATGCATCGGGCAGGCGTACACGACCGGTCCGCGACCCGGTGAAGGCCCGCTCAGGTCGCCTGTCTCGACGGCGAACGCCAGCGTCTTGTCGGGCGGGGCGTCCAGCCAGGCGCCGAGCCCCTGCCGCTCGACCTCCAGCTCCGGTGCGCGGCGCAGCATCTCAAACTGGCTGGCCAGCGGCGCCGCCGACTGCTCCCCGGTCACGGTGATCGTGGCGAGCCGGTAGGCGCGGTCGGGGGTGCGGTGTTGCAGCTCCAGCTGCCCCGGCTGGCCGAACAGTACATCCACTACGGCACGCTCCGAGGGCGCGAGCAGCACCTCGGAGACGAACTCCTCGTGTTCCACCCGGCCGCTGTCGCCGCCAACCAGCTTCATCCGGGCGCCAGGCAGCCGGACGTTGAACACCCGGGTGTTGGCGGTGTTGGTCAGCCACAGCCGCGCCACCTCCCCGGCCCTGGCGATGAGTGCGAGGTCTGGCTCGCCGCTGATCAGCAGCACGTTGCCGTACCTGCCCATCCCCGTGTAGTTCGTCTCGTCCGGGCTGAACGGGGCGATCTTGCCGTCTTCTAGCAGGAGGTCATCCAGGGTCAGCAGCACATCCCGGTGGGCCGGCGGCCAGTAGTCAGCGTCGGAGGGGACGACCACGATGTTGCCGTACAGGCCCATCTCCTGGGTGTAGTCCTCCCGGATGTGCGGGTGATACCAGTACAGCCCCGGATCCGGGAACCGGATCCGGTAGGTGAAGTCACCGCCGACCGGGATCGGCTGCTGCGTTTCGTGCGGGACTCCGTCGTAGGCGTTGTCCAGGCGCAGCCCATGCCAGTGCACGGTGCCCTCCAGGTCACCCTCGTTGGTGACGTGGACGACCACCTCCGAGCCCTGCTGGACCTTCAAGGTCGGACCGGGGATGGAGCCGTTGTAGCCCAGCATCCGCACCGTGGCTTCTTCGAGCCGTTTCGCCACTGGGCCGATCCGCAGATCGAACACGTCGCCGTCGGCCAGCTCCAGTAGCGCTGGCCGGGTTGCCTCGGGCAGCCCAGACGGGTCGGTAGGGAATGACTCGGCCGTGGTTGGCCGGTCGGGGTGAGGGGGCTGGTGCATGATCACTACCTCTATGGCCTTGCTGACTGCTCATTACTCGGCGGATCCGGCCGCCTCACCAACGCCACTGGGCGAGTCCCGCCGCTCGCATGCGACAGCCGCAAGCGCAAAGCGACGACGTGGGGACAGCCTTCGTAACAGGCGATCAGCCCCAATGAGCCGATCGTGCCGTCGGCGATCCTGGACCCGTATGCCGCGGTGGTATCCCGCGCCACCTGCTTGGCCCTCCCTACCGTGGCGCGAGACGCCGTCCCTGCTAATGCAGCCCTGCCCGCGGCGTTCAGGCCCAAACCCGGCCGTAGACCCGCCCGTGTCATGGAGGCCGGCATCATCACGACGGGTGGAGCCGCCCGCACTCCTGCTGACCGCGCATGCCGCCCAGCTCGGCCAGGAAGCGGCCCGCGGGCCCGGCAGTGCGGGCGATCGGGCACCCCCGGCGCCGTCACGGGCAGTGACGTTTTCTTGGCTGGTTGCGTTCGCATCAAAACCTCGCCGCCCTGTGCGGAAGGCAGCACCTTCCCCGCTCTTGCGACTGTTCGCCTGTGCTCGATCTGTTAGCTCCAGCTGGCAAACGACGGAAATGATGGCACAGACCAACGGCGGGACGCGGGCCGCGGGGTTGTGTCAACGGGCGGCGGCGGGCACCCGGCCGGTGACGCGGGTGCCGTGGCCTGGGGTAGAGGTGAGGTCGATGGTGCCGCCCAGGGCACCCAGGCGGTCCGCTATGCCTTGCAGCCCAGTTCCCATCGGCGTGCTGGCTGGGTCGAAGCCGGTGCCGTCATCGGACACGGTGAACACTAGGCGCGGGCCGTCATGGCAGAGAGTGACGTGGACCGCTGAGGCCTGCGCGTATTTCGCAGTGTTCTGCAGCGCTTCCAGCACGCAGAAATACACCGCGGCCTCGATCTGCTGCGGGTACCTGCCGATCCCCTCTGCCTCGATAGTGGCCGGGAGCGCCGCCTTGCGTGCCTGGGCCTGCAGCGCGGCGGGTAGCCCCAGGTCGGCCAGCAGCGGCGGGTAGATCCCGCGGGCGAGTTCCCGCAGATCCTCCAGGGCACCGGCGGCCTGGTGCTCGGTCTGGGCGAGCAGGTCGGCTGCGTCGGGCGGGCCCGTGACCAGCTGGCGGGCCAGGCCGAGTGAGATCTTCAGCGCGACCAGCTGCTGCTGCGCGCCGTCGTGCAGGTCACGCTCGATCCGGCGGCGTGCGGTGTCGGCCGTCTCGACCAGCCGCGCCCGCGATGCCTGCAGCTCGACGAGCCGGGCGCGCAGCTCGGCGGCGAGCCGCTCGTTGTCCAGCGACAGCCCGGCCGCCGCGCAGACCGAGTCGACCAGCGCGGAGTTGTATTGCAGCGCCGGGTCATGGATCAGCGCGGCGACCGGATGGCCATCCCGCTCGATCAGCGTCGAGCTGCGGGCTGTGCCCGCCGGCGGCAGCTCGACCGGCCTGCCATCGGTGCCAACGTAGCGGGCCTCGGCTGGATACCAGTAGGCCAGCGCCAGCGACGGGTCACCCAGCGCCCGCGACAGCGCCCCGCGCAGATCCGCTGCCGCGCCCCGCCCGCCCAGCTCCACCACCAGGCTCGCGACCGCGCCCTGCGCCAGCCGCCGCTGGATGAAGACCACCAACACCGCGACCGGAACTGCCGCCAGCGCGAACCAGGCGGCCCGGCCAAGGGTGTCAGCGGTCGCTGCGCCCAATGCGGCGGCCCCATACGTCACGATGAGGACGGCGAACGCCACCGCCCCGGCCACCACCACCGGCACCACCGCGCGCCGCTGCGGGCGGCTCGCCCGGCGCCAGCGCCCAACCAGCAGCCCGATCCCGGTCAGCGCCACCGCGATCGCGCCGATCCGCACGAGGTAGGTCGCCCCCATCATGGCCGTGTCCTGGCGGCCCACTTCCAGCAGGTTCGCCGGGCAGTTCCGGCAGAGCATTTGCGGGTCGGTGAACAGCAGCCCGGCCGTATTGATGACCGCGACCAGTCCGATCGTGACTACCATCAGCGCACGGTCAAGCCTGCCCCGCAACCGGCCGGACGGGAACGAGAGGATCAGGTAGAGAAACCCCGCGTAATAGAAGGGGTAGACCACTTCCCCGGCCGTGAACAGCACCGGGTTATGCGCATCGGCCAACATACTGGCGAACCAGGCGAAACCCGTGAACACCAGCACGAGCCCGAGCCGGTTCGGCTGGCCTGGCTGCCACGACAGCAGCCCGCTGCCGATAAACGACCAGCCGACAAGGATGGCAACTGGCACAGCAAGCGGCACGTCCGGGACAACAGGCCGGCCAGGACCGGCCATGCTGACGATCCAGGCCGCGCCGGCCCCGGCCAGCACTCCCGCGGCGGCCAGCCACACCAGCCCCGCGCGCAAAGCAACTCGCATCGCAGCTAATCCGTACATGCCCACAGGTGACGCTGCCTGCCGCGTCCCTCACCGCCCGGGCCAGGCAGCACTCTAGCTCACATGGAATCACCGACGGGGATGGCCGGGAGCGTTGGCCCGCTGGCGTCCGCTCACCGGCATGTCACGGCTCTGCCGCCGGTTGTTCAGTGATCGGGAACGGCTCGCTTCTTTGCTGACCCTGGCCGACCAAGCGGGCTGGCCCAGGAGGCGTACGCGCTGGACCTGCACCGGTCGCAGCTGGTGCGGACGCAGTGAGGTCACCTTGCCGACATAGGGCCACGCGAGCTGCCGCCTGTCCGCCTGCGTCTCCCTCCGGCCGTTGAAGTCGGATGGCAAGGCGCTGATCATGGCGAACGGGGAGGTTCCGGGCCGGCTGCCGTTCCGCTGTGCCGGTCGGCGGCGCCGGATGGCTTGGCCGGGTAACCCGGGCCTGATGGGTGAATGGAGGAGCAATGGATGATGACCGGCAGAAGACGCTTCTGACCGCTCTTGGGACTGAGTATTTCGCGCTTCAGGGTGCACGGGGGCAAACCGCTAGCGAGATGACGGGCCGGGCGGCGCTGTACCTGGCGACTGTGTCCAGCACGCTGATTGCCCTCGGCTTCGTCGCCGGGGACCGGTCCGCCTTTGTTCCGTTCGCCGCCGCGGTACTGCCCTCGTTGCTGATTCTCGGCGAATTCACCTTCATCCGGCTGGTCGCGGCCAGCATCGAGGATCTCCGGTACCTGTATGCGATTCAGCAAATACGCAGCTACTACCGCGGCCTGGTTCCCGACGGGCTTAGCTTCTTCGCCGACATCGCCATCGGCAATCCCCGGGTCGCGGTCACCCGCGCCATGGGCATGAGCCAAAGTTCGCTGAACGTCCTCTACACCGCCGGGGGCATGATTGCCGCCATCAACAGCCTCTTGGCCGGCATCGGCATCGCCCTCATCCTCCGTGACGCCGGTCTCGCGGTCGCCATCGCCGCCAGCTGCGGCGCCATCACGGCTTTGATCATCTACGGGCTTCACCTGCGATGGGCGCTCAGCCGTTACGCCGCCGGCCTGGCCGGGCCGGCCCACCACACCGCCGCGTAGCACGTCCCGCCTCCACCTTGAGCCCGGCCTACGCGTCTAGCTGGGGCTGGCGCGCCGGCCGGGGTATCGGTTCGCTCTCCGCGACCCGGCACACGTCGGGCCCTGCATCCGGTGAATGCAGAAAGCGACTGGGGGAGGTCAAGACCCGGCGATGCGTGCCGACAGATCCCTGGACAGGGCTGCGTGTACCGTCAGTCCTGTCATTACGGGCAACCGGGGGCGGCATATGGGTCTAGTCCGCTGGCTGCAAGATCGGCTTGCCGACGATGCTAGTGGGCGCCGACCGGCGGCGGAGGCCCTGGTCTTGCTGCCGGATTTGGCCTGGCTGGGTTCGCCGCGCACGCGAGGCGCCCGGTGAGGGATCCGGCCGTGTCTGCCCGCCTGCAGGCTGCCGTCCAGGCTCGGGTCGCGGCGGGCGCACCGGGTGCGCTGGCGCGGATCGAGGCGCCCCGCGCTGGCCTGACCTGGGGCGGCTCGGCCGGATACCTGGCCCGTGGGAGCAGCCGTGCCCTGCGGCCGGACGACGCCTTCCGCACCGCGAGCGTCACCAAGACCGTGACCGCCGCGGTGGCCGTCCAGATCGCCCACCAGGGGCTCCTGGCGCTCGACGAGCCACTGGCCAGCCAGCTCGCCCCCGAGCTGCTTCACCGCTGGCGCGCCCTGGGTGCTCTTCCCCGCACCACGCCGCGCCAGCTGCTCGCGCACACCTCGGGCCTGCCTAACTACTTCACCGACCAGGCGTTCGCCACGCGGCTGCGTGAGAACCCGGGCCGCACCTGGCGCCCGGCCGAGCTGGTGGACCATGCAGCCACCTACGGAACGCCGCGCTTTTCTCCCGGCCAGGGCTTTGAGTACTGCGACACCGGCTACGTGATCACCGGGATCCTCGTGGAGCAGGCGACCGGCCAGCCGCTCCACCAGGTTTACCGCAAACTCGTCTTCGACCCTGCCGCGATGGACAGCACCTGGCTGGAGGGCTACGAGCCTGCCCGGCGGCCAGAAGCCGCCCACTATCACACAGGCGATCTCGATTGGACGACGATCTCCCCGACGATCGACTGGGCCGGCGGCGGCCTGGTCACCACCGCACCCGACCTGGCCCGCTTCGTGCGCTCGCTCTGGTCGGAACGGCTCATCGACTCTCGCGCGCTCGGCGAGTTGACACGGTGGACGCCAACGGCGACGTTCCCGCCAGGCCACATGCAGCGCTACGAGCGCTACGGGATGGGGATGGGGGCCAACACCGTGGAAGGAGTCGAGCTGCTCGGGCACACCGGCTTCATCGGGGCCTTCGCATTCCACGCGCCCCAATACGACGCGGTACTGGCAGGCACCCACAACGACTCACAGGTCGACCGCTGGCCGCTCGTCGCCGCGCTCTGCCGGGAGTTGCGCCAGGCAGCCTGATGAAGATCGTCAATGAGGAACCGAGGCTGCTGTCTAGGCCGCACTCGGACCCGCTGCCGCGGCCACCGCCATCGGCAACAGAGCCAGCAGACCTGCCGACGAGGCACTCCACCTCATCCAGCTCGTTGCCGTCCTATAGCTAGACCCCCTGCGGCACAGACCCTGTGGTGAACGCCGCCGCGGAAAACTGGAAGCCGGAGCCGCCCACATGAGGAGCGATCTGTGCACATCAGCAGCCTGCAAGGCCTACTCCATCCATGCTCGTATTCGGCGCTCTGTTTCGGGTGGTTCTGCCGGTACAGGTACGCAAGCCGGCCGCCGGGCGGGCGGCATTTGCCATCTTGTTGATGGCGTTGGTCAGTGCCGGTGAAGATCTCACGTGCCTCCCGGGCGGCGCAGAAGACGAGCACATACCCGGCAGCGGATCGGCCCACCACCAGCCGATGACAGCTTTCAGCGTCAGGGCGACCAGGACCGCGGTAGCCAGGATCCCGTCGACCAGGGTGACGCGGCCCTCGGCCTGGAGTAGCGCCATGGGCTGCCAGTGGATCTGAAATGCTCGTCGACGCGGGCGCATATCATGCCGATCTGCCGCGCACCGATCTTCCCTTGGGGGGCTCAACGTCTACCGCTCATGCCGAATTGAGCGTAGTCCGCCAACGCATTCTTATGCGCCGGTTAGCATGATCATTCGCGGCAGATAACTGCGTCGGAGGACATCCGGCCAACCGTTTGATCTAGCTCATGGCGGCCAGACCGCCGGCTGGGGGCGTTGAGCCAGCGTGTCAGTCACTGCCGTGAACGTGCGCGGATGATCCGGTCATGCGAAGGCGGAGCAGACCAGGAAGGTTTCATGCCCGCCGTCTCGGGTGTCTCTCCAATGGGTGCCTACTGTTTGTGACCTGCCGTATGGCGTCGCATCGTGCGGTAAGTCTGGGGTCTACTGCCATCTTGGCTGTTGGCAGTACGACTAGGAAGGAGTAGGGCGGTGCTCGCGGTCTTTCTTGCGCTGGCCGCC
>DASYQM010000303.1:0-6033 GCA_036005525.1 Streptosporangiaceae bacterium
CCGGTCTCATCTGCTGGGGCTTGCTGGGGTGGTCAGGGCGTGAGGGCGATCGCCCCGGCGGCGTGGCCGCCGGTTGCCTGGGCGAGTGCCCGGGCGGCATCGGTGAGGCGGTAGCTGGCGGCGACCGGGATCTCCAGCTGCCTGTCTCCGAATTGCTGCGCGAGGTTGCGCAGCTGGTTTCCGTCGGCACGGACGTAGATGCTGGACACCGTGATGCCGCGCTGCTGGCTGGGCGGGTCGGAGGTGATGGTCGCCAGGCGCCCGCCGTCGGCGACTGCCCGGATCGCGCTGGCGGCGCCGCCAGATGCCGCGTTGGCCGCGGCCGCCGCCCCGTGGCGTCCGGTGATCGCGCGGACCTGGCCGGGCCAATCTTGGTCGTGGTAGTCGATGATGTGGCGCGCCCCCAGCGCCGCCACCCGCTGCTCGCTGGCCGGGCCTGCTGTCGCGATGACCTCAGCGCCGCGCAGCACGGCGAGGGCGACCAGCAGGCCGCCGGTGACTCCGCCGGCTCCGTGGATCAGCAGCTGCTCACCGGCGTGGATGTTGAGCGCGCCGAGGACTTGTTCGGCGGTGAGCGCGGGGACCGGGAAGGCGGCCGCGGCCTCCCAGCTGGCACCGGGCGGCTTGCGGGCGAGCAGCCCGGCCGGGGCGATCAGCCGCGGCGCCCAGGTCCCCTGGCCGCGCAGCGGCACCGGATGGGTCATGACTGCGTCGCCGGGCGCCCAGCCGCCGGCCGCCTGGCCTGCTGCCAGCACCGTGCCGGCTGCCTCCACGCCAAGCGCCATCGGCGGCCTGGCACCCACGTCCCAGCCGCCGGTGCGGACGAACTCATCCCAGCTGGCCACACCGGCTGCCCTCACCTCGAGCAGCACCTCGTCCCCGGCCAGCGGCCGCGGCTCGCCCACCTCGATCATCTCAACCGGGGCACCCAGCCGGCGAATCCCCGCTACCTGCATCTCCCGCCTCCAGATTGCGGGTCACGCCGCACGCGATCTGCCCGGTGGTTAGGTAGAAGGAATAGGTTACCGGCCGGTTAGCTGGCGGTCAGTCCGCATCGAGGATGGGGAACTGTTCGAACGTGCCTGGTGCGAAGTAGCCCACATCGTGAACATGGTGGCGCTGAAGCAGTCCCGCTACGCGGCGGCGCTCCGCTGGCTGGGCCGGAACGTGCAGCAGCAGGTCACCTTTCCTCAGCGCCTCGTCGTAAATCGCCAGGGTCGTCTCGTCGTAGCCGAGCCGCTGGAAGGCTCGCACGATGCGGGCTCGCAGTCCGTGGTAGCGGCCATGCTCATCCAAGATGCGCGCTCCCTGCTCACCGCACAAGATCTCCACGGCGGCGACATCCACCCCGGCCGATGCGAGGTCTCTGGAGATGGCAGAGATCTCCGACTGCTCACCCAGCAGACCCACCACATGGTAAATGGGCCGGTGATAGAAGTGATCGACGTTGATCTGGGGCTCGTTCACGCCACTGCTCCGAGTCGAGGCATCCCAGGGACGATGGGTCAACACTACCCGTATGCCGTTCTGCCACCCGGCGCGAGCCCGCCGAACGCCACCGCTCGACCAGCCTGCCCGCATCGCCTGAGCATCTGATCCGTAGCAAGATTAGGGCCGTCTAGATCAGTCTGTACCAGTCGGTAGGCCTGCTCACAGGCGGAGTGGACGGCGGCCTGGTCCGCCTCGATCCGAGGTTGTCCACATCCGTTGTTAGCAAATCCGTTAGCAAGATCGGCGCCGGGAAGATGATGGTCTTCATGGACTTGGCCGTGTCGGCGGCTTCGCGCCGTCGCGTAGTTTTGCGGCCGTGGATCTCGTCACGAAGCCGCTGGATGTGAAGACTTGGCCGGCGAGGCCTGTGAGCGGGCTGGCGGCCGGGCTGTCGTTGGATGGCCGCAGAAAGCTGTTCGCGGCGGGCGGCTGCTCCCGGATGCTGGCGGGCTGACATGCGCTCGCTGCCGCGCTGGGTTAGCGCCTGGCTGGAGCGGCTGGCCGATCGGCAGGGCCAGCCAGTTCCGGATCTGGCGATGTTGCGGATGGTCTTGGACGATGGCCTGCGCAGGCGCGCCGCTCGCCTGGGTTCCGGCCCACCGTTCGGTCGGGGTAGCTGGCGGCGCGTTCACAGCGATCTCACCCGCGTGGCCAGCCTCCGCCGCAGCGTGGCTGCCCACTGCGCCAGTAAGGGGTTAGTAATAAGGGTCAGTTTCGGAACAGGATGTCCAGCGAGCGGCCGATGTCTGCCTGCACCTGGTCGAGGTCGGCGCGGAAGACGGGGTTGACGTGCGCGGTGCCGGTGAACCACAGCCCGAATGCGACCTCACGGGTAGCGATGAAGTCATCGAGATGGGCGAGCCCGCTGGGCGGCAGCGGCCGGTGCCGGGTGTAGCCGTCGATCAGCGCCGACCGGAAGTCCTCGTAGTCGTTTCGGTACCGCAGTTCCCACAGCGAGACGGCGATGTCGTAGAGCCAGTAACCGAATCCGCAGTCGTCGAAATCGATGACCTTGACCTCGTCGCGCCAGAACAGCGCGTTGTCGAGGTGCAGATCGGCGTGGGTGAGGCCGAAATGGTCGGCGCCCTCGCCCAGGCGCGTCATGACGTGTGTCATGCCCGAGGCCACCCGGGCAAACCTGCGCCGCAGGTCACCGGGAAGCAGGTCCCACACATCCGCCGCGCTGATTCCCCCGTAGACCATGGTGTCGCCGAAGAACGTCTCCCAGTCCCACCGGATCCGCACGAAACCGGGCGGGACGCGCCACTGGCTAGCGTGATTGTGCAGCCGCGCCATGACGCTCCCGAGCCGGCGCAGGTGCACCGGCCGGGGCGAGGCGCTGTGGACCCGGCCGTTCATCCAGCGCAGCACCGAGCACACCCGCCGCTCCGGCACGTCCGGGGACGCAGCCACCGTTGTCAGCTTTCCTTCGATCGTGCGGAAGGGCGCAGGGACAAGCAGATCAGTTCCGGCCCGCAGCGCCGTCAGCCAGCCCAGTTCCGATTCGATCGCGGCCACCGAGTCGACATTCCGCCCATGACGTGCCGGGCGGTGCACCCGGAGCAGGAACCGATCACGGCCATCAGGGGCTGTGGCATCGACCCGGAACGTGGTGTTGTCCTCATCAGCGACAAACCGCAACTCCGGATCTACCAGGGGATACGCGTCAAGTGCCCGCACAGCCACCCGCCGCATACGGGCAACCCGCTGGCGGTCCGAGAACATGGCGCCACCGTCCCACGCCGGCCCAGCGCCCGGCAACGACCCTTACCCGCCGCGGGCCGTTCCACTCATTCACCCCCCAAGCTGGTGGCAACAGAGCCGCAACGGGAGCAAAGGCTCGTTACCCGCAGCCGCGAGCCAATGAGCCGTTCCATGATCGGCGGCCAGCGCATCCAGGTCGGGCTTCGCACGCTGGCCAGACCGCCAGCATCATCATCGGATCCGACACCTACCAGATCACCGTCCCGGAGCGCCTCACCATGACAGCGCCGCGCACGAGCAGCCGCGACATCCTGCGGCACAAGGCATCGAACTACCAGCAGTAGTGCTCTGGCAGCCCCGGTTTTCTAGGTCCACGGCTCAGCATCCGGATCCTCGCCGAGGCGATCGGGTGACCTAAATGCCCGGAGTGCTCGCGACGGCGCAAAGATGGGGTCGAACACCTCATGACCGCGTAACCTGCGCCACGACCCAGACGAAGGAGGCGATGGAGATGCCGAAGGTCTCACGGGACAGCGCGCCACAACGCCAGGAGGCTGGCCCGGTGGTGGATCTTCGCGACGAGCTCGACGGCTACACCGTGAGCTTCACGTCGCTCCTGGAAGACATCGACGCGACGCCCTTCATGAAGGGGCTTCCGGACGACCGCTGCCAGTGCCCGCATTGGGGCTACGTCTTCAAGGGCAAGCAGACAGTACGGTACGCCGACCGTGATGAGGTTTTCGAGGCCGGCGACGCCTTCTACATTCCGCCCGGCCACATCCCGGTGAGCAACGAGCCCGGCACCGAGTTCTTGTGGTTCAGCCCCAGCGAAGAGCTGCGCACGGCCGAGGCGGTCATGATCAAGAACATGCAGCCGATGCAGGACGGCTCAACGCCTTAGGCGACGCCGTCTGGAGTCGGCGCGATCGCCGTGCTCGATCTAACTACGGCTTTATTGGGCAACGCAGCGCGGTGACTGGCGTATGGCTGCCGTGCGTGCCAACTTGTCGTCGCGGCTACGGCGGTCGCCAGCTGGTGCGGCGACCGGCAACGCTTGCGCTGTGGGATAGCTCTTGCTGCAAGTCTGAAGCGGCACACCTAACCTCGGGCTTTCGCCTTTGACCGGCCGACCTTGATCGTTTGCATATAAAAGTGCCTTTGGCCTGGGAGGATAGGGCTTGTCTAAGGTCCTTGTCCGCGCCGAGCCGAAGGCACTTTCCAGGTGAACAATACCGTGCGCCGCCGCAAGATCACTGTGTCCGCTGACGGCCGGGGGCTGGTTTCCCAGGCGGGGGGGCTACTGCTGCTGGAAGCGGCCCGGCTGACGGGCCTTGGCCGGGGCCTGTCGGCCGGGCTGGCGCGGTGGCGGGCGCCGCGGGCGGTGCATGACCCGGGGAAGATCGTCACTGATCTGGTGGTGGCGCTGGCGCTGGGCGGGGATTGCCTGGCTGATATCGCGGTGCTGCGCGCCCAGCCGGGCCTGTGCGGGCTGGTAGCCTCCGACCCGGTGGTCTCCCGGCTGATCGGTGCGCTGGCTGGGGACTTGCCGCGGGCACTGCGGGTTATCCGCGCGGCGCGGGCGGCTGCCCGCGAGCGCGCCTGGGCGCTGGCCGGTGAGCGGGCACCGGGTGCGGATGGGGCGCTGATCCCGGTGGATATCGACGCCACGATTGTGGTCGCGCACTCCGAGAAGGAGAACGCGGCGGCGACGTGGAAGAAGACGTTCGGGTTCCATCCGCTGGCCGCGTTCGCTGACCACGGCGCCGCCGGAACCGGGGAGGCGCTGGGCATCATGCTGCGGCCCGGCAACGCCGGGTCGAACACCGCGAGTGAGCATATTGAGGCGGCCCGGCTGGCGCTTGCCCAGGTGCCCCGCCGCCTGCGCCGCCGGGTGCTGATCCGCACCGACTCTGGCGGCGGCACTCATGAGTTCCTGGCCTGGCTGGCCAGCCCCGGGCGGCGCCTGCACTACTCGGTGGGCATGGCCATCACCGAGGACATGGCCGAAGCCATCTTGCAGTTGCCGGACCGGGTCTGGGAGCCGGCCTATGACGCTGACGGCCAGGCGCGCCCGGGTGCCTGGGTCGCCGAGCTCACCGGCCTGCTCGACCTGGCCGGCTGGCCGGAGGGGATGCGGGTCATCGTCCGCAAAGAACGCCCTCACCCCGGCGCCCAGCTGCGGTTCACCGATATCGACGGGCACCGGTTCACCTGTTTCGCCACCGACGCTACACGCGGGCAGTTGGCTGATCTGGAGCTGCGCCACCGCCGCCGCGCCCGCTGTGAGGACCGCATCCGCGCCGCCAAGGACACCGGGCTGCGCAACCTGCCCCTGCACGGCTTCGCGCAGAACCAGATCTGGTGCGAGCTTGTGGCGATGGCCTGCGAACTGACCGCCTGGATGCAGATGCTCGCCCTCGACGGCACCGCCCGCCGGTGGGAACCCAAACGCCTGCGGCTGCGCCTGTTCTCCGCCGCCGGACGGCTCGTCCGCGGCGGCCACCGCCTGCGGCTGCGCATCGCCGCGACCTGGCCCTGGGCCAGCCACCTCACCGTCGCGATCACCCGCATGCACGCCCTCGCGCCCGGCTGACCAGCACCAAACCGCCCCTACCCCAGAAAGGGCAACCCCAGGGCCGTGGAACCCCGCCCACCCGGCGCGACAGCCGGGCCATCAGGCACCACCGCACGCTGAAAACAGCAACCGGCCGCAGCCTCAGCCGACCATCTCAAGATCGCGAAACATCGAGGCTAGCCAGCGAAGCCCCGAGCCACCGGCTGCGCAGTATTTGAGCACGCCAAGCGGGTTGGGCGGACATGGCAAGAATTGACGCCCTA
>DASYQM010000304.1:0-3431 GCA_036005525.1 Streptosporangiaceae bacterium
TGCCGTAGGCGACCGCCTCCAAATGCGGGCGGCTCTGCTCGAACTGCTCGGCCAGCCAGCCCTGGTTCGTCATCTGCCTTCCTCACGTCCCCGAGTCACTTGCCCACAGGACGTTCCGCGGCCGCCATTTGTGACGCTGCCGCGGCCGGTCGCATTCCCCGGCGGGACGCGCGTCCGGCGACGAGGGGCCGGCCGGGCCGAAGGTAGATTTCTGGGTGCCGGCGGCGCGGGCGCGGTGGCTCGGGCCAGGCGGCGCGGGCCCGGTGGCTCGGGCCCGGCGGGCCGGGACGGATAGGAGATCAGCATCTGACCACACGGACGCTGCTTCGTGGCGGCCTGGTAGCCGACGGGATCGGCGCCACGACGGTGCCGGCCGACGTCCTGATCGACGGCCAGAGCATCGCCGCGATCGGTTTCCGGGGCACTCCGGCCGACTGCGACGTGATCGACCTGGCCCCGGGCAGCGTGGTCTGCCCCGGCTTCATCGATGCCCACGTTCATGCCGAAGGCCCGCTGCTGGCCGCCGGGCGGGTCGACGGCGCGCTCGCCCAGGGGGTGACCACGCTGGTGGTCGGCCAGGACGGGCAATCGTGGATCGGCGCGACGGCGGCCACCGCGCGGTACCTGAACCAGTATTTCGCGCCGGTCAACGGCATCCTGGACCCCGCCGACGGCCTCAGCGTGGCCGGCTACCGGGCCGCGGTGGCCGGGCGCCTGACGCAGAACGTCGCCGTCCTCGCTTCCCAGGGCACGATCCGGCACAACGTCGCCGGCCTGGCGCCTGGCCCGCTCGGCGCCAGCGAACGGGCCGCCGCTCGGCGTGAGGTCGAGAATGCGCTCACGGACGGGGCGGTCGGCCTGTCCAGCGGCCTGGACTACCTGCCGAGCAGGTTCGGCGGCGCCGAGGAGGTGGCCGACATCGCCCGCCCGCTGGCGGGGGCGGGACGCCCGTACGTTTCGCATCTGCGTGCCTACGGCCAAGACGTCGGGTCCGGCCTGGACGAGCTGGTGGCCGTCGGGCGCGGCGCCGGCGTCCGGGTGCATGCCAGCCACCTGTGGGGCGCCCCCGCCGACATCGGGGCGGCGCTGCGGTCGGCGGACGCCGCGGGCGTCGGCGTCACCTTCGACATGTACCCCTACCGGGTATCCAGCACGATCCTGGCATCGCTGCTTCTGCCGCCCGGCCTGCAGGCGCGCGGCCCGCAGCACACGCTAGCCGCGCTCGCCGACCCGCGGCAGCGGGCGGCACTGCTCACCCAGGAGAAGTTCACCGACCAATTCCTGCACAACGTATATCTGGGCTGTCTGCCTGCCCACGCCGCGGAGTCCGCCGGGCAGCCGGTCACCGAGGCGGCCGCCCGCAGTCGGCGGCCGGCGGGCGAGTGGGTCCTCGACCTCCTGATCGATGCCGGGCTCAACGTGGGCGCGCATCTGGACCGGCCGGCGCTCACCGACGGCGACCTGGCCTGGCTCGCGTCGTCGCAGCGCCACTGCGCCGGCTCGGACGGCATCTACCAGGGCCAGCACCCGCACCCCCGCGGTTACGCCGCGTTCGCCCGGCTCGCGGGGCACTACCTCGTCGGCGGCCGCGCGACCGGATACCAGCACGCGGCGCGCCACCTGGCGGCCAACGCCGCCGACGCCTACGGGCTGCGCGGCCGGGGCCGGCTCGCGCCCGGCATGGCCGCCGACATCTGTGTGATCGGCCCCGGCGGCCTCACTGCCCACGCCACCTATGCCGCCCCGCTCCAGCGGGCGACGGGGGTGGACCTGGTGATCGTGAACGGCGCCGTCACCTGGCGCGACGGCCAGCCGGTGACCACTCAGAACCCGGGCCAGGTCGTCAGCTAACGCGCTGTCCGCCAAGGTTCACGAGTTGTTCGCCGGCCAGGTCGTCAGCTAGCGCTGTGCCCACCAAGGTTCGCCAGTCTTGCGCTTCTGATCATGATCATGATGCGGGCCGCGGTTGGACCGAGCGTGATCATGGGATCGCTACTGCAAGAACGATAGTGATCCCATGATCACGGTCCAGCACGAGAAGCGAGGGGCTCCTGGTGGGGCGCGGGCGCAGGGGACACTGATGCGATCTTGGCCAGCGGTAACGCGCTAGCATGTGCCGCAAGGGGGCCGGACCTTGCCGCCTCCGCAGGCTCGGTACGGGAGGATCACGATGGCAGTCGACACGTTCATCGCCTATGTCGGGGTGTACGACAACGCCAGCGACGCTGACGCCGACTACGACCTCGTCAAGGACCTGCACACCAAGGCGGGCCTGATCGACTCCTATGACGCGGCCGTGATCGAGCGCCGCGCCGGCGGGAAGGTGAAGATCACCAAGAAGCACGAGACGCCGACCCGGGTCGGCGGCGTGCTCGGCGGCGGCGTAGGCCTGGCCACCGGCCTGGTCGTGGCGCTGTTCCCGTTCGCCGCCATCGGCGGGGGCCTCATCGCGCTCACCACCGCAGGCGGCGCCGTCCTCGGCGCGGTCGCCGGTCACGCGGCCGCCGGGATGAGCCGCCATGACCTCAAGGAGCTTGGCGAGCACCTCGATGCCGGGCAGGCGGGCCTCGTCGTGGTCGGCGTGTCCGACATGGGGTCGAAGATCGAGCACGCCATGAAGAAGGCAAAGAAGGTGGAGGCCAAGCAGCTGAAGGCCGACAACGCCGAGATCGAGGCCGACGCGAAGTCCGCCGAGGGCTGATCCGTCCGACGGGCCGGCCCATGGGCATGCATATGCCCGAGACCCGCTACGCGCGCAGGGACTCGAGGAGGACCTTGAAGCATTCGTGACGCCAGGCGGCCTGGAAGCGCTGATACGCCACGGCTACCCGTCCGCTGGTGAAGAAGAGGTCCGGGCCCAGGCGCGTCAGATGCGTTCTGGCTCCAGCCCTGCAACCTACGAGGCGCTGTACCGGATGAACATGGCGATCGACGTGCGCGATGTGCTGCCCGTGGTCAGCGCCCCGACGCTGGTGGTCCAGCAGCGCGGCGATCCGTGGATGCGGTCGAGCACGGCCCCTACCTCGCCCAGCACATCCCGGGCGCGGCGTATGTAGAACTGACCGTGGCCTGGCGGAGCTGAGGGGTGTGCCCGGGGAATGGCGGCTGTACTCCGTCGCCTCATCCTAGGGAACGGCTAGCGGTTTTCGGCGTCGCGGACGCGTTGCACCATCATCTCCAGCAGCGCCCAGGCGGTCTCCGGGTGCTGCATCGCGAACGGGCGGAAGATCCACGAGACGAACAGCAGGCAGCGCAGGTCGGTCTCGGCGGTGATCTTCGCCGACCGGTGGGAGTGGTCGATCAGCGCCATCTCGCCGAAGTAGTCGCCGGGGCCCAGGGTGCGCGCGGGCCGGCCGTGCACGCTGACCGCGGCGTTCCCGGCGACGATGACGCCGAAGCTGGTGCCGGCGCGGTCCTCGTCGGTGAGCACC
>DASYQM010000305.1:0-2691 GCA_036005525.1 Streptosporangiaceae bacterium
TCGATGTGAAGGGGCTGACCGATCAGGCGGCGGCTGAGCTGACGGCAAAGGGCCTGCCCAAGATCGGCGGGCTGCTGCAGGGCGTCTCTGGCTCGCTGGCCAGCGGGGTGGCCGGGTTCGTGCACGGCAGCATCCACAAGATCGTCACCGGTCCGCGGATGGCGGACGCGTGGGTTCAGGTGAACCGGGTGGCCAGCCAGCAGCTCGTCGCCGTCCTGTCCGCTAGCGGCGGCAAAAACGGCGCCGTCGGCGTCAGCAACGGCCAGGTCACCCTCGACATCGCGCCGCTGGAGGCCGTCGCCAAAAAGGACCTGGTCGCGCGCGGGCTGGCGATCGCGGGCAAGATCCCCATCGTCCATGCCACGATCGCGCTGTTCCCGTCCAAGAACCTGGTCAAGGCGCAGAAGGCCTACCGGCTCATCAACGACCTGAAAATCGTGCTGCCGGTCGTGACGCTGGCGCTGCTCGGCCTCGGCGTGGCCGCCGCCCGGGGCCACCGGCGGGCGCTGATCGGCGCCGGGCTCGGGTTCGCCGCGTCCATGCTGGCCCTCGGCGCCGGCCTGACCATCGCCCGGGCCATCTACCTGGGCAGCGTGCCCGCCAGCGCGTCCGCGGACGCGGCCGCTGCCGCCTTCGACATCTTGGGCCGGTTTATCAAGACCGCGCTGCGCACCCTGCTGGTGGTGGGCCTGATCGTGGCCATAGGCGCGTTCTTCACCGGGCCGTCCGCCGCAGCGGTGCGGACCCGCTCGGCGTTTACCTCCGGCCTCGGCCGGATCCGCGGCGGCGAATCCACCGGCCCGGCCAGCAGGTGGACCTACACGCACCGGCATGCGCTGCGCGTCGGGGCGGTCGCGCTGGCCGCGCTGATCTTCGTCTTCTGGGGCCACCCGGCCGCCGCGGTGACCATCGTGGTGGTGCTGGGCCTGATCGAGCTAATCGGCGGACCACCACCGCGACCCGCGCCAGCGCCCCCTGCGCCCGACGGCTGACCGGTCGCCATCCCAACCGCGAACGAGCTCCGATGACCCCTGTCGGCAGGGCCGGCGGCCAGGCCGTGACCGGGCGGGCTTCATCGTCAGGCAAGCCGACACCGGCGACCGGCGGAGCACGATCGTGCAGATCACACCCGCCAAGAACGCTCTCATCGAGCAATGGCTCGACCGCGCCGCGCAACCTCTGGCCCCGATCCTCGACCGGCTAGCGCCCCAGGAACGGGCCGCCTTCCACAAGGCCATGGACATGCTCGAAGCAGAACAGCGGCCGCACGGCGTGCCGGCTCACCCGCGCAAAATGCCCAATTCTGGACGGGCCCGCCGTGTTGGTCGGGAGCACACGATGGCCGCCCAGAGCGGCGGCTACGCGCGCCGCCTTACCGGAAGCGGTGCCACGCTCAGTGACCATCCACCGACGCCGCTTGACGTGACCGACTGGGTCTGGGCGGCCGGAGGCGGCGGCGACCCCGATCGGCCACATCATCAATGTCCGCTCGCTGGCACGGACGTCCCTGCATATCAACCATGTGCGGATTTGCCTCTAGGAGGCTGCCGGGAGATCGTTAGAGGCGTCTGCGGGCTGAGCCGGCGCGTTAGCGGGTACCGGTGATGTAGTTGGTCAAGTGCGCTTGCTCGGTTTCGAGCTCGTCGATACGGTTCTTCACCACGTCGCCGATGCTCACGATCCCCCGCAGGCCGCCGTCAACCACGACCGGCGCGTGCCGTACCCGGTGCTCGGTCATGATGCGCATGACCTCCTCAACTGGCGTCTCTGGCGTAACCGTGTGCACCTCGGCTGTGTAGATAGCGGTGATCGCCTCAGACAGCACCGCGGCGCCTCGCTGGGCCAGCGCCCGGACAATATCCCGCTCGCTGGCGATTCCCTCGACCGAGGTGCCGTTGTGAGAGACGACGACGGCACCGATTTGGTGTTCGGCGAGCACCGTGAGAAGGTGCCGCACGTCGGTGTCCGGGGTGACGGTGACGACCTGCCCGCCCTTAACGCGAAGTACGTCGCTGATCCGCATATGGCCCTCCCGGCACCGGTGCGGGACTGATCGTATGCCCACCGGCACCCCCCAGGTTATTACTTCAGCCCGCGGCTGCCGGGTAGATGACCGGCGCTGGATCCCGGGCATTGGCCGGGCTCGGATATGGCGACCCGCACAGCAGCGGGCGCGGCGAGGGCTAGTAAGGAAAGCCAGGCCCGGGAACCCGCCCCCAGATGGCCGCGCCGCGGCGAGGAGCGGGCCCGGGCGGCGCGTTCATGGGCGGTCCTGACGCACGCGTCCCGTCACCGGGGCGCCGTGATCATCTCTGTTCGGGATCTCCGCGAGTCGCCTGGACGAGCACGCGGCCGGTGCCGCAGACGCCTGCTGTCACAACGCAGGAACAGCCCGCATCCCACCCCCTCGCCGAGATCGGATTCTCGGCCACCGCCGGACAGCCCTGCACGCGATCCGGGCATGTGCGCGGCGCACTCATCTCGGCTACTTGCTGAATCGGAGGCCGGTCAGCCGTGCCGGCCACCCCCGTGGCCGCACACAAATCACCCCTTGGTCTCAGGGATTCAACGCAACACCGTCTTGATCGAGTTGGATCTGGCGGAGGTGTTGCATGGATCGGATCTCGGGTGAGGAGAGGCAGCGGATTGCCGGGCTGCTAGCTGAGGGCGCACCGGTGTGGCGGTTGCAGC
>DASYQM010000306.1:0-3098 GCA_036005525.1 Streptosporangiaceae bacterium
CGACCTCGGCCTGGTGGACGTCTTGGGCGAACAGTTCGGCGGCATGCAGGCGGCGTTCCTGGAACGCCTGCCGGTCCCGGCGTTCGGCGGTTGGTTTGCGGCGGGTCGCCATAGGCTCGTGCTCCTACCACGACATCTCCATGTCACCCTACACCGCAAAACTCTTTAGGACTGTCGGTGTGGCGTGGATCGGCTGATGGCGATGGATATCGCCGCAGTACCTGCCACGCCTCCTGCGGAGCGCTTGCCAACGAGGCACGTGGTCGTCGAGGACTGCCTCGCCCTGCGGCCGAGCTGGTGACCATCGCGCCAAGCTTCGAGCACCGCCGTCCTCCCCGGCCGTGCCCCCGACGTGCCCTACACATCGGTCCGCAGCGGTCATCCACGGACAACCACGGTTTATGCCCATGCGCTCCGAGCTGTAGGATCGGCCCGTACCGAGCGGTCCGAGGGAGCTTCCCAAGCTCGCGGTTCTTCTAGCGCAGGGATCGACCTTGCCAGGCGCGGCCGGCAGATGCGGTCGCTGGTCGCGGACGGAGCGGAACGCCCAACGGCGTTCGCGGCCGGAGGGACCGCGAAGACCGTCCGCGGAGCTGAGCCACCTGGCGGTGGCGATCAGCTCAAACGGTGTCGTGCTCCAGGGCGCGCAGCATCCGGGCGGTCGCATCGCGCACGATCTGCCGCTCCTCGTCGGTCAACTCTGCTGCGCGGTATTCCACAACCCAGGCGATCCTTGGCAGGTCATGGATCATCCATGGTGTGAGCCGCTCGCCAGGCGCCAAGAGCGAAGGCGCATCATGGGGGAGGAGGGCGCCGCAGGTCGGGCACCTCGGGGCGGGCGTTGTCATGCACCTGAGTATGGTCCGCGCTGAGGTGCCGGTCCACCCGGTCCGCGCTGGTCCGCATGGCATCGGGAACCGCTGGTCTCCGGCGGCACGAGCGGTCACGACGGGCAGGGACAAGCCGCAGGCCACTGCGCCTTCCCGCCGACAACCTCGGCGGCTGAAGCGGCGCGGAAGCGGCTTCGAACCCCTCCTCCCATCCGCCTGTGGAGCTCTATGAAACTTGTCCGACTCCGGCTGATGGTTGACACGTTGGCTTCACCTGATGCTTGACACCGCCCGCCCGGGCATGGCCCGTCGTGAGGTCGTTCGCGGCAGGGGGTGGCCGGGCCATGCTCGTGGAGTTGAGCGTCATGGAGCAGCGCTATCACGCCGTCATGGAGGTTGTGTCCGGTGCGCCGGTGACCGAGGTGGCTCGCCGGTATGGGGTGTCCCGGCAGGCGGTGCACGGCTGGCTGGGCCGGTATGACCGTGATGGGTTAGCAGGTCTGGCGGCTCACTCTCACCGGCCGCGTTTCCAGCCCCGGCAGCTGGACGCGCAGGTCGAGGCGCTGATCTGCCAGCTGCGCGGGGCGCATCCGCGGTGGGGTCCGCGCAGGCTGGTGTTCGAGCTGGGCAAGGCGGGCATCAGCCCGGTGCCGTCCCGGTCCACGGTTTACCGGGTGCTGGTCCGCCATCACCTGGTGCCTGCCCGGAAGCGGAAGCGCCGCCGCCAGGACTACAGGCGCTGGCAGCGGGAGGAGCCGATGCAGCTGTGGCAGATGGATGTCACCGGGTCGGTGTTCCTGGCCGATGGCACCGAACTCAAGCTGATCTCCGGTATCGATGACCATTCCCGGTTTTGCGTGATCGCCACCGTGGTCCGCCGGGCCACCGCCCGCGCGGTCTGCCGGGCGTTCGTGGCCGCGATGGCCGTCTACGGCATTCCCGATGAAGTCTTGACGGACAATGGCAAGCAGTTCACCGGCCGGTTCGGCAAGCCCCGCCCCGCCGAGGTGCTGTTCGAGCGGATCTGCCGCCGCAACGGGATCAAGCAGCTGCTGACCAAGCCGTACTCGCCGACCACCATCGGCAAGGTGGAGCGCTGGCACCAGACCCTGCAGACCGACTTCCTGGAGGACGCCGGGCCGTTCGCCACGACCGAGGCCACGCAGGCCGCGGTCGATGCCTGGCGCCACGAATACAACCACGACCGGCCGCACCAGTCGCTGGACATGGCCACCCCCGCGTCCAGATTCCGGCCCTCACCGGAGGCAACTGGTGCGCTGTCCCTGTGGGCGCCCGCTGACCTGGAACCCGTCATCAGCCCGTGCCAGCGCCTGATGACACTCCCGCCGCTGCAGAACCAGCGGGCTGGCCGGATGCGGTCGAGGTGGACCGGGTGGTCCCGCCCAGCGGGAATATGTGGGTCGGCGGTCAGCAGTTCTGGCTCAGCCCGGCCCGCGCTGGGCAGACGGTCACCTTGTGGATGGACACCACCAGCGTGCACCTGAGCATCGGCGGCTGGCGGGTCAAGACCGTGCCGTCCCGGCTGACCGAGGTCGACCTGGCCCGGCTGCGCCGCGCGGACGCCCGCCCGGCCGGACCGCCGCCCGCCGGGCCCTCCCCGGGCGCCCTGGCCGCCAGCAAGTGCGTCGAGGTGGACCGGCTGGTCAACGGCACCGGCGGGGTCACCCTGCTGAACCGGCTGGTGCTGGTCGGCTTCCCGCTGGCCGGGCAGCGGGCCCGGCTGCGCCTCGATGGCCAGCTGATGCACGTCATCACCCAGGACGGCAAGCTGTGGCGCACCCTGGCCTGCCCCATCCCGCCCGGCCAGCGGCACCGGCTGCAGGGCGTCCGGCTGGCCGGGCCCGCCCCGCTGCCCGAAGCCGCCCTGACCGTGCAGCGGCGGGTCTCCAGCCGCGGCGGCATCATGGTCGCCAAGCAGAAGATCCACGTGGGGATGAGCCACGCGGGCAAGATCGTCACCGTGGCCTACGAGAAGAACAGCTTCCGGCTGGTCATCGACGGGGACACCGTCGCCGAGGTGCCCCGCACCACCAGCCGGGAGATCGACCGTTACAAGGCCTACGCCACCCGTCCCCGAAGGAGGTGAACCCGATGCCCGACATGAGACTGGACACCGCAGACGCGGCCGAGCTCGCCGAAATGCTGCAGTTCCTGGCCGGCTGGCTGGCCCGCGACTCTGCCCGCCTGGCCGCCTCCCTGGAAGAGTTCGTCGGCCACCCCGCCTACGACCTGGCCTAGCTGCGCGAG
>DASYQM010000307.1:0-2981 GCA_036005525.1 Streptosporangiaceae bacterium
GGACCTCACACCACCCTACGGCCAGTGGCCGATAGCAAGAGGAAGGCGACGACGATCAAAGCCAGCGCGCGGAGAAACCTCGCGGGAAGCACTTGACAGCAAAGAGGTCTCGATCTGCTCGCCGGGCCGAGCCCTGGGGCAGAGTTTCCGGCGGCTACCAGGGCGGGCGGTGTGCCTCATCGGCTGGGAACGATTTCGTTCGCTCACCGCGCCGCGCGCCGGTATGCGGCTTATGCGCGGGCTGGGCGGCCGTGGGTCAGGCGGGCGGTGCGAAGAACTCGAGGGCGATTCCGTCCGGGTCGCGGAAGGAGACACCAGAGCCGTAGTGGGCGTCCTTGATTCCGCCGTGGGCGATGCCAAGCTCGTCCAGGCGCGCGGCCCATGCCTGCAGCTCGCCGCGGTCGCGGCAGGCGAACGCAACATGATCAAGCCCGGTTAGTGGGCTCGGATGGTGCGCTGATCGGGGTGGTCTGCGGCGACTGTCTCACCCCGGCCGAACGCCAGGCGCTCGATGACGACGCACCCGGGGGAGAGTGATGGCCGACACCCTGCGCCCGCGCATTCCTCCACCACCGCTCGCCACCGAGGCGAGGATCTCCGTCACCGGCGGCACCTGCAGTGTCTGCCGGAAGCCGATCCGGCCAGGCGACCGCGAGTGCCAACTCGCTGACCTTTCCTGGGTCCACGTTCATCCGTGCTTGCTCGTGACATTGCGAGGCCGACCGTGACCGGGCTGCCGTTCGCCTTCTACCCGCTTTCCCAGGTCTCGCCCGGTGCGTTCGCGTTCCTCCAGGCGTACATAACCCGCGCCTCGGCGGGCCCGGCCGGGTACGTGCCCGAGCGGCACTGGTGGCTGTCCACATACAACTGCACCCGGTGCCGGGCTTGCGGTACCGCCGTGCCGATCGGCGGCTGTGCCGTGGATGCAGGGGCCATGGTGAGCCGAGGCCGCGCCGGGCAGACCCGCGAGGCGCTCCACGTCCTCGGGTTGATCATCAGGTGGGCACCCGCTGATGTGTGCGCCCGGTTCCGGGATGAACTGCGATCATGGAATCTCGCAGATCGGGGCGGCCCGGCCGCCCTACCGAACGCAGCCCGGTCCTGGTCTAGGCCGAACCTGTACGCGCGATGCTTCACCGCAGTGCTGGACGACTTGGGCCAGCCTGAGCAGGCGCTCGCGCTGGCGGCCATCACCACGCTGTCCGAGCCCGCCCGGGATCAGCGGGCCCGCCCAGATACGGAAATGGAGGTCTCTGAGGATGACTAACCAAGGCGACCGGCGCGCGGAGATCGACGCCCGGATGGAGGAATTGCACGAGGCCGCGGCCTGGCGCTCCCGCCAGCTCGCCGCGCTGGAGTACGCCGAACGCGTAGCCTCGGCGGTCATCGCCGACCCCGGGCCGACCGTCGTGGACGGTGAGATCGTCTACGGCGAGGACGGCCAGCCGGTCCCGAACGCGGAGATCCAGCGCGACGCGGAGAAGCTCCTCGCCCAGATCCGCCGCGACCGCGCGGAGATCCTCGGCGAGGACCCGGGATGAGTGACGCCACCCTCAGCGGGCCCGCCTGGGAGGACCTGGCCGCCGAGCTCCAAGTCTGCCCGCAGACCGCCCACAGCTAGCTGCAGCGCGCCATCACCCTCCCCGATGGGCGCACGGTCCGCGGTACGGCCCCCGGCGCATCCGGCGGCCGGTTGGAAGAGCACTGGGTCCGCGACGTGCTCGCCGTCCAGCTGGGTGGCCTCACCGAGGCCTGCCTGCCATGCGACAGACCTGATGTGCTGACCAGCCGGGCCGTTTTCGAAGTCGAGCCGTACAAGTCGTGGCGGCACGGCGCCCGCCAGGTCCTCGCCTACAGCGCCCAATGCGGCCTGCCGCCCGCGCTCGCCCTGTTCGGCCTCATCCACCGTGACGACCTGTTCCGGTTCTGGCGCAAACTGCAGGACCGCGATCCAGCGATAGGCCTGTCGTGGTGGACCGGCTGCCGCCGGGATCAGATCACCTCCCGCGCCCGCTGCGTCACCATGCCTGTACCGCTCCAGAATTCGGCGCGGGGGCTATGACCTGCTGCTTCGCCAGCCAGGCACATCGGCCAGGATCGCGGTTCATGGCTCTTCGTCTGCTCTACCTGATCGTGACCCGGGTGTTCGGCTGGCTCGCGCTGCTGGGCCGCGGCCAGGCGTCCAAGAACGTTGAGATTATGGTGCTGCGGCATGAGGTGGCGGTGCTGCGGCGTCAGGTCACCCGGCCGAAGCCGGACTGGGCTGACCGGGCGGTCCTATCCGCGCTGGCCAGGTTGCTGCCAGCGGCGCTGCGATCCCGGCGGCTCGTCACGCCAGGGACGCTGCTGGCCTGGCACCGCCGCCTGGTCGCACGTTCATGGACCTATCCCAATCGAGCAGGGCGCCCTGGGACCAGCCGGGAGATCCGGGACCTGGTGCTGCGGCTCGCGCAGCAGAACCCGGCCTGGGGATACCGTCCGGCCTGGGGATACCGTAGGGTCACGGGGGACTCACCAGGCTCGGTCACCGCGTCAGCGCGGCAACCGTGCGGCGGATCCTGCGGGCCCATCGCCACCAGCCGGCTCCCCGCCATCTGGACACCTCCTGGCGGGCGTTCCTCCGCAGCCAAGCCGGCGGCCTGCTGGCCTGCGACTTCTTCCACGTGGACACGATCTTCCTCACACGCCTGTACGTGCTGTTCGTCATGCAGGTGGCGACCCGGCGCGTGCACATCCTCGGCGTGACCGCCCACCCGGATGGCGCATGGACCGCCCAGCAGGCCCGCAACCTCATCATGGACCTCGGCGGCCGGATCGCCTCGTGTCGCTTCCTCATCCGCGACCGCGACGCCAAGTTCACTCGCGTGTTCGATGAGATCTTCGCCGACGAGGGCGTGAGGACGGTCAAGATTCCGCCGCGGACGCCGCGGGCCAATTGCTATGCCGAGCGGTGGGTGCGCACCGTACGGTCCGAGTGCACC
>DASYQM010000308.1:0-18466 GCA_036005525.1 Streptosporangiaceae bacterium
CGCCCCCCGGTGCCTGCCGCGGGTGAGCGCGACGATCCCGGTGACCAGGCCCACCAGCCCCCCCACCAAGCCCAGCGGGAACAACACGAAAGAGATCGCCGCCACCAGGCTGGCGACCCCGATCACGAGCGCGGCGACACCCAGGCCGTTGCGGGACCGGGCGGGAGCCGTCGGCACGGGCCGGGCGGGATGCGCCGGCTGGGTTGCCTCCGTGATGAGCTCCTTCTGCTCGGCGGCGGCCCCACTTGGCTGCGGCCGGGGGCGTTGTTCGCGCGTGCGGGGCGCTTTCCGCCCGCGTCTGCGTGGCCGCCCCAGAGCCCGCCCGGTGGAGCGGGCACAGCGGCGTGGTGAGCAATGATCGCACGTAATCCACCATCTGGGCCGGTGCCTTGGACGGTGACCCGGGGTCGAAGGGCGGGCTTGGGCCGTATTCGATACCGAGCTGGGCCATCTGGGTGTTGCGGGCCATGGATGCGGGCGAGCACGGTGAGGGCCATGTCGATGCCGGCCGATACGCTCGCGGCGGTGATCACCGTTCCGCGTTCCACCACCCGCTGCTCGGTGCAGCGGGCACCCCCCGTTCCAGCTGTTCGGCGTGTGCCCAGTCAGTGCTGGCCTCGTGCCCGTCGAGGATCCCGGCGGCGGCCAGGTAGATCGAACCGGTGCACACGCGGCCGTCCAGGCAGCGGTGGGGTGCACCTGGCGCAGCCATTACACCACGTGCTCGCCGGGATCCTCCTCGGGCAGGCTGCCGCCGATGACCACGAGACATCGGGCGCCGTCAGCTCCGCGAGGGCGGTCGCTGCGATCAGCGGGCAGCGGCCCGTGCCGTCGGTCACCGGCCCGGCGTCGGCGGCCACGAACACGGCGTCATGGCCGGGCACACCGGCGAGCACCTGGAATGGCCCGATGATGTCCAGGCCGGTGACCCTAGTAGAGGACGAGCGCGATCTTCACGGGTCTGTCCGGCCCTTGGCTGGCACCCTCGGTGCCGGCCCGCTGCTGCGGTTGCGGGATGGACATGTGCTGCTTCTCCGCATCGACATGGTGAGCTTGGCTCGACCGCGCCCGACGGTCGGCGCGCCCGCTGCTGGGTCCCCTCGGGGTTACTGCGAACTCTGATGTTCCCACTTTGCGGCGCCAGCGTTTATCAGCCGGAAGGCTGGACGCAGGCCCAGGGACGGCAGCATCGGTGGCCCGCTGGCAGGTAACGATGCGACCGGCGAGGTAGGCGGCGTTGTCGTTGACGAAGCCCAGCAGGGCCGACCCGCGGGTGTGCCGCCCCGCCGCCTATGGCCTGAGCGGCTCCTTCCTCGCCCAGCTCGCCGCTCGGGGTCCTCGGGGTCCTCACGGTGACCAGCGAGTACGCAGCCGGCTCCATCCGGATCACCTTCGCCGCCGCGCCGCAGCGCCCGGCCGGTATCGCCGCCTCCTTCCTGACCTTCCTCGGCGACCAGCGCATCTACGCTGGCAAGGGCATCCACGTGCACCTCGGCGACCCCGGCGCGCTTCGCTCGGTCGCCGGCGCCGGGCTGTACCTGGCCGTGCTGGCGCTGCTGGCCGCCGGGCTGGGCACCCTCATCCGCAGCACCGCCGGGGCGGTCGCCGCCGTCGCTGCGCTGGTGTTCGTGCTCCCGGGGCTGGCGAACGTGCTCCCGGCCAGCTGGCAGGACACGGTCATCCCGTACCTGCCGTCCCACGCCGGCCAGGCAATCATCGGCCACACCAAGTTCACCCCCGCCACCCCGCATCTGCTGCCCCCTGGCCGGGCTTCGCCGTCTTCTGCGCCTACGCCACCGCCGTCCTCATCGCGGCCGCGGTGACGCTGGGAAAGCGCGACCCCGGTGAAGCCAGGCCCATGCGTGCCGCACCCGCGCGGAATGCTGCCCATGGAGGCCCTTGGCATGTGCCTCGCGCGTGCGGCACCGCCTTGCCTACTGAGCGGGAGTCCGGACGCGGCTTTGGGTGGGCGCGGGTTATGTTCCGGGCGGGAAGATGGCCCGGATTTCGCGGGCGGCGTAGAAGACCAGCACGTAGCCTGCGGCCGGGTCGGCCCACCACCAGCCGAGGCCGGCGTTGAGAGCCAGGCCGGCCAGGACCGCGGTGGCGAGGATGCCGTCGACCAGGGTGACCCGGCCTTCGGTGCGCAGCACCGGATTGCCCAGCGCCGACCCGGTGCGGGCCTTCCCGGCGGCGAGCGCGAACATGGCGGCCGCGGTGAGCGCGGTCCAGCCGATCCCCACCAGGCTGTGACGGGGGCGATAGCCGGTGGCCAGCACCCAGGTGGACTGGATGAGCAGATACACCGCGAGCAGGGCGAAGGCGGCGCCGATCAGCCGCAGCGCCCGCCGCTGGCGGGCCTGCCCGGTGCCAGACAGTTCCCAGAGCACCACGGTGGAGGCGCCGATCTCGATCAGCGAATCCAGGCCGAACCCGGCCAGCGCGACCGACCGGGCGGCGATGGCGGCAACGGCCAGCACCACGATGCCCACCACGTTCCAGCCGAGCGTGGCCCACTCCAAGGCGAAGCCGCGGCGCAGCAGGGCGCGGCGGACGGTTTCCTCGCCGGCGGTCACGGCGGCAGTGTCCCACGGGAGCCGACCCGTGGGTTCCCGGGCCGCCGGTCGCTCTCGTGCGCGGCGGATCAAGGCACCTACCGTCGCGGCGTCACCACATACACGATCAACCAGCCAGAGCTTCCCAGTTCTGTCAGTTGCGGCCGGTACGCTGACCGGCGTGGTAGTTGAGAAGGTTGATTCAGCTTGACCGGATCGTGGTGGTGGGATCTGCTGGCCGGGCTCGCCGCCGGGCTGGTGCTGGCCTGGGTGGCGCTGATCGTGGCGCTGGTGATCGCGCGCCCGCGGGGCGCGCTGGTGCGGGAGGCGCTGCGGCTGCTGCCCGATGTGCTGCGGCTGCTGCCCAGGCTGGCCGCTGATCGCAGCCTGCCGCGTGGCGTGCGGGTACGGCTCGCGCTGCTGCTGGCCTACCTGGCCTTTCCCATCGACCTGGTACCCGACTTCCTTCCGGTGGTTGGCTACGCCGACGACGCCATCATCGTGGCATTCGTGCTGCGCTCGGTCGCGCGCCGGGCGGGCATCGCGGCGATCCAGCGCCACTGGCCCGGCACCGACGATGGGTTCGCTGCCCTGTGCCGCCTCACCGGGCTGGCCCCGCGCGCTGCCTCCCGCCCGGCCGGGCAGGCGCCAGCCCAGCAGGACTGAGGACCCAACATCCACGACCTGCTGACCGGAAATCGGTGAGTTGGCGGGCCCGCGGCAGTGTCCCCAGTGCCTTGTTGACTACCAGGTCAGCTCGATCTCCAGCTCGGTGCCGTCGTCTTCGATCTCGAATTCCACTTTCAGGTTGACCTGATCGGGGACGTGTGCGACGAACCGCATGTCCTCCCGCTCGATCACGACATCATTGCTTGACGCAAGCTCGTCAGCGATCGCGTGCAGCCGCGCGGCCGCCTCCTCCCGGGAGAGCGTGGTCTTGTCCTTCAACTCCATCAGTTTCACTTGAGTCTCCGATCCTTGGCGGGTCCCGTCCTGACCAGGGTTGACCGCGGCCCGGGCTTGCTTCATGCCCATTCTGGATCATCTGCTTCAGAGTGTGCCCGGCGCGCGCGCCGCCGTGACGAGGTCCATTGGCAGCAGATTTGGCAGCAAGTGACGGCCACTGCAAGATCGGGAGGGGCTGTTGACTGGGCGCGCTCGGAGGGACTCGTGCCAGGCCATGGACCGAGCTGGACGCCTTGGCCGCGCCTCGCAGGCAAGTGGTCAGTCCGCAGCCCGTGATCGACCGGTGCGCTGCGAGGTGACTGGACGAGTATCACGGGCCAGGTGCTGGCGGGTGCCCCGTCATCCCATGGATATCTGGCGGCGTCCCGCAAGCGGCTGCTTCCGGCGGCAGCTGGCTGTATGCGCAGACACCAAGCAGGACCACCGGAGTGCTCCTGAGCTGTGGTCCGGCTGGTGGCAGGTCCGGGATCGGCCTGGGCAGGCTGAGCCGGCGGGATCGCGGCCACCACGTCGTCATCGACCTGATGGCCGGTCCCGCTCACTTGGTGGTCATGGACCGAAGCGTGCGCGGCGCTCGCGCGCTCGGATTGCTGATCGGGACCGTGCTTGTCACGTCGGCCATCGCCGCCGCGCCTGCCTGGGCCGGACCCATACAGCTGATGACCCGTCCGGCGGCGCCGACCGCGGTCGCCCTGCCCGCACCGGTGCCGTGCAACACGTCGGCGGGCTCGTGCTGGCAGCCGCCGGTCGCCTCACGCTGGCAATACCAGCTGCAGGGCTCGGTCAACGCGGCCGGCCAATGCCTGTATCCGGCTACCGGGTTCATCAACACGGCCATCACCGGCACGTCGTCTGCGACCGGGCAGCAGGTGGCGCCCTCGGTCTTCGACATCGACACCTACCAGGACGGCAAGTGCTACACGCCCAGCAACTACGGCGTGCTGAATACCGCGGCCGTCAGCGCCCTGCACGCGCAAGGCGACAAGGCCATCGGGTACATAGACGCCGGGACGGCCGAGACCTGGCGGCCGGACTACCCGCAATATCAGAGCTTCAACGCCAGCTGCGGCGGCTGCCTGTTCGGCAAGCCGGTCAGCGGGTTCAGCGACGAGTTCTGGCTGAACGTCAACACCAACGTCGCCGGGACCAACCCGAACACCGGGCAAACCCAGACCGCCCAGCAGTTCATCCTCGACGAACTCGCCGCCCGGCTCGCCAAGGCCCGCTCGGCCGGGGCGGATGCCGTCGAGTTCGACGACGTCGATGCCTACCAGAACAAGACCGGGCTGGCGATCAGCGCGGCCACCCAAGAGCAGTTCGACGCCGCGATCGCCAACCTGGCGCACACCGCCGGGTTGGCCGCCGGGCTCAAGAACGACCTCGGGCAGGCCGGCGACCTCCAACCCTACTTCGACTTCGCCATCAACGAGCAGTGCTGGCAATACCGGGAGTGCAATTTCCCCGCACCCGGGCTGCAGGCCTGGCCAGCGACATACGGCAAGGCCGTGTTCAACGTCGAGTACAAGCTGGCCACGGCGAAATTCTGCCCCCAGGCGAACTCGGCCAGCTACAACTTCAATTCCATCCTCAAAGACGCCAACCTCTACGACATCCCCTACACACCCTGCCGCTGACCGCATCGGACACCTGGTCCACCTGGTTAAGGAGAGCGCACCGGCCCGGCCCCGCGAGGTCGAGGCTGGCCTGATCGATCCATCTGCCTCCTGCCACGGATGGCAACGCCGGCGTGCCGCTGGCAGTGAGCATCGTAATCCCATCGTCACCACTCAGACGCACCGGCGCCGACGGCGCCGACGTCGTTATCTCATTCGCCCACCATGCGCAGGCGTCCGGCTGGTTCATTGCTGATTTTCACGGCAGGCCGCGCGATTCGTCCCTGGCCTGGCGCGGACGCCGGCTACTGCCCATGCGCAGGGCGGCAGTTGATCTCGCCCTGGATGGCCACGATTGCAGGTGTGCCGCTGCCGCGGAGGCGATCGCAGGCTGGCCGCCTGTCAGAAGGTCTATCCCGATCAGCTGCCGCGGTGCCACCGGGCCTGCACTACTCCGTTCCCGGCCGCCTGGGCGGTTGACATGTGCCGGACGTGGCCATGCCGCCGCATACAGGCCCCATGGCCGACGCCCCCGGGCGGCGGGCACGAGGGATTCTCGTGCAGACGTGGGTCAGGATTTGATTGCCACTCCTTCGAACATGTACCCGAACGGCCGCGGGCCGTTCGTGTAGTAGTTTTCCATGCGGGTCAGCTCGAGCCCGGAGTCGGCCACGAGCTGGCCGATCGGCCGGTTGAGGCGGCACCCTCCGGCGACCCGGCGCTGCAGGGGGCTGATCCGGTCCTGCCAGCGTGCCACCGTGGGATCGGGCGAGCGGCCGTGCTCGGCGAAATGGAACAGCCCGCCGGCGCGCAGAACCCGGCGGATCTCACCCAGGGCGCGCTCGACGTCAGGGATGGTGCACAGCGTCCAGGTGGTGAGCACGTGGTCCACGCTGGCGGACTCCAGCGGAAGGGCCTGCCCGTCAAGGCCGGCGTACTCCACCGGCACGCTGCTCGCTGCCACCCTCCTGGCCGCCAGCTTGCGGCCCGCGGTCGCCGGGTCGACCGCATGGACGTGGGTGACCCCCCGCGGGTAGTGGGGGACAGTCAGGCCCGAGCCGAACCCGATCTCCAGCACCTCGCCGTCGAGCCCGGCTGCGACACGGGCCCGTATGGCGGTGAACTCGCGGTTGCGCATCACCAGGTCCGTCACCCGGGGAAGAACCTGGTTCTCGTAGAATCCCATCGCTTCAGTCTGGCCGCGTTCGCGCTCACCGGGAAGGTGCCCGGCGCGGCGGACGGTCGAGGGGGCCCGCGAGGTTTGACAGGGGCCGGTTCGTGTTTCGAGTCTGGGGCGGGGAGCGCACGGGAAACCCAGCGGGGTGATCCCGGTCCGGCGACCGAACCTTTGGTGGCCGGGCGGCAAGGGGAGGCGCCTCTTTCGGCATTCCCGTCCTTTCCATCCGGTTCTCGGCGGCCTGGATCTGCTGCTCGGGGAGTCACCGCTGCCCGCGCTCGAATCCGCGCGGCGCAGTGCCGTACTCCCCCGGCCAGGCACCAATGAGCGTGATAGTCGCGGACCCCGCAGGGCGGAGGTTCTCCCGGCGCGGGGAACAACCCGCGGATGTGGCCGGGATGACATCGGGACCAGCGCGAGTTACAGCCAGTGAGCGGGGAGCGTCCTGGCCGGCCATCGGCCGCGCCATGTACGCCAGCCCAGCTGCAAGACGGCCAAGCCCGACCGGGCAACCACGGCGCCGCCAACAGGCACGCCGAACCGGCCCGGACCCGGCTGACGGGTACCCGAAAGCGTTCCGAAAGGATCTTCTGTGGTCAATGACCTGCCACCGCCCACCGGGCGGCGGATCGCGCTCATCGCGCACGACAACAAGAAGCCGGACATGCTGGAGTGGGCCGAGTACAACCTGGCCCTGCTCACCGGGCATCAGCTGTTCGCGACCGCGACCACCGGCCGCCTGCTGCGCGATCAGCTCGGCCTGCCGGTCACCTGCTTCCGCAGCGGGCCATTCGGCGGCGACCAGCAGATCGGCGCCCGCATCGCCGAAGGCGAGATCGATCTGCTGGTCTTCCTGTGGGACCCGCTTGAGCCGCACCCGCACGACCCCGACGTCAAGGCCCTGCTGCGGGTCGCGGTGGTCTGCAACATCCCGGTCGCCTGCAACCGGGCCACCGCAGACTTCATGATCTCCTCACCCCTGATGAGCCGCATCCACCAGCAGTGGGACCCCATGCCCGGCCGGGGTCGCGACGACAAACAGGAGACGGCCCAGGTCGCCTAGGACGAACGAACTTGGCGGCGGGCCGAGGTTGTTGCGGCCGTTTCGTGGCGCCTTGCCGGTAACGGGCCAGCCATCCTTCCCTGGGGAGGATGAACCCGAGCGAACCCCGGGCCGGGAGGGCCGGCGCATTTTGGTCTGAAATTTCCCGCCGGGATGTCCAGAACCGGGCGACCGCTCCGACCACGGGGCGCGCCCGCCCCGGGCGCCGGAGGAAAGGGACCGAGAGATGAAGTACATGATCATGATGTTCGGGGGTTTGGGCGCCACGTTGCGGGACCGGACGCCTGAGTGGATCGCGGGCATGCACGAGCTGATGATGAAGCTCGACACCGAGCTGAAGGAGGCCGGCGAGGTGGTCGCCTCACATGGGCTGGTGGACCCGAGCCAGGCCAAGACGGTCCGCTTCACCGGCGGTACCCCGGTGCCAACGGACGGTCCGTTCGCCGAGGTGAAGGAGTCCCTCGCCGGGTACTGGATCGTCGAGGTGAGCGAGGAACGGGCGATCGAGATCGCGTCGCAGGTCGTCGCGTACACCGAGTACCCGATGGAGGTCCGGCAGCTCATGCACGGCGACGAGGCCCCGCAGCTGTGACCGGCCTGCGTGGCCCGGCGTGGCCGCCGGTGCGGTGAACACCGACCACCGGATCGGGGACCTGCTGCGCGAACTGGCGCCGCAGGTCCTCGGCGCGCTGGTGCGCCGGCATGGGCAGTTCGACGCGTGTGAGGACGCCGTGCAGGAGGCGCTGCTCGCTGCGGCGCTGCAGTGGCCGGCCGAGGGGGTGCCGGACCGACCGCGGGCCTGGCTGCTGACGGTGGCCGGCCGATCGCTGGTCGATATGTGGCGCGCTGAGAGCGCGCGGCGCCGCCGGGAGAGCGTGGCGGCGCTCGATCCGACCGGCCGTGGGCCTTCCGACGAAGCCCAGGACGCCGACCGGCGGCCTTCCGAGGCTGACGACACGCTCGTGCTGCTGTTCCTGTGCTGCCATCCTGCGCTGTCGCCCCCGTCGCAGTTGGCGCTGACGCTGCGCGCGGTCGGCGGCCTGACGACCACGCAGATCGCGGCGGCGTTCCTGGTTCCCGAGGCCGCGATGGCGAAGCGAGTCAGCCGGGCCAAGCAGCGCATCCGGGACGCCGGCGCACAGTTCGAGCTACCGCCGCAGCAGGAGCGCACCGCCCGGCTCGGGGTTGTCCTCCAGGTGCTCTACCTCGTCTTCAACGAGGGCTACGCCACCAGTTCCGGGCCCGGCCTGCACCGTACCGACCTGACCGCCGAGGCGATCCGGCTGACCCGGCTGCTGCACCGCCTGCTGCCCGGCGACGGTGAGGTGGCTGGGCTGCTGGCGCTGATGGTGCTGACCGACGCCCGCCGGGCGGCCAGGACCGACCCCGACGGGTCGATCGTGCCCCTCGCGGAGCAACGCCGCGAGCTGTGGGATGCCGCCGCGATCGCCGAAGGGGTAGCGCTGCTGACCAGGACCCTGGGGACCGTCCCGGTCGGTCCCTACCAGCTGCAGGCGGCGATCGCCGCTGTCCACGACGAGGCCCCGACCGACGAGCAGACGGACTGGCCGCAGATCCTCGCCCTGTACGACGTCCTGGCCCAGGTGGCGCCCGGGCCGGTGGTCACGCTCAGCCGCGCGGTCGCCGCGGCCATGGTGCACGGGCCCACGGCCGGGCTCGCCCTGCTCGGCACCCTCGACACCGACGCGCGGATGGCCCACACCCACCGTCTCGACGCGGTACGGGCGCACCTGCTCGAACGCGCGGGTGACCCGGTCGCCGCCAGAGAGTCCTACCTGCGGGCGGCGCGCCGGACCGCGAGCCTGCCCGAGCAGCGCTACCTCACGCTTCGCGCGGCCCGGCTGCATCAGCCCGCCCCGCCCACCGAGCCGGCCGGCTGACCCGGACGCGTCGCCGACCTCGACGGGGCGCCGGGCGAGGTCAACACGCGTCGACGCCCCTTGTGTCGCCACCGTGTTTGCCGGCCGCGACGAATCGGTACCCGCGGTGCCGTCACAACGGTTGAACCCGCCATGTGATGAAAGGACCAGCACCATGTCGACAACGGTCACCAACATCGTGGAGATCAACGCCGGCCAGGACGACGTTTGGGCCGTCCTGGCCGATCTACCCGCCACCCGGATGTGGCTGCCCGGCGTGGTCGCCACCCGGATGGACGGCGACCTGCGGGTCTGCACGACGGCCGACGGGCAGGAGATCCACGAGCGGATCAGCGACCTCTCACCTGAGGACCGTAGCTACCGGTTCCACCACGTCCGCGTCCCGCTTCCGGTCCAACACTCGGGCGGCACCTTCACGGTCACCCCAGGAGCGGACCCGCACACGGCTGTGGTCACGCTGCAGACCACCTTCGAGCCCCTCGACCCGGCCGGCGTGGACGAGTTGACCGGCATGATTCGGGGCGCGTTCCAGCAGTCGCTGGAGTCGCTGCGCCGCTACGTCGAGCAGAAGGTCACCTGGGATGCCCGCTGACCCGCAGGACGCCTTGACCGGATCGCCGGGGTGTTCCTCATCGTGTCGATCCTCAGGGTGGGGCGTGGCCGCACCCGTCCGGGTGCGCATCGAGGTGCTAGCCGAGTATCGCGTGGCGTTGTCGTGTTGTAGGCCGGCGAAGAACTCCAGTCCGGCCGCGCCGAAACCCGCCGAACGGCACGGCGTCCGCCCGCGTCACGGTGGGGTCCTGTCACCGCCGCCAGTGCCGCCAGCGGCGTTGTCGCGGGCTTCGGTGAGCAGGCTGCGCCAGCGTCGGCGGTCCGGCCGTGGGATGGCGACCCATTCGCGGAAAACCCGCCCCGCCGACACGAACGCCTCCCCGTGGCCGCCGGCGATGAGCTGCCCGACCCGCTCCCGGGGCAGCTTCACCAGCAGCGCCCCGCTGCGGCGATCCAGCGAGGCGAAGAACCGCCCATCCAGCCGGACACAGGGCAGACCCATCATGGTCGAGCGTTGCACCGCCGGATCGGCGTACATCGGCTCGACGAGATCCCAGAACAACTCCTCGGCATCCATGGGGTATCGCTGACTCCTTATCGGCAGTGCCGGCGGTCTGGCATGCGCTTGGCGGGCACCCCGCTGGCCGCGGGACGCATCGAAACCGCGGCCGGCGGTGTGCCGTCACGCGGTGGCTGGGGTGAACAGTGCGACCAACCCGCCGCTGGGGTCGGCGACGGTGACCGACGTCCCGGCCGGACCGGTGGTCTTGTCCCGCACGACCCGGCCACCCAGCTCGATCGCCTGCTTGGCGGCGGCGGCGAGATCGTCGACCACCACGTAGGGCACCCACCGGCCGGTGGGCACCGCACCAGCCGCGCCTCCGTCACCCAGCGCGATCCCGGCCCACGGCCGCTCGCCGTCGGTGATCCATCCCTGGTAGTCACCCGCGCCCGGGCCGATCTGCCAGCCGAACAGGCCCGCGTAGAACTCGCGCGCCTTCCCGCCGTCGTCAGCGGTGAGGTCAAACCACACGAACGGTGCCGTCATCAGCGTCCTCCACATCGGTTACCGGCAGGCCCGGGTCGACCCTCCACCCATGTGTGATCCCGCCGCAGCGGTGAACTCATCGGTCTTGTCACACCACGGCGCTAAGATGTGCCCGGTGAGCACAACGCCCGGCCTGGGCATCGGCACCGACGAGCTGCTTGCTGCGGCTCGACGCGGTGACGGTGACGCGTTCCAGTCCCTGGTCGCGCCGCACCTGCGGGCGTTGCATGTGCACAGCTACCGGATGCTGGGCTCGTACAGCGACGCTGAGGAGGCGGTCCAGGAAGTCCTGGTCCGCGCCTGGCGTGGGCTTTCCGGCTACCGGGGTACTGCGCCGCTGCGGCACTGGCTGTACCGGATCACCACCACCACCTGCCTCAAGATGATCAACCGGCGGGGCCGCGACCCGCTCACCACCGCCGACGTCGCCTGGCTGCAGCCCTACCCGGACGTGCGGCTGGACCAGCTCACCGACCCCGACGCCGACCCGGCCGCGATCATCGAGCGCCGTGAAAGCGTCGCCCTGGCGTTCATCGCCGCCCTGCAGTTGCTGCCCGGCACGCAACGCGCGGCGCTGATCCTGCGCGACGTGCTCGCCTGGCCCGCCCGCGACGTCGCCGACCTGCTCGACACCACCGTCGCCGGGGTGAACAGCAGCCTGCAACGCGCCCGCGTCACCCTCGCCCAAACTCACGGTTCCGAGACCATCACGGCGACACCGCGCCCCACCGGCGAGCGGGAACGCCGGGTCGTCGAGGCGTTCTTGCGCGCCTGGCAGGACTGCGACATCCCTGCGCTGGCCGCGCTGCTGCGTGACGACGCGACGTTGACCATGCCGCCCCAGGCGATCCGGATCGTCGGCAGCGCCGCCGTCGCCGGCTTCTTCGCCACCGTGCCCGCCGACGGCCGGCTCGACCTCATCCGCCTGGTCACCAGCCGAGCCAACGGCCATCCCGCCCTGGCCGCCTACCTGCCCGACGACAGCGCAGACGGCTGCCGTGGCTACGGGATCATGGTGCTCACCATCGGCGGCGACCGGGTCGCCAGCATCACCGGCTTCCCCGACCCCGACCTGTTCCCGGTCTTCGACCTACCCGTCACCCGCTGACCCCGTCCCCGTCCGGCACCTGCTTGGCTGCGGGGTCGGGGCCGTACCGAAGGTGCGCCCAGTGCCGGAGCTGTTGCGGCGGTCACCGGCTGGCCCTGCCGGGGCGTGGACGGGCAGCCGCCCGGTCCAGGTGCCGCCGCTTGCGTGGCGACGGCGTGCCGTGCTCGACGTAGTGCTTGAGGTCGTCGAGCAGGTGCCGTCCGGTGCGGCCGACCTGTGCCAGCAGCCACCATCTGGCCAACCAGCCGAGCGGGCCGCGGACCCGCAGCTCGGCGGCGAAGCTCACCCGTGTGCGGCGGCCGGCTTCCGCGGTGACCTGCCAGCGGTTGCGGGCCAGGGTGACGAAGGACGGCATCCCGGCGGTGGCCTCGTACGTCAAGGTTCGGGCGGCGTCGTCGAAGGCCACGATGGTCTCGGTCACCGCGGGGACCAGCGCGACACCGGTGCGGCAGACCCGGCCCGGCACCGGCGCACCGGCGACCGGTCGCGGGCCCGGGCACGCCGCCGACGCGGGGATAGCGGTGGCCCACTCGCCGATGCGGTCGAACCGGCCGGCGACAACCTGCCATACCGCGTCGGGCGGGGCGTCGATGACAACGCTTCGGGTCAGCTCGAACATGCCCTCAGCGTGACCGGACACCCGGTGGTCGGTCGATTCCCGGTCAGGGAATCGGCGCCCTACCGGCCGCCTGCCATACTGTTGATCATGGATGGTGGCCAGCCGGCGGCGCCCAGCCCGTTCGGCGCCCGGCTGCGCCAGTGGCGCACCCACCGCGGCATCAGCCAGTTGGCTCTCGCCGCCAGGGTCGGCTCGACCCCGCGGCACCTGTCGTTCCTGGAGACCGGCCGGTCACGGCCGAGCCGGCAGATGGTGCTCCGGCTGGGTGACGCGCTGGAGGTGCCGCTGCGCGAACGCAACCACCTGCTGCACGCTGCCGGGCTGCCGGCCGCCTACCCGCAGGCCGACATACGCAGCCCGGACCTGGCGCCGCACCGCGCCGCCTTGGACAACCTGCTGCGCGCCCACCTGCCATACCCCGGGATGGTCCTCGACCGGCACTGGAGCGTGGTGCTGGCCAACGCCGCGTGCGGCCAGCTGTACGGCGGCGATGTGGTGGGCGCCAACATCATCTGGCGGTTCCTGTCCGACCCGGCCGCGCGGCAGGCGGTGGTCAACTGGACCGAGGTCGCCTGGGCGGGTCTCGACCGGCTCCGCCACCAACTCGACCGGGCACCCTTCGACGAGCAGCTCGCCGACCTGGTCCGGCTCGCCGACACCGCCCTGCACGGCGTCGCCCGCCCGAGCCAGCCCACACCGGAGCCAGTGCTGTGCCCCTGGTTCCGCATCGACGGGCAGGTGATCAAAACCATCGGTATCGCCGCCCGGTTCGACCCCACCACCGAGATCACCCTCGACGAGCTGCGCATCGAGCTGACCTACCCGCTCGACGCCACCGCCGAAGCGTTCTTCCGGCACGCCGCCGACACGGCAGGCCAGCACTGAACGGCGCCCGCGGTGACGGCGGGGCGACCTGGACGGATCCGGCAGGCGTCCAGGTCGCCGCCTGAGGTTGGTCAGCCGGTACCGGCGGCCATAGCCCGGCGCAGTTCCTCCGCGTCGTAGATCAGCTCACCCCGCACGATCAGCCCGTCCCGGATCTCCAACACCTCGGCTGCGGTCAGCACGCCGTCTACGGGGGCCATCTCCCAGTCGACCACCGTGCAGACCAGATCCCCGTCCACGAACTGGTGCCGTACCCGGAAGCTGCGCACCGCCGCACCGGCCTGCGCAGCCATCTGCCGGTACCCGGTCGCGTCATCGAAACTGGCGACCGGGCCGCGGAAGGAGAAGCCCGGCGCGAGGGGCACCTCACTCATGTCCCCGCCGCGGTGGATCCAGGCGTCGTAGTACACGTTGGCGATCTGCTTCGGGTCCATTTGGGTCCCATCCTCGTACTCGGTGCCACCCCGGGGCGGCGTTCACCCCGTTTGATCCCGCCGGCACCCCAAAGTCATCGGCGCGTGTACGCCGATGACGACGCGGCTGGCGAGCGGATCTAGCCTGGAGCGGTGACGACGAGCTCCCGACCCGTCGACGCGACGCCGGCCGCGCCGTTGCTGGCCGCAGCCGTCGCCGGTGACGCCGAGGCGTTCTGCCAGCTCACCGGACCGCACCGGCGGGAACTCGCCGTGCACTGCTACCGGATGCTGGGCAGCCTGGACGACGCCGAGGACGCGGTGCAGGAGACGCTGCTGAAGGCGTGGCGGCGACTGTCCGGGTTCGAGGGCCGCTCGTCGCTGCGGGCCTGGCTGTACCGCATCGCCACCAACGTGTGCCTGGACGCGCTCGACCACCGGGCCCGGCGGGTACTGCCCGCCGCCCTCGTCGGCCCAGCCGACCCAGCCGCACCGCCCGCGCCCGACGACCACGACGTGGCCTGGTTGCAGCCGTACCCGGACCCGCTGCTGGAGACCGCCGACCCCGACCCACACACCGACCCGGCCGCAGCGGCCATCCGGCGCGAGCACATCGAACTGGCCTTCATCGCCGCCATCCAGCACCTGCCCGCCCGGCAGCGAGCTGTTCTGCTGCTGCGCGATGTGCTCGACTTCACCGCCGCCGAGACTGCCACCCTGCTCGACAGCACACCCGCCGCGGTCCACAGCGCCCTGCAACGCGCCCACGCCACCGTCGACGCCGGCCTGCCGCCACGCGTCCTGCACCGGCCGTCCGGCGACGTTGCCGACCTGGTCGACCGGTACGTCCGCGCCTGGCACGCCGCCGACCTGTCCGCCCTGGTGGCGCTGTTGCGCGCCGACGCGCAGATGGCGATGCCGCCCACCCCGTCCTGGTACCGGGGCCGCGACAGCATCGCCGCGTACCTGCGCCAACTGTTCGCCAGCCCATGGGGGCGCGACCTGCGGCTGCTGCCCACCACGGCGAACCACCAGCCCGCCCTGGCCGTTTACGCCCCGGCCGGCGGAGGCACCGTCCACGCCCCGTTCGCGGTCAAGGTGCTCACCGTGCACGGCGACAGCATCAGCGCCATCACCGGCTTCGTCACGCCGCACCTGTTCCCAGCCTTCGGGCTGCCCGACACCGTCCTCAGCGCCCACGTTCCAGGATCCGCTTGAGGTTCGCCAAATCCTTCTGATTCGCCCGACGCATCGCCGCGGCCATCACCGGCGCGGTGACCTTGCCGAATCCGGCCGGCTCACCCCGGTTGCGTAACGTCATCCGGGTCCGGCCCTCGTCCACCGGCTGCCAGGAGTAGGTGGTTTCCATCGGGAACGGCCTGTACCGCTTCAGAATTCGGCGCGCGGGCTGTGACCTGCTGTTTGGCCAGCCAGGCACATCGGCCAGGATCGCGGTTCATGGCTCTTCGTCTGCTCTACCTGATCGTGACCGGGGTGTTCGGCTGGCTCGCGCTGCTGGGCCGCGGGCAGGCGTCCAAGGACGCTGAGATTATGGTGCTGCGGCATGAGGTGGCGGTGCTGCGGCGTCAGGTCACCCGGCCGAAGCCGGACTGGGCTGACCGGGCGGTCCTATCCGCGCTGGCTAGGTTGCTGCCAGCGGCGCTGCGAGCCCGGCGGCTCGTCACGCGAGGGACGCTGCTGGCCTGGCACCGCCGCCTGGTCGCACGTTCATGGATCTACCCGAACCGGCCTGGGCGCCCTGGGACCAGCCGGGGGATCCGGGACCTGGTGCTGCGGCTCGCGCAGCAGAACCCGGCCTGGGGATACCGCAGGGTGCACGGGGAAATCACCAGGCTCGGTGCTCGCAACATACGCCGGCCACTACAACGGCCACCGCCCGCACCAGTCCCGCCAGCAACGACCACCCGACCACGACATGCCGGTCGTCAGGCCCCTCGAAGCACCCGTGCGGCGACGGAAAGTGCCCGGCGGCGTGATCAACGAGTACTACAGAGCCGCGTGAACAACTCCACGAACCTTCAGGTCAGACAACGCGCGACGGGTTTTGGAGCGGTACACGTTTTCGCGTGGCAGCAGCAGTGAGTGCCCGGGCGGGACATGTGCATTGCGGTAGCCGTCGATGAGGGTCAACAGCTGGGGGTGCAGCGGAAGGTAGCGGTCCTCGCGGAGCTTGCCGACCGGGACGTGCAGCCAGGGCCCGGCGCCGATGAGCACAACAGCATCCGCCCGCAGGCCGGTGAACTCGCTGACCCGCGGCCCGGTGCGCAGCAGCATGTCAACCGTGACGCCCACGAGCATCCGGCGATCGTTCTGGGCGGCGCGCAGTAGCCGCGCGGCGGCGGCGTCGTCAAGGGCCTTGGGCAGCGGGTGGTCCTGTCGGGGCAGGTCACCGGGGAACATCGGCACCCGCGGCGGGCCTCGTCCCAGCCCCATTCCTCGATGCGCACGAAGAACATCCGCAGCGTGCCGAGCCGGTGGGCGATGGTGGCGGTGGTCAGCCGGGGCTTGTTTTGCCCAGGCCGGGCTGCCAGCCAGGGCTTGAACGCCCCGGCGTGACGGCGGGTGATCACACTCGGGCAGGTGACTTCGGGGGCGGACTCGGCGAGGAACGCGGCGAACGAGCGGAGCGCCAGGTCCGCGCCGCGGACGCTGCCCGGCCGCAGCACGCAGGCGACTTGCTCCAGGTAGCGGCGCATCGGGCCGGTGATCCCGGGGAGCACCTCAGCCAGCTGCGCCCAGTCAGGCAGCAGCGCCGGGCCGGTCACCGGGCGCTCAGCAGGGCGGGATGGGCGGCGAGGGCTTGCGCGTCGATGGCCTCGGCGGCCCGGCGGTACTGAGATGCCAGCCAGTCATCGCCCAGGTGCAGGTAAATGCGCGTCGACTCGATCGAGGCGTGCCCGGCCTGGGCCTGCACCGCCTCCAGTGTCATCCCGGCTTTGCGCAGCTGGGTCAGGCAGGTATGCCGCAGCTGGTGACAGGTGCCCCGGGCCAGCCCGGCCCGCCGGCGGGCGCCATCAAGGATCTCATCCAGCCCGTCAGCAGACAGCGGCCTGCCGCGGCGCGGGCCCTTGAGCACCGTGAACACCCGGTCCGTACTTGCCCCAGGCGGGCGCTCGGCCTGGCCCTGTCGGTGCTGGTGGTTCGCGATACCGCCGCCCACGTGGCCGCCGAAATAGCGATCCACCGCGGTCCTGGCGGGGAACCGGCCACTACTCACCCCGGTCCCGCGCCGGACACGGCTCCGCCCGCTCCGGGCCCCGCCATGGGGGCCGCGGGTGGGACGCGCAAGCCGTTCAGCAAGGTCTTTGTCGACACCAGCTGGCGGAACCTTTCCCTGCGCGGCGCCAGCCAGGCCGGGCTGGTCAACAACCTCAACGACGGCCTGACCTGGGGAGTGTTCCCGCTTTTCTTCGCCTCCCGCGGGCTGGGGCTGACCGCGATCGGGCTGATCAAGGGCGTGTACCCGCTGCTGTGGGGGGCCGGGCAGCTGCTCACCGGCCGGCTGTCCGACACCCTCGGCCGCAAGCCGCTGATCGTCGCGGGCATGCTGGTGCAGGCGGCCGCGTTTCCCGCCGCGCTCATGCTGCCGTCCCGGCCGCTGGTGGCCGGGCTGGTCAGCGCAGCGCTGCTGGGCGCCGGGACCGCGATGGTCTACCCCGGCGCTGATCGCCTCGGTGGCCGACCACACCCACCCGTCGTGGCGGGCGCAGGGACTTGGGGTATACCGGTTCTGGCGCGACCTCGGCTACGCCATGGGCGCGGTGACCGCCGGGCTGGTCGCCAGGGCGTTCGGCCTCAGCGCGGCCGTGGTAGCGGGCGGGGCGCTCACCCTGCTCTCCGGGCTCCTGGCGGCCCGGTGGATCGCCGGCGGCTACAGCCGGCAGGTACGCGATGCTGCCCGGACCAGGCGGCGGGCCGCCGGTGCGGGCGATGGAGGAGGTGCGGGCCGGTGGAAGGACGATCTGTGTCGCCGGAGACCCTGGCCGCGCAGGCGCTGGGCGAGGTGGACCCGGTGTCGGGCGGCCTGGCGCCGGTGATCCACCCGTCCACGAACTACGAGCAGCAGGCCGATGGCTCCTACCGGCAGGACCGGCAGTACACCCGGGCCGACAACCCGACCTTCGAGCACGCCGAGCGGCTGCTGGCCGCCCTGGAGGGCGCCGGCTGCGCGTGCGCACTGTTCGCCTCTGGCATGGCCGCCGCCACCGCGGTCTTCCAGTCCCTGCTGCCCGGCGATCACGTGCTGGTCTCCCGGGTGCTGTACTGGGGGGTGCGCAAGTGGCTGGCCGAGTTCGCCCTGAGCTGGGGCCTGGACGTGGAGTTCACCGACACCTCCGACCTCGCCGCGGTGGGATCGGCGATCCGGCCGGGCCGCACCCGGCTCATCTGGGTGGAGACGCCGGCGAACCCGATGTGGGAGATCACCGACCTCGCCGCCCTCTGCGAGCTGGCCCACTCCGCCGGGGTACGAGTGGCAGTGTACAACACGGTGGCGACGCCGGTGCTGACCAGGCCGCTGGAACTCGGCGCCGACCTGGTGGTGCA
>DASYQM010000309.1:0-2471 GCA_036005525.1 Streptosporangiaceae bacterium
GACCGCTTCATGGTCTCGGGCAGCGAGACGTCCTTGATCTCCACCCGCTCGACCCGGATCCCCCACGGGCCCTCGGTCGGCTCATCGATGATCCGGCGCAGCTCCCGGTTGACCGTGTCCCGCTCCGACAGCAGCTGGTCCATCTCGGACTGGCCGATGATCGACCGCAGCGAGGTCTGCGCCTGCTGGGACACCGCGAACAGGTAATTCTGCACATTCACGACAGCCTTGACTGGATCCACCACCCGGAAGTAGACCACCGCGTCCACCCGCACGGTCACGTTATCCCTGGTGATGCCGTCCTGGGCCGGGACCGCCATCGCGACGATCTGCATGTTGACCTTCTGCATCCGGTCACCGACCGGCCGGATCACGGTCAGGCCCGCGCCCCACGGCGGCGACTGGATCCTGCCGAACCTGAACACGATGCCCTGCTCGAACTGCTGCACCACCTTCAGTGAACGACCGGCCACTACCAGGCCGAGCACGGCAAGTACCACCACTATGATCACGATGGCTGCAATCACTGCCACTAGCCCCTCTCCGGCGACGGGCGCCTGTCACGGCCCGAGCCCGGTGACGAATCTCCCGCGGCGTGAAGTTCATTGGCCGGGGAAATGTTTCTTCCGGCCAACCCCGGCCGCAGCCGCCACGCCCGGCCAAGAAATCGGGGCCGGGGCTCGAGTGGGCACCGACGGCCTCAGCCGGGTACGCGGCACTACGAGCGCCATGAGCACGCCCCGGTAATGACCGGGCCGGGCCATGCGCTCCTCCGGTAGCCCCGGGTAGCTGGCCGCCCTCGGCGGCTGAGGTCCGGTGCCTGTCTTGCACGCTACGCCCACATCTGAAAACTAGCAACTTATTTCCAGAATTTAGCAGCAAACTTTACGCATCCCGGGATATGGCTATGCGGCATTGGGCGAGCCTGGGCATTACCCGAACACAGCGGCTACGGCATCGTCACCGGGCTGGCCGAGATCAGCCAGGGAGGCGAGGTGGAGGCAGTCCAGGCTACGGGCAGCAGAACTGACCCGTAGCAGCCGGGCCGCGGCGGCCCGGCTGTGCTGTTCGCCTACCCCGGCCCTCTGATCTCCCCCAGCCGCCGGGCCGATAGGTGTGCGCCGCCCGCGGCGCACTGCTGGCGAGCCCGAGGGGCGGGTTCGGACAGCTCACCGCGGCCACATACCGCGCCGCGACCTGCAGGCCGGGATCTCCGGAAGCCGCGGCGGCAGCAGACCCTCCTGCAGAGTCTGGGCCAGCTCGGCTCGTTCAGCGCCATCCTGCGATGCGATCCGCAACGCGACCACGCGTGAGGCGATCTGCCCTGGCAGCCTGGGCGCCTAGGCTGCATCCGTTCTGCCGCGGGCAACCTGCGGGCTGTCTGTCGCGGCCTGGACGGTGGGGAATACGCCGAGGTGCTGGCGCAGTCCGGTGATGTGCAGCATCTGGTCCACCTGCGGCGATACCGCTGCCAGGCGCAGAAACCCGCCGAGGAGCCTGGCGCGGCGGCCGGTCCCGATCAGCACGGCGAGGCCCCTGGCGTCGCAGTAGCTCACCTCGGACAAGTCGACGACGAGCCGCGTGGCGCTGGGCCGGAGCATGCCCAGAAGCCGCTCGCGCAGCGCTGGGACGCAGGCAATGTCAAGTTCGCCGCTCAGCTTGACGATGGTGATACCACCCGCGGTTTGGGTGGAAAGGGCCAGCCCGGGAGAGGCCGTGGTGGCGGGGTCCATGATAGGCCTCCTGTCAGGTTGAGGCGGAACAGGCTGCCTGGGCGCTGCCCGCAGCGCATGCGACAGCCCGGGCAGGCTTAGCGGCGTCGGCCTCCCGCCCGCGGCCTGCCTGCGGCGGCGCCCGCGAGCAGGGCAAGGACTTCGCCGACGGTCCGCTCGCTGCCGGCGGGCTCTGGCAGTGGCAGGTGCGCCTGGATCTGGTAGCGGTTGCGGCGGCCGTGCCTGTGCTTGCTGATGTAGCCCGCTGCGGCCAGGTCGCACACGATGCCGTAGGCCCTGCGCTCGGTGATGCCCACGCTGGCTGCGATGTCGCGGAGCCGCATCCCCGGGTCGTGTGCGAGGAACAGCAGCACCCGGCCGTGGTTGCTCAGGAAGGTCCAGCTGCCCATACTCGAAAGACTATCACAATTTCTAGAAAAAAATTGCTAGTTTCGGGTTGCGAACGTAGGGTGGGGACAGACACCACGGATCAGCCGCCGACGGCGGCCAGTTACCCTGGCGCCACTGGAAGGAGCGGGCCATGTTCCTCATCGGCCTGGTCATCATCATCGCCGTGCTCATGATCGTCGTGGTGCCGCGCATCCGGCGGAAGCTCTAGCCGAGTTCCCGCAGTTGTGTGAGGCGGAGACGGAGGCGTTTGGCCGGCTGCTGGGCACGCCGGTGCAGCGGCTGGCCACGATCGCGCACGGTGATGGGATCTGCACGACGCATGTGACCGCGCCGTCGCTGGTCCAGGCC
>DASYQM010000310.1:0-24398 GCA_036005525.1 Streptosporangiaceae bacterium
CCGTCCTGGCCAACGAGCAGGTGATCGCCGGCCATTGCGAACGGTGCGGCGCCGAAGTGATCCGGCGGCTGCTGACACAGTGGTACTTCAAGATCACCGAGTATGCCGACCGGCTGCTGTCGGACATGGCGGCGCTGGAGGGCAAGTGGCCCAACCGGGTGCTGCTGATGCAGCGGAACTGGATCGGCCGCTCCGAGGGCGCTGAGATCCGGTTCCCGGTCGAGGGGCGAGACGAGCCGGTGACCGTGTTCACCACCCGCCCCGACACGCTGTACGGCGCGACGTTCTTCGTCGTCGCCGCCGACTCGCCGCTGGCCGACGAGATCTGCGCACCGGAGCAGCGTGAGGCACTGGCCGAGTACCTGACCCAGGTACGCAAGCTGACCGACATCGAGCGGCAGTCGGCCGACCGGGCGAAGACGGGCGTCTTCCTGGGGCGGCACGCGGTCAACCCGGTCAACGGTGAGCGCATCCCGGTCTGGGCGGCCGACTACGTCCTGACCGACTACGGGACCGGGGCGATCATGGGCGTGCCCGCCCATGACCAGCGTGACCTGGACTTCGCCCGGGCGCATGAGCTGCCAGTGCGGGTGGTGGTGGACACCGGGGAGGCCGATCCCGCGATGAGCGGGATCGCCACCCACGGGGATGGCACGCTGGTCAACTCCGGGCCGATCGACGGGCTGGACAAGGCCGACGCCATCGCCAGGATCACCGAGATCCTGGCCGGGCAGGGGGACGGCCGGGCAGCGGTCAGCTACCGCCTGCGTGACTGGCTGGTCTCCCGGCAGCGGTTCTGGGGCACCCCCATCCCGATCGTCTACTGCTCCGCTTGCGGCGAGGTGCCGGTGCCCGATGAGCAACTGCCGGTCGTTCTGCCGGATCTGCGTGGGCAGGACCTGGCGCCGAAGGGGGTTTCCCCGCTGGCCGCCGCGGAAGACTGGGTGGTCACCGAGTGCCCCAAGTGCGGCGGTGCCGCCCGCCGCGACACCGACACGATGGACACGTTCGTCGACTCCTCGTGGTACTTCCTGCGGTACTGCTCGCCCGCCTACCAGTACGGCCCGTTCGACGTTGAGGCGGTGCGGCGCTGGGCGCCCGTCGACCTGTACGTGGGAGGCGTCGAGCACGCCATCCTGCATCTGATGTACGCGCGGTTCTTCGTCAAGGTGCTGCGCGACATGGGCATGGTCGACTTCGCGGAGCCGTTCACGCGGCTGCTGAACCAGGGCCAGGTGATCAACCAGGGCAGGGCGATGTCGAAGTCGCTGGGCAACGGCGTGGACCTGGGGGAGCAGCTGGCAAGACATGGGGTCGACGCCATCCGGCTGACGATGATCTTCGCCAGCCCGCCCGAGGATGACATCGACTGGGCGGACATGAACCCCGACGCAATCGTCAAGTTCCTGGGCCGGGTCTGGCGGCTGGCGGGCGAGGCCGGTGCCGCCGGTACCGGGCACGCGGCCGGCGACACCGAGCTGCGCAAGATTACTCACCGGACCGTCGACGAGGTCACCAGGCTGGTCGAGGCGGCCCGGCTGAACGTTGCGGTGGCGCGGCTGATGGAGCTGGCTAGTGCGACACGCCGGGCGATCGACGCTGGACCCGGCGCCGGCGACCCGGCCGTGCGGGAGGCCGCGGAGACCCTGGCGGTCCTGCTGTCGATCTTCGCTCCCTACACCGCGGAGGAGTGCTGGGAGCTGCTGGGTCACGAGCCTTCCGTCGCGGAGGCGGGCTGGCCGTCTGCCGATCCGGCCCTGCTAGTCGAGGATCTGGTCACTTGCGTGGTGCAGGTCAACGGCAAGGTGCGCGACCGGCTGGAGGTTCCGCCCGGGATCGGCGACGACGAGCTGCGCGAGCTGGCGCTGGCCGCTCCCGGGGTGGTGCGGGCGCTGGGCGGGGACGGCGTCCGGATGGTCATCGTGCGCGCGCCGCGCCTGGTCAACGTCGTGCCCGCCTGACGGCGGCACCGCCGCGCCGGGTACAGCCGATGGCTGCGCGACCAAGGGTGGCGGTATTCACTCTGGGGGGCACGATCGCGATGGCGCCGGCGCGCCGGGCGGCGGACCCGGCGGTGCCCGTGAGCGAGACGGACCCGGCGGTGCGTGGGGGCAGGGCGGATTCAGCGGTGCGTGGGGGCGAAACGGCATCGGCTGTGCCCGCGTTCTCCGCGGCGGACCTGCTCGCCTCGGTGTCCGGTCTGAGCGAGGTCGGTGCCGAGATAACGGTTCACGACTTCCGCCGCCTGCCGGGCGCCTCCCTCTCCATCGAAGACGTGCTGGACCTGGCCGGCTCGGTCACACGCGAGGTTGCCGCGGGGGCGGCGGGCGCGGTGGTGATCCAGGGCACCGACACGATCGAGGAGACGGCTTTCCTGCTGGACCTGGTGCACTCCTCGGACGCGCCGGTGGTGGTCACCGGGGCGATGCGTCACCCTGGCATGGCCGGGGCGGACGGGCCCGCCAATATCCTGGCCGCGCTCGTGGCCGCGGCCAGCCCCCGGCTGCGGGGCATGGGCTGCGTGGTGGTGTTCGGCGACGAGATCCACGCGGCCCGATTCGTGCGAAAGACGCACGCGACCAGTGTCACCGCGTTCGAGTCACCCTCCGCGGGTCCGCTCGGCCAGGTCGCCGAGGGCGAGGTGCTGGTGCTCACCCGGCCGGTGGGCCGGTGGCGTGCGGGCCTGCCGGCCGGGCCCGGGCGCCTGGACCACTCCGTCCGGGTCGGGCTGCTGACCATGTCCTTGGGAGACGACGGGGAGTTGCTGAGGGCCGCGGCGGGACGGGTTCATGGCATGGTGGTCGCGGGTTTTGGGGTAGGGCACGTCCCCGCGTGGCTGGTACCGGACCTGGAGGAACTGGCTCGCCAGATCCCCGTAGTGCTGGCCTCACGCACCGGAGCGGGACCGGTGCTGCGGGAGATGTACGGGTTCCCGGGGTCCGAGCGGGACTTGCGGGCCCGAGGGTTGATCGGCGCTGGCTTCCTCGATCCGCCGAAGGCGCGGCTGCTGCTCCACTTGCTCATTGCCCGCGGCGCACGGCGGGAGGAGATCATCGAAGCATTCGGCGCCGCACGGGACGCCAGTGGCTAAGCGCGCCCGGCGGCGCTGTGGGGATCCTGCGCCGGTCTCAGCCGGTACCGCCGGGCCGCACACGGCCGCCCGGTCATGCCCGGCGCAGAATCCCACATCACACCCAGCACGGAGCCCTGGTCACACCCCGGCGCGGAGCTCCGGTCACACCCGGCGCAGCACGGCGACGACGCGGCCGAGGATGGCCGCCTCGTCACCCGGGATCGGCGTATAGGCGGGGTTGTGCGGCATGAGCCAGACATGGTCACCCGCATGCTTGAACGTCTTGACCGTGGCCTCGCCATCGATCATCGCGGCCACGATCTCGCCGTTCTCGGCGACTTGCTGTTGCCGGACCACGACCCAGTCGCCGTCCGCGATGGCGGCGTTGATCATTGAATCGCCGACGACCTTCAGCAGGAACAGCGTGCCGTCGCCGACGATCTGCTTGGGCAGCGGGAAGATGTCCTCGATGGCCTCCTCGGCCAGCACTGGACCACCTGCGGCGATGCGGCCGACCAGGGGCACATAGGCGGCTTCCTGTGACGGGATGTCCAGCCCGTGCTCTTCGGACCCTTCGGCCTCGGGCCGGACAGCCGGGTGGCCGGGCAGCCGGACCTCGACCGTGCGGGGGCGGCCCGCGTCCCGCCGCAGATACCCCTTGCTTTGCAGCGTGGACAGCTGGTAGGAGACGCTGGACGTGCTGGTCAGGCCGACCGCTTCGCCGATCTCGCGCATAGAAGGCGGGTATCCGCGCCGCTGGACCGATTCCCTGATCACCTGAAGCACTTTGCGCTGCCGCCAGGTGAGCACGTGGTCGGGATCGGGATGGTCGGGCATCTCCACGACCACCGAGGGGACACTGCCTTTGGGCTTGCGCCCGGGTCTGCCCTTGGGCCTTGTTCCAGGCTCTGGGCCGCGCCCGAAGCCGGCGGAATCGTGCGGCGTCCCGCCGTTACCCGAGCTGTGATCCATCTGGTTACCTCCGGGTCTGATCACTGGGTTCACGGGTGACGGTAGCGCTTCCAGAGCCAGACCTCAAACATCTGTTCGATGTGGCGCGAAAATGTCGTACCTTCGCGGTACAACGGAATCGCACGAGCATTCGATCGAACATGTGTGCTATAGAAGAGTATACGGTAGAACTCTCATTCGATGAGGGGAGGCCGGGATGAGCGTGATGACCCCAGGGAAGCCGGACGGGCTGACCAGGGCTGCCGCGCCCGCTCGGCGGCGGGCCGGGTTGGCGGATCGCGGCCAGACGGCCGGCGTGCCGAGGCAGAGGCGCCGAGCGCAGGGAAGGCCCGGCGCCGGTGCGGTAAGGCATCTGCGGGCGGTGCCTGACCCCGGCCGGCAGCGGAGCACCCTGGTTGTACCGGATGCCGCGCGGGCGCGGGATGCCGCATCGGCTCCGCGCGTCGCGCGGGTGCCCCGCACCACGCGGGTGCCAGGTCCGCGGGCTGCGCCGGAGATCAGGCGGGCGCGGGGCACGCGCGCCGAGCCGGCCGGCATGACCGGCAGTAGGCCGCGCAGCGATCGGGCGGTGCCGGGCGCCCGCGGGCCCAGGAACGCCAGCCGGGCCGGGACCGCGCCGGGACCGCGCCGGGACCGCATGCCGGCAAGGGACACGCACATGGCATCACGCCGGAGCACGGTACGCCTCACCCGCCGGGGCCGGATCGTGGTGGCGACCCTCCTGACGGTCCTGTGCCTGCTGCTGGTGGCGCTGGCGTGGATGGCCATCGCGGCCAGGGCGCAGGCCGCCGACGGCGGCCTGCCGCAAGGAGCGGTCTACCGGAATCTGACCTCCGTGGTCGTGCACCCCGGCCAGACCCTGTGGTCCATCGCGTCGCAGGCTGAGCCCAGCGCCGACCCGCGTGTCGTCATGCAGCTGATCGTCGAACTCAATGCGCTCCACGGGACCAGCATCGAGCCAGGTCAGCACCTATGGGTGCCGCACGGGTAGGACGACACGCCGGCCGCTGCTGGGTTCCGGGCGAAGCGACCAGCAACTTCGGCGGTCGGCAGGTGTGCTGCGGCCGACACGGCCTGGCCGCTTGCGTTGGGCGCCGGTCTGAACTACGGTAAACACAACATCTAGTAGTTACACAGCTGTAGTTCCTCCACAAGTTGTGTAGTCAAGAGCCGGCTCGCAGTTGTCGCGCCCGGGGAGGTGATGGCGTGTTTTGCCCGTTTTGCAGGCATCCGGACAGCCGCGTCATCGACAGCCGGACCGCCGACGACGGCGCCGCGATCCGCCGTCGCAGGGCGTGCCCCGAGTGTGGCCGGAGGTTCACCACACAGGAGTCTGTGATCTTGATGGTGGCCAAGCGCAGCGGCGCCACGGAGCCCTTTACCAGGGACAAGATCGTTAGGGGCGTGCGCCGTGCATGCCAGGGCCGCCCGGTGACGGAGGATCAGCTCGCGATCCTGGCCCAGCAGGTGGAGGACGCGATACGGGCCCGGGGATGCGCCGAGGTGCCTTCCCATGACGTGGGCCTGGCGATCCTCGGCCCGCTCCGCGAACTGGACGAGGTCGCTTACCTGAGGTTCGCCTCGGTGTACCGGGGGTTTGAGTCGCTTTCGGATTTCGAGGACGAGATCGCAACGCTGCGTTCGGCGCATCAATCGGCCGGCGCGCTGACGCCCTGAATCAGGGCGAACACCACAAGACTGGACGGGCCAAGTCGGCCCAGCAGGCACAGGCCCAGAAGGGGGACGGCAATGACCGAGACGTCGAGCGGGTCCACGGCGCGGGGCAGCAAGGGCACCCGCAAAGGGCTCACGATGCAGCGCATCCACACCCGGGACGGCGTCCACCCCTACGACGACGTCACCTGGGAGCGCCGCGACGTCATCATGACCAACTGGCGGGACGGCTCGGTCAACTTCGAGCAGCGGGGAGTTGAGTTCCCCGGCTTCTGGTCGGTCAACGCCGCCAACATCGTGACGACCAAGTACTTCCGTGGCGCGGTCGGCACGCCGCAGCGCGAGTGGAGCCTCAAGCAACTCGTCGACCGGGTCGTGGGCGTGTATGTGGCCGCGGGGCTCAAGCACGGTTACTTCGCCACACCCAAGGACGCCGAGATCTTCGACCATGAGCTCAAGCACGCGCTTATCCACCAGGTTTTCAGCTTCAACTCGCCGGTCTGGTTCAACGTGGGCACGTCCTCCCCGCAGCAGGTGTCGGCATGTCAGCCGTACGATGCGCTCGTCAGCACCCCAGCTGGGCTCGTCCCGATCGGCAAGCTCGTCGACGACAACGCGGTTGGCACCAAGGTCTACGACGCCGACGGCGTGACGCGGATCATCGCCACCAAGGCCAACGGGATCAAGGATGTGCTGCGCCTTCACACCAAGGCGGGATACACACTCGACGTCACTGCCGATCACCTCATCTGGCGGTCAACGGGCGAAAGGACAGGGCGGTTTGTCCCTGCTGGCGTGCTGCGTCCAGGAGACAAGCTGGAATGGAGCCGACGGGCCTCCTTTGGTGAGGCCGAGATCAATCCGCAGGAAATCGCCGAGGCCGCCCTCGCGGGATGGCTGCAGTCGGACGGTTTCGTGGGCCAGTACGGCTCCGGTACCAACCGTTCGCTGACAATCGAGGCGATGACTGTCACCGCTGCCGAACTGGCGTGGGTCACGGCAGCGCTCGACTATGTCTTTCCGGACGTCCACAGCCATGAGCGGTCGGTAGCGACCCAGGACGCAAAGCTCGACTGTCGCCGGACCAGGCTCTACGGCGAGTCGTTGCGGCCGTTTATCGAGCGGTGGGGCCTGTTCGCACGCGGCGTGGACATGCAGGTTCCTGAGTACCTCTATGCCGCGCCGCTGCCCGTGGTGGCGGCCTACCTGAGGAGTGTCTTCCAGGCAGAGGGCTTCGTCTCAGCCCGGAAGGCGTCCACCGTCGTTGAAGTGGACATGATCGCGGAACGCCTGATCCGGGGAATGCAGCGACTGCTCCTCCGCTTCGGTATCTACTCACGGGTTGGGTTCAAGGACGACCCTCGCGCCGATCGCAAGGGTTGCTGGACACTGCGTATCCAGACTGCCGGCGACCGGCGGATCTTCGCCGATGAGATTGGTTTCCTGGATCCGGTGAAGGCGGAAAAGCTTGAGCACAGCTTCGAACTGCTAGGGCATCCGGCGCGTGGCAGCAAGCGCTTGGAAATCGCGCGGATAGAGTCCGTTGGCCCAGTGGAGGTCTACGATATCCAGACCGAGAGCGGAGAATACCTCTCAGGCAACCTCAGGGTGCACAACTGCTTCATCCTGGCTGTCGACGACACGATGGACTCGATCCTCGAGTGGTATAAGGAAGAGGGCCTCATCTTCAAGGGCGGTTCGGGTGCGGGCGTGAACCTCTCCCGTATCCGGTCCAGCAAGGAACTGCTGTCGTCGGGCGGCACCGCGAGCGGCCCGGTGTCGTTCATGCGCGGCGCCGACGCCTCCGCGGGCACGATCAAGTCGGGCGGTGCCACCCGACGGGCCGCCAAGATGGTCGTTCTCGACGTTGACCACCCGGACGTCGAGGAGTTCATCGAGACCAAGGCGCGCGAAGAGGACAAGATCCGGGTACTGCGCGACGCCGGGTACGACATGGACCTCGGCGGCAAAGACATCACCAGCGTCCAGTACCAGAACGCCAACAACTCGGTGCGGGTCTCCGACGAGTTCATGCGGACCGTCGAGGCGGGCGGCAAGTTCGACCTGGCTGCCAGGCGGACCGGTGAGAGGGTCGAGACCGTCGACGCCAAGGACCTCTTCTGCAAGATGGCGCAGGCGGCCTGGGAGTGTGCCGACCCGGGAATTCAATACGACGACACAATTAACAATTGGCATACTTGCCCGGAATCAGGAAGAATTACCGCGTCTAACCCATGCAGTGAATATATCCATTTGGATAACTCTTCCTGCAATCTCGCAAGTATTAATCTTCTCAAATTCCTGGACGACGGCAATAACTTCGATATCAGACGGTTTCAGCAGGTCACCGAGCTGATCATCACGGCGATGGACATTTCCATCTGCTTCGCCGACTTCCCGACCGAGAAGATAACCGCCGTTACGCGGGCCTACCGCCAGCTCGGCATCGGCTATGCCAACCTCGGCGCGCTGCTGATGGCCACCGGCCACGCGTACGACTCGGAAGGGGGACGGGCGATCGCCGCCGCGATCACCTCGCTGATGACCGGCACCGCGTACCACAGGTCTGCCGAACTCGCCGCCGCCGTCGGCCCCTACGACGGGTATGAGCGCAACGCCACGGCGCACAAGCGCGTCATGGGCAAGCACGCCGACGCCTGCCGCGAGATCAAGACCCTCGGCGGCATGGACCGCGACGTCCACGCCGCGGCGGTCGCCGCCTGGCAGGAATGCCTGGCCCTTGGCGAGGCAAATGGGTACCGGAACGCGCAAGCCAGCCTGCTGGCGCCGACCGGCACCATCGGCCTCATGATGGACTGTGACACCACTGGTGTCGAGCCCGACCTGGCGCTGGTGAAGTTCAAGAAGCTGGTCGGCGGCGGGTCAATGCAGATCGTCAACCAGACCGTCCCGCGCGCGCTGACGAGCCTGGGCTACCAGCCCGAGCAGGTGGAGGCGATCACCGAGTACATCGCCGAGCACGGCCATGTGGTCGACGCTCCCGGGCTGCGCCCCGAGCACTACGAGGTCTTCGACTGCGCGATGGGCGAGCGGGCCATCAGCCCCATGGGCCACGTGCGGATGATGGCCGCCGTGCAGCCAGCGCTGAGTGGGGCCATCTCCAAGACGGTGAACCTCCCCGAGTCGGCCACGGTCGAGGACATCGAGTCCATCTACCTGGAGGGCTGGAAGCTGGGCCTGAAGGCGCTCGCCGTGTACCGCGACAACTGCAAGGTCGGGCAGCCGCTGTCCGACGCGCGGAAGAGGCCGGAGGCCGAGGCGTCCGCCGCGCCGCATGACGTCCGCCCGGTGCGCCGCCGCCTGCCCAAGCAGCGTCCGGCCACCGTGACCCGCTTCTCGGTGGCGGGCGCGGAAGGCTACATGACCGCCTCCAGCTACCCAGACGACGGGGTGGGCGAGGTCTTCCTCAAGCTCGGCAAGCAGGGATCCACGCTGGCCGGCGTCATGGACGCGTTCTCGATGGCGATCTCCATCAGCCTGCAGTACGGGGTCCCGCTGGAGAAGTGGGTCGAGAAGTTCACCAACATGCGCTTCGAGCCGGCTGGTGTCACCGATGACCCGGACATCCGGATCGCGAGCTCGGTGATGGACTACGTGTTCCGGCGGCTGGCGCTGGACCATCTGCCCTACGAGACCCGCGCCGAGATGGGCATCCTGTCCGCCGCCGAGCGCGCGGCCCAGCTCGCCGGCGAGGACCCGGCCCCCCTGGCCGAGGACCAGGACACCACGGAGATGGCGCAGTCCGCCCCGGTCGAGCGTCCGCAGCCGGCCCGCGAGGCCGGCCCGCAGCCCGGGCAACCGCCCGCGGGGCCGCAGTCGGCACAGCCAGAGCCGGCACAGCCGCAGTCGGCACAGCCGCAGTCGGCACCGCCGCAGCCACGCAGCTCGATGGAGGTGCTGGAGGCGCAGCAGGGCCGGACGGCGGACGCACCGCTGTGCCTGACCTGCGGCACGAAGATGAGCCCGGCCGGCAGCTGCTACGTCTGCGAAGGCTGCGGCGCGACCAGCGGCTGCAGCTGACCGCGCGGCCCGAACCTGCGGGCGCCGATCAGCGCGGCAGGTGGGGGAACCACCGCGAATTCCTCAGGGCGTTTCCTGGGCAGAACGTCAAGATGGCGGGACCGGCTCCGACTCACAGGTGAGCGGCGCCGGTCCCGGGCGCCACCGACCCTGAGGAGCAGCGGAGTGAAGTACCTCCTGATGATCTACCAGAACCCCGCCACCTGGCAGGCCATGCCGGAGTCGGAGAAGAAGGCCTTCATGTCCGAGGCGGGGGCCATCGTGGACGAGCTCATCGCGTCGGGCGAGTGGGTGGGCGGCGAAGGGCTCGCCGGCCCTTCCACCGCCGCATCCGTGCGGGTGCGTGACGGCGTGCCCGCGGTGACCGACGGTCCGTTCGCCGAGGCCAAGGAGCAGGTCGTCGGCTACTGCATCGTGGACTGCGAGAGCCGGGACAGAGCCATCGAGATCGCCATCCGGTGGCCCGACGCGCGGCGATGGGGGATGGAGGTCCGGCCCATCCTCAGCCCTGACGGAGTCGAGATGTGAGGACCGACGCCGGCGCGGTCGTCCGGCGTTATGGCGCGGCCGCCGAGTACCGGGCCGCCGCCCGAACCGCCACCAGCCTCCCCGAGCGGCGCTATCTCGGAGCCCGCGCCGCCCGGCTAGCAGGAACCGGCGGCCCGGCCCGTGCCGCAGGCACCGCGGGCAGCCCTTGATGCGGCGGGCTTATCCTGCTGGACTGTCCAGTTGGTCTTGCCGGACTGCCCGGTTGGCCCGCAGGAGGTCGTCATGCCCGTCACCCCGCCCACGGCCGGCGATCTGGCCAGGATCGCGCAACGCTACGGCCTCCGCCTGTCATCGCAGGACCTGGAGTCGTTCCGCGTCCTGGCCAGCCGCCTGCTTACTTCATACGACGAGGTTGAGCGGCTGTATGCAGCGAGCCTGGGTGAGCCCCCGCAGCGGCCCTTCGAATGGCCGGCTGAGGGCACCAACGACCTGGGTGCCTGGTACGTGACCACCGAGATCACCGCCCGCCAAGGGGGTCCCCTGACCGGCCGCAGGGTGGCGGTCAAGGACAACATCGCCCTCGCCGGCGTTCCGATGATGAACGGGTCCCGCGCGGTCGAGGGGTACGTCCCGCGCCAGGACGCCACCGTGGTGACAAGGCTGCTCGACGCGGGCGCGACCATCGCCGGGAAGGCGGTCTGTGAGGATCTGTGCTTCTCCGGCGGCAGCCACACATCGCGCACCGGGCCGGTGTACAACCCGTGGGACCGGTCCAGGACCGCGGGCGGGTCCTCAAGCGGGAGTGCGGCGCTGGTCGCGGCCGGCCAGGTCGACCTCGCGCTCGGCGGTGACCAGGGCGGCTCGATCCGCATCCCCAGCGCGTTCTGCGGAACCGTGGGGCATAAGCCGACTCATGGCCTGGTCCCCTACACCGGGGCGTTCCCGATCGAGAACACCCTCGACCACCTGGGCCCGATCGCACGGACCGTGCGGGACGCCGCGCTGATGCTCGGCGTGCTGGCCGGCCCCGACGGGCTGGATCCACGTCAGCGCGCTACCCCGCCGGCGCTGGACTTCATGTCGGGCCTGGACGCTGGCGTCAGCGGGCTGCGGGTCGGTGTGGTAGCCGAGGGGTTCGGCTTCCCGGGCCTGTCCCAGCCCGCCGTGGACGAGACGGTCCGTGCCGCGATCGACACCCTGGCCGGGGCGGGCGCGGTCGTCAGCCAGGTCAGCGTCCCCTGGCACCGCGACGCCATGCACGTCTGGACCGTGATCGCCACCGACGGCGTCGTCGCCCAGATGATCGATGGCAATGGTTTCGGGATGAACTGGCAGGGCCGTTATGACCCTGACCTGATCGCCCACTATGCCCGTGGCCGCCGGGAGCACGCCGATGACCTGCCGGAGACGGTCAAGGCGACGATCCTGGCCGGCCGCTACGCGATCGACAACTACCACGGCCGGTACTACGCGATGGCGCGCGGCGAGGCGCTCGAACTGGCCGCCGCCTACGACGCGGCCCTGGCAGGCCTGGATGTCCTTGGTCATGCCGACGCTGCCGATCGTGGCCACAGCGATCCCCCCGGCCGGCGTTCAGCGCGAGGAGAGCATCGCCCGGTCCACCGAGATGATCGTCAACACCGCCCCGTTCGACGTCAGCGGCCACCCGGCCACCTCGGTCCCGGCGGGCCTGGCGGACGGGCTGCCGGCCGGGCTGATGATCGTGGGCCGCCATTTCGATGACGCCACCTGCCTGCGCGCCGCCCAGGCGTTCGAGACCGCCGTCGGTGGCTTCCCGGCTCCACCAGGCACTTAACGATTGCGCCCGGCGCCCGCCTGCCCACGCTCGCCATGCAGGTGGCTGCCCGCACCGCGCCCTGCCTGGCTGCTGCACCTCGCTGCGGCCGGGGAACAAGCGGGCCGGCCGCGATCCCGGCGGGCGGTTCCCTTGCGAGACGGCACGGGCCGCGGCGCCCGTGACGTTCTGGGGCCGGGCGTGGTGGCGTATCCACGAGCACGGGCGGCGGGCCGGGCTACGGGCTGCCGTGCCAATGATGCCCAGGTCGCACGCGCCGGTATCTGAATGCGCATCGCCGTAATCGGACGGTAATGCGCTATACAGGGAACAGCACGAGGGAGTTACATGCGGCCAGAAGACGGACCTTTGCCGGACAGGGGAATGGCGCGGCAACGCATCGACCGCGTGCGTGCCGCCGTCCGCACGGCCCCGCTCCCGGTCAAGATAGTGCTGGTCCTGGTCGTTCTGGCGGCGGCGGTCGTGGCATCGGCACTGCCGGCACGCGTCGGTGATCTCGTGCTGATTCTGGCGCTGTGCTACGGGCCTGTGGCGATCTGGCGCAAGCAGCGCTCGGTTTTCGCCTCGCTGGGGGTCGCCGCGTGGGGGCTGGCCGCGATCTTGCTGGTGGCGTCGCTGACACCGCCGCTCACCTTCTGGCTGGTCCCGCTGCTGCTTCTCCCGTTCGCGGTGGTCGCCGTCGCCCATTCCGCTCCGTTCGCCCGCAACCGCGTGCCCTGCCGGACGGTGGCCTGGACGCTCGTGTGGGCGGTGCCCGCTGCCATGCTGGCCTGGCGGTTCGCTCATGGCCAGCCCGTCCTCAGCTGGGTGATCGGGTGGCTGCTCGCGGCCGTGGTCCTCGGCTGGCGTTTCGCCCAGGCTGCGCAGCACAGCCGCATCTACGGCAGGCAGCAGGCCCGGACACCGTCCGCCACGGGCCCGCCCGGCGAAACCGCCGGCCGCATCATCCCGCCCGCCGGCTCCGGGCGGGCCGACCACCCCCCTGGTGCCGTGAGGGCGGTTCTGGAGGCAGACGGTGCCCGGGTACATCAGGTAGCCACCGGCGTGCCGGAGCGCGCGGCGCCGGACCGGAATCTGCCCACGATCACCGTCGACCAGGCCGTAGCCGAACTGGACGCGATGATCGGCCTGACCGGGGTCAAGGACCAGATCCATCAGCTGACCGCGTCGGTGGAGGCCGCGCGCAGGCGTGCGCAGGCCGGGTACCAGACCGACAAGCCCATGCAGCACTTCGTTTTTCTTGGCCCGCCGGGAACGGGCAAGACCTCGGTCGCGCGGATCATTGCCAAGATCTACTACGCGTTCGGCTTGCTGGAAGCGCCGTCCGTGCTGGAGGCGCAGCGCGCTGACCTGGTGGGCGAGTACCTCGGCGCCACCGCCATCAAGACCAACGAGCTGGTCGATCAGGCGCTGGGCGGGGTGCTGTTCATTGATGAGGCCTACAGCCTGGTCAACGACGGCGAGGGGCACAGTGACCGGTTCGGCAACGAGGCGGTCCAGGCGCTGCTCAAACGCGCCGAGGATGAGCGCGACCGGCTCATCGTCATCCTGGCAGGCTACGACCGGCAGATGGAGGACTTCCTGGCCAGCAACCCCGGACTGAACTCCAGGTTCGCGATCAGGATCAGATTCGCCGGCTACTCCCCGGCCGAGCTGCTCTCGCTCGCCCAGTCAGCACTGGCGCAACGCGGGGAGTCGCTTGACCCCGACGCCGAGCAGGCGCTGGGCCACATGATGGACGACGTTGGCCGCCGCCGTCTCGCCGACGACCTGGGCAACGGCCGTTTTGTCCGGAGCCTGGTGGAGAAGGCGGGGCAGGCACGCGATGTCCGGGTGATGGCGGACGGGGCAGAGCCGGCCGCAGCCGACCTGCTGACGGTGGAGGCGTCGGACCTGCAGCGGGCGTTCGTCGAGCTGACGTCGAGATTCCGGGGCTACGCCGAGGCGCCCACCCTGGAAAGCGCGCTGGCCGAACTCGATGAGCTGATCGGCCTGGAGCCGGTCAAGCGCCAGGTGCATGAGATTGCCGCGCAGCTGCGGGTGGCCCGGCTGCGGGACCGGCAGGGCCTGGTCAGCCAGCCGCCAGCCAGGCACTTCGTCTTCACCGGCCCGCCGGGAACCGGGAAGACCACGGTGGCGAGAATCCTGGGCCGGATCTTCGCCGCGCTCGGGCTGCTGGTCCGGCCCGAAGTGGTGGAGGCGCACCGGGCCGATCTCGTCGGCGAGCACCTGGGCTCGACCGCGATCAAGACCGGCAAACTGATCGATTCCGCGCTTGGGGGCGTGCTGTTCATCGACGAGGCATACGCGCTCTACAACCCCGGTTACGCCGGGGGCGACGCTTACGGCGCGGAGGCGGTGGCGACCCTGCTCAAGCGGGCGGAGGACGACCGCGAGCGGCTGGTGATCGTGCTGGCCGGCTACACCGCCGACATGGACCGCTTCCTGCGCAGCAACCCCGGGCTGTCCTCCCGTTTCGGTGTCCGGATCGCCTTCCCCAGCTACACCCCGGACGAGCTTGCCAAGATCGCCGAGGTGATCGCCGAGCAGATGGGAGACACGTTCGACCCGGACGCCCTGCCCGTCCTCGAGGAGATCTTCCAGCAGGCATGTGACCGGGGGCGCATCGACGAACTGGGCAACGGGAGGTTCGCCCGCTCCCTGTTCGAGCGCGCGTGTGCGGCCCGCGACATGCGGGTGGCCGAGCTGGACGAGCAGGCGAGCGCGGCCGATCTCACCATTGTCACCGCGGCCGACCTGACCACGGCGGTCAGGGAGCTCACCAGGGAGCCGGGTCCGCAATAAGGCCCGGCCAGGATCTCCGCCGCCGCCAGCCCTGCCAGGCTCTCCTGCCGCTGTAAAAAGCCTGGCGAGGATCTCTCTGCGCGGTGGCGCCTGGCGGGCGTCTCCCGCCGTCGTGGAGCCGACCGGGGATCTCCAGCCGTCGCAAGGCCTGGCCAGGATTTCTCAGGGCAGGTTGGTCAGTTCGGCGACGAGCTTGGCGCAGTCGCCCCCGGCGTCCCTGATCAGGTACATGAGGGTGTGCTGCACCGCATGCCGGTGCTCGCCCCGGTCCAGCAGGCGCTGCGCCGCCTCCCACAGCTCGGGGGGGTCGCCGCGCCACAGCCGGTCGCTGAGGGCCAGGTGACGGCCGATGTGCTGCTCGTTGGCGGGCCGTCCCTGCGGGTCGTCGTGATCGGCGGCCAGCAGCGTGCGCCGTGCCTGCGGCTGGGAGGGATCGAGCGTGCTCAGATCGACCCCGTCGTAGTGCCCCTGGAGCAGCGGGAACGCAAAGGCCCGCCGGGGAAGCGCCTCTAGGTCGGCGTCCGGCAGGAGCCTGGCGACCAGCTGGGCGTCCAGGCCGAACGTGGCCGGGTCGCGGTACACCTGCGCGAAGGCGGCCATCGAGTTGAACACGGCATCGATCGTTTCCTCGATCGCCTCGCCGGGGAGCTCGCGGCGCCGGCCGGCCCAGCGCGCCCAGGCGGCAAGCACGTGCGGCATGGCATGTTGCTCCGACGGCAGCAGCATGATCTTGCGAGGCAGCCAGTCCAACAGGAGGGTCTCTGCCTTGGCCGGGCTCATTCGCAGCGGTCGGCCGAAGTCCTGGTCGCAGCCGTAGGCGATGATGTGGTCCGCGCACCGGCTGGCCGCTTTGCGGTCGGACAGGTCCTCGGCCTCGTCGGAGGCGAGGAACTCCACGACCAGCATGGCCCGGCGGTCATCGCTCCAGGCCAGCCGCCGCGCGGCCGCCCCAAGCCAGCCCGGCGCATCATCCTGGCTGGCCAGCGCGGCGGCGGGACCGCCGAACGGGGAACTGTCGGGCTCGGCGGCCGGTTCCGTCGGCGACATCGTGCGGATCCGGGCTCTGATGAAGGCGTGGTAAGCCGGGAATGACCGGCTGACCGGCGGATCCGCCGCGGCGTCGGTGGCGGTGAGCGCGGCTTCCAGCAGGTGCCGGGCCTGGGCCGCGGTGACCCGCCGGAAGGTGCCCCGCACCGGGCGATCGGGCGGCGTGTCGCGCGGCAGGCAGCGTTCCAGCAGCGTTTCGACCTTGGATGTCACCCATCCGTCGCGCAGGATGCCACCGGCGTTGTAGTCGACGGCCATGACCAGGGCGTGCGGGTCGGTCCCCGCGTAACTGAACAGGCACACCGCCTCGTCGCAGTCTCCGAAAATGTCGGAGTTCACGTAGCACTCCGCAGCTGCCACGGCGCCGACGTGCTCGGACCATGCGGGTCGCGCCACCCCGCGCTCGATCAGCGCCAGCCCGGCCTTCTCGGCCAGGGCCGCCTGCCGGGGAGTGCCCAGGCAGGCTATTCCAGACAGCAGCGCGAGCGCCGCCGGGCTGGCGTGCTGCCCCGCGTACTCGACCAGCCCTTCGCCGATGAGCTCCTCGAGGTCGGCAGCCCGGTGTGCGGACGTGCGCGGCGCGCGCTGGCCCCACCAGGTGCCGAGCATCTCGCTGACCATGAGTTCGGCGTCCAGCGGGCTGCGCAGGGCGAGGAGTTCGCGCGCCGCATGCAGCATCTCCGCAAACAGCGCGTTGGGCGGCGGGACTGCGGCACGCGGCGGCCGTGGTCCCCGGTGGTGACCAGAGCGGCCCGCGCTTCCAGAGGGATTCCCGCGGCGGCCCGGCGAACTCACAAGGCACAGCTTCCCAGATCTGTACCACGGCGCGCACGTTCCGTGCGATCCATGGCCGATTTGTCACCTCGCGGCCGGGGGGGTCTCCACCCGCGAGCGTCCGGTAGAGCCGCGACCGGTGTGGCAACACGGGCCCCCGGCCGCCGCGGTCCCTGTGCCGGCTGTGGCGATCCTGCCCGGCCGGCCGCTGGTTGGAGCCCGATACGTCAGCCCGCGGGCGTTATCTGGCTTAGGATATGGAGGGCTTGCCGCGCGGCTACCGTGATGACTGGGGCGGCCGGCATGTGGTATGGAGGGGTCGGTGCGGCGCCGCGCCGATGGTTCCCCGCTACCGCGTTGTTGACGCTAGCCTGCTTGTGTCCGCAGTGAGCAGGAAGGAGCCTTGGGATGGCGGGCTCACTCACGGGCCGGGTGCTCGCTTGATGAGCACAGAGACGTCCGTACCGCAGCCGCGCATGGCTGGCCTGGATGTCTCGGACTCTGCGCTGCTGGCGACACTCCTGCGCGAGGCGCCCATTGGCTTCGCGTTTTTCGGCACCGACCTGCGCTTCCGGCGGATCAATCGCAGCCTGGCCCGGTTGCATGGCCGTAACGGATCGGACCACCTGGGGCTGCTTCCCTCGCAGATCTGGCCTGCTTCCCTCGCTTCTCGCGCCGAGGCCGCAATTCGCCACGTGCTGGCCGATGACCAGCCACTTTTCGAGCCTGACCAGCGCATCGGCGGGCAGTTGGGCGGTGCCGACCGGGTGGTTGCCGAGCCCGGGGGGACCGCTGACGCCGATTCCGTGACGGCACCGCAGGCCCGGCACTGGGCATTCTCATGGTTTCCCTCGCACGACCCCGAAGGGGAGATCTCCGGGGTCGCCCTTATCGCCGTCGACGTCACCGAGCGGCGCAATGCGGAGGAGGCGGTCCGCCGGAGCGAGGAGCGTTACCGTTCGCTGGTCCAGGCGGGTGCACAGGTCGTCTGGGTGGCCACGCCGAAGGGACAGATCGCGGAGGACTCGCCGGAGTGGCGGTGGATCACCGGCCAGAGCCTGGAGGAGTACCTGGGGAGCGGCTGGCTGGATGCGGTGCATCCCGAGGACCGGGAGCGGGTCGAGCGGGACTGGCAGGAATGCGTCCAGGCCGGCAAGGTATTCGACAACCGCTACCGGGTCCGCACCAAGTCCGGTTCGTACCGGCACTATGACGTGCGCGCCGTCCCGATCGAGCGGGACGGGAAGATCATCGAGTGGGTAGGCGCCAGCACGGACGTCACGGCCCAGCGTGAAGCCGAGGAGATGCGGGGTCGGCTGACCGAGCAGCTGTCTGCCGCGGCCCTGCGCACGGCCCGGCTCCAGCAGGCCACCTCGATGCTGGCCGAGGCGCTCACGGTGGAGCAGGTGGTAGAGGTCATCACCGAGGTTGGCCGGTCAGCGATCGGCGCCGACCGGTCGGCGGTCGCGCTGCTGGACCCGGACCGGCTGCGGGTGCGCACCATCAACCCCACCGGTCTGCCCGAGGGCCCGGGGGCCCCGGCCGGTGACATCCCGCTGGACGTGCCCAGTGTGATCACCATGGCCATCAACACCCGCCGCCCGCTGCTGGTGGAGAACCCCGACGGGCTGCGCAAGGCGTTCGAGGGCCTGGCGCAGGTGGAACTGTTCCTCACCCACACCGACGAGCGGGCCTGGGTCGGGATGCCGCTGCTCGCCGCCGGGGCGGCGCTGGGGGCGCTGCGGTTCTCCTTCACCAGGCCGCGGAAGATCACCGACGAGGAGAGGGTCTTCCTGGAGGCGCTGGCAGGCCAGTGCGCACTGGCGGTCGAGCGTGCCTCGATGTTCGAGCGCGAGCACACCACGGCCGAGACGCTTCAGCGCAGCCTGCTGCCGGACCGTCTGCCCAGCGTGCCGGGGATCATCCTGGAGGCGAGGTATCTGCCGGTAACCCGGAACATGGAGATCGGCGGGGACTGGTATGACGCCTTCCGGCTGCCTGACGGCCGTCTGGCGGTCGCTGCAGGGGACGTCATGGGCAAGGGGCTGTCCGCCGCGGCCGGGATGGGCCGGGTGCGCAACGCGCTGCGCGCTCTCGCTCTCACCGATCCGCGGCCCACGGCCGTCCTGTCCGGGCTGGACCGCCTCTTCGCCGCCACCGAGTTCGACGAGCAGGTGACCACGGTTGCCTACCTGGTGTTCGACCCGGTGTCTGGCGAGGGCCTGGCGGGCAACGCGGGCCATCCGCCGCCCCTGCTCATGTCCCGCGACGCCCCGCCGCGGCTCGACCTGGGAGAGGCGGGCACGCCGCTGGGCTGGGCCAGCCCGCGCCAGCAGTACGTGTTCCGCCTGCCGCCCGGCAACACGGCCGTGCTCTACTCCGACGGGCTGGTCGAGAACCGGCGCCGGGGACTGGACGCAGGGCTCGACGAACTGGTCGCAGTGGCCGCGCAGGTCTCGCCCGGCGTGTCGGAGGATCCGGCCAGATTGCTGGGATTCCTGGTTGATCGCATGCTCACCGGTTATGAACAAGACGATGACGTGACGGTGCTGGTGCTGCACGTGCCGAGGCGGGACGGGGGAGCATCGGCTGGTGAGGGGGGCATCACGAACGCTGCGGGGAGAGCAGGCGGGGCATGACAGCATCAGTGTGGGCGGCACTGGGATTGACTCAGTCGGCACCTCCAAGTCCGCAAGCGGTTCGAGCCACCCGTCGACTCCGCCTAAGGTGGGTGGCGGAAGGAAGGTCAAGCGCGGCAGGGGTGGACTGCGGCGTTCGCCGGCATTCCCGGTCGATCCCGGCATCGGAGTGCATGCTGTAGGGTCCATTGCCCCGCTCACGTACGCAGGAGAGGTGTCTGTGTCGCCTGCCAGGTCGGACAGTCAGGTGTTGTTCGCGGCTTGGCGGGCCGCCGTCCAGCGAAGGAAGGGGTGACCGCGGTGGCAAGCGCTGCAGGCTCCGCAGCGCGGAGGCAGCCCAGCGGCCAGGGCCGCCGGGCGTCGGCGCAGCAGGATCCCGGGCGGTCCGGATCGGACGAAGTGTCCCGGTCACGGGCGGACGTCCCGGTCGCCTTGGTGGATCCGAATCCGGCTGCCGACGCAGCCGCTGCCGGGTCGACGCCAGCGCGTGGGAAGCGCGTCCGGTCGCGCGGGGGATCGGCTCCAGAAGCGGCGGGCGGCACGCCGGGAGGGTCCGGTCGCAAGGGCCGGAAGGCGGCGTCCCGTGATGCGGGCGGCGGTGAGGCCAGCGAAACCAGCCCCGAGGGTGGGGCGAGGACGCTGCGGGAAGCTCCCGCTGTGAACTCCGGCGACCCCGCGGTCGGCAGCGGCGCGGACGGTGCGGCCGACCTGGACGCGGCCGACCTGGAGGACGAGGTGGGCCTGGAAGATGTGGCCGATCCCGCAGACGTGGACATGGTGGAGCCGGATGAAGCCGAACTCGACGCCGAGGCAGCCCTGGAGGGGGTAGACCTTAACGACCTGGGCGACCTCGAGCCCGTCGACGTCGATGAAGTAGCTGTGGATGTCGATGATGAAGTAGCTGTGGACGTCGATCCGGAGGACGACGAGGGCACCGGCACGGTCACCGAAGGCGCGCTTGCGGAGGCGGGAGCATCACCAGGGCTGGCCGCGGCCGTCGAGGAGCCCGTGCCGGTGGCCGGCGGCGAGGCCGCGGCCGACCAGGCAGCCCGTCCCCGCCCGGGCACCGCAGAGGGCGAGGAAGAGGCGTTCGTCTACGGCGATGATGACGACGACCTTCCCGCGGCACAGGTCGCCTCGGCAGGAGCCACCGCCGATCCGGTCAAGGACTATCTCAAGCAGATCGGCAAGGTGCCGCTGCTCAACGCCGAACAGGAAGTCGAGCTCGCCAAGCGCATCGAGGCCGGGCTGTTCGCGGAGGAGAAGCTGGCCGAGCCCCCCGCCGGGCAGCGCGATGAGCAGCGGTGGGACATGGAGTGGATCGCCGAGGACGGCCGCCGGGCCAAGAACCACCTGCTGGAAGCGAACCTGCGGCTGGTGGTCTCGCTCGCCAAGCGCTACACCGGCCGGGGCATGCTGTTCCTCGATCTCATCCAGGAGGGGAACCTGGGCCTGATCCGGGCGGTGGAGAAGTTCGACTACACCAAGGGCTACAAGTTCTCCACGTACGCGACCTGGTGGATCCGCCAGGCCATCACCCGGGCGATGGCCGACCAGGCGCGGACCATCCGGATCCCGGTGCACATGGTCGAGGTCATCAACAAGCTTGCCCGCGTCCAGCGGCAGATGCTGCAGGACCTGGGCCGCGAGCCCACCCCGGAGGAGCTGGCGGCCGAACTCGACATGACCCCGGAAAAGGTCATCGAGGTGCAGAAGTATGGCCGGGAGCCGATCTCGCTGCACACTCCGCTCGGCGAGGACGGCGACAGCGAGTTCGGCGACCTGATCGAGGACTCCGAGGCGATCCAGCCCGGCGAGGCAGTGAGCTTCACGCTGCTTCAGGAGCAGTTGCACTCAGTGCTCGACACCCTGTCCGAACGGGAGGCCGGGGTGGTATCGATGCGGTTCGGGCTGACCGACGGCCAGCCGAAGACCCTCGACGAGATCGGCAAGGTCTACGGGGTGACCAGGGAGCGTATCCGGCAGATCGAATCGAAGACCATGTCCAAGCTGCGCCACCCGTCACGATCCCAGGTGCTGCGCGACTACCTGGACTGACTGACAGCACGATTCAAGACGCTAACCTGCGGGAATGCAACCTATAACCCGCAAATAGCGCTAGCATGCCGCTGAGTCCAGATATCGACTCAGCACTGCCATCGTTGCCTGAATCGTTCCTGCGGGACCGCGGGTGGGTGAGCTGGTGCCATCGACTGCCGGGTCGGCGGATATTCGACCGTGTGGCCAGCGTGCAGGTCCTTGCCGAGCCTCACCGCCTGCAAGGCAAAGCGGTATTAAAGCACTGTTGAAATTGCCGCCAGGAAAGGTAACGCGTTATTGACGTTTCCTCCAACGGGTGCTAATTCGGGCGGTGTCGGCTATGGCCACCGCGGCTTGTCCTGCGGCTGGACGACATGCCGGCACCGGGCCACAGTGCGGTGGAGCGGAGGGGGTGGATCGCCATGAGGCGAGCTGGAGTGATCGTGGCGCTCAGAGCGCTGCTCAGCATGTCCGCACGCGCCGTGACGGCCTCCCCGCCCTCGCTGCGGGGCCGGGCAGGAGCAGGAGGGCGAGCCGGATCAGGCGTTTGCTGGCAGCGATCGTCATACCCGGGGTGGTGATGGGCGTGGTGGCCGGTGGGGCGCTCAGCGCACCGGCTCTGGCCGCTACCGGGGCAAGGCCACTTCACCTGACGGCTGTGCACAGTCAGTTCACGTCCTTCTCGTGCCTGAATCAGTCGTGCTCGCTGGCGCAGGTGACTGTCGTTGCGAAGGCCACAAGCAACCCATCCACGGGCACCGGCTCCTTCCAGGCGGACTTGACCATCGACTTCTCACCCGGTGGGACCTGCAACATCGTCGATGAGCCCGGTGTGTTTACCTTTGACAACGGGACGATCTCCTTCTAGCAGCCGGATCCTGACGCCGGCCTCAAGACGCGGTGCGGACCGGTGACGCCGCGAGTCGTACACGTGTTCTAATCGTGCCATGGGGGTGTGGCGTCCGGATTGGTGGTGTTACCCGGAGCGGTGCCAGAACGAGCACGAGTGGGGACCGGGCCTGATCGCCGTGTCGTGGGTGCTGTGCGACTGCCCGGCGGCCCGGGCGGCGTCCGGGGGCGGCGCGGCTGGGCACATGGCGGTGTTCTGCAACGCGGCGCCGGGCTGCCGGTCGGTGTGGCACCGGCCGCGGCATGAGCCGGCCCGGAACGGGGTGACCGTTCAGCCTGTGCTGGGTTCGGTCGCTGGCCGGTTTGGGCGGGTGCGCATGCCGGGCTTGGAGCGCAGCCGTGGGCGCGGTGGCTGGGGGGCGGTGGCCGGTGCCGGTGCCACCGCCTCGTACAGGCTGGGGAAGTTGGGGATCACCTGGTCGATGCCGCTGAGCGCGAACACGCGCAGCACCATGGCACTGGCGGGGATGACCAGCCGCAGCTCGCCGCCTTCGGCCAGGGCACGGGAGTGCGCCCGCACCAGGACGCCCAGCCCGGCCGAATCGCAGAAATGAGTGCGGGTCATGTCCACCACGAACGTCTCGTGGCCGCGGGCCGCTGCTTCCAGCAGAACCGCCCGCAGCCAGTCGGCTTTGCTGACATCGATTTCCTCGGGCGCCGCCACCACGGGCACGCCGTTGACCATCTCAATGGGATACGTGCTTGTCATCTGCGCCCCACCTCCCGGCCTGATGCGCACGACAGTGTCGCGAACCCACGGGGTCTAGATGGGGTGGCTGGGCCCAAGCGGGCCAGCCCGGAACGACGAACCGGCTGTTTGGCCAGCCGATGCCCCGATCGTACTGCCCACCAAGAACGGCGGTCCATCCCAGCCGTGCCGTGAATGTAACGCTTCACGGCCCGGCCGTCGATCGCGGCCCATGGCCTGGGGCGGGTGAGCGGCCCGCGCTACTCCGTGGCGCGGGGTCACGGCTTCGTGGAGCGGGACCTGGCGCGGGCCGCGTCCTTATGTCAGCGGCGCCGCCGCCGTCCTGGCACCAGCGCCCAATGGGCCAGCCCGGACGGCGACGCCAACGCTGCCCGCTACCGCGATTGGGACCACGTAAACGGGCTCGGCCACAGCAGGGCCGCCTGTGTGGTACCGGCCCCGGCACGTGCCCTGACTGCCCGGTCAGCCTCGGGCTGGGCGGCCCGCGCCACCCTCGGGGGGGCGAAGGCATGGCGCGGGCCGCGTCTGTCTGCGGGCGGCGCCACCGCCAGGCGGGGGTAAGCCCACCCCGGCCGGGCGCCTACACGCACCATAATCCCGGCCGCGATCAGGCCGGCCCGCAGGACGCCGCAGGTAGGAAGGCTCCACATGGCCTCCACGTGCTCTGCATCCAGCTTCCGCACCGGCGTACTCAGGTGGGTTGATCTGCCGGTGCAGCGGCGGGAGCACGGCCACCAACGGAACCACTCGCACAAATTCCCGGTGCGGCTCCCCCGGGGGCCGCCGCTGCCACCGGCGCCCCCCGGTGACCGCGGCGCGGTGCTGGCTTGTCCGCACGCCGCGCCCGGCTGCTCCGGCCGTCAACGCAGGGCCAGCCAAAGCGCGGTGAAGCCGAGAGCGATGCCAGCCACGACCATGGCACCGCCGAGGACCTGGGGGCCGGTGAGCACGACCCACTCTTGCGAGCAGATGGCAAAGCCCTGGTGCCGGCAGGCCGCAGGGGCGTGGCTTGTGCCGAGGAACAGCCACCCGCCGCTCACGGCCGCGACCAGGCCGGCGATCCCCAGGATGGACGCGAGCTTCGCTCCCCGCCGCGGGCCGCTGGGGGCCCTCGGCGCGAAGATCACCGGCGCCGCCGCGGGGGTGTGCCTGGCCGCATAGCTGGCACCGCCGGACGGGCGGGCGGGGCCAGCGGGGGACGCGGGGGCCTGGGGCCGCCTGGCCGGCAGTGCCGGGACCGGCGTGGGCGGGGGCAATCCGAGGGGTCCCAGCGCGGGCTCTTCGGCGGAACGGTCGGCTGGTTCGAGGGGCGTCACCACCACCGCGTAGACAAACATCGCCAGCAGCACCGTCATGAAGATCACAAGCCAGAACACGCCGTCGCTGACCAGGGCCGCATGGCTCATCGCC
>DASYQM010000311.1:0-12473 GCA_036005525.1 Streptosporangiaceae bacterium
GCACGGCGGGCCGGGCGGGGCCGTGGCAGTTACCGCGCGAACTGCCTGATCTCCTCGATCTCCCCGGTGAGGGTTTCCCACGTCAGCCCGGTGTCCTCGTTCTGCTCATGCGGGCCGCGGAAATCGCGGACGGCGAGCGAAATGTCGTCCAGGCTCCAGCGCATCCGGTACAGGTGCAGGGCGACGCTGCTGACCCGGCGCCCGGTGAGCTCGGCGTAGCGGTCAGCGGCGCGGGCATCGTTACCGGCCACCATCCACAGGTCACGCTCTGGCAGCGCAAGGCCGACGGTGTCCCAGTCGATCAGGTACATCCCGCCCGCGGCGCGCAGGATGTTGCCCGGATGCGGCTCGCCGTGAGTGATCACAACCGGCCCGCTCCCGGCGGCCTCGCGCACAAGCTCATCGAACCGCGCCAGTGCCCTGCCCAGGAGGGGCGCATGCCGCGCCAGCAGCTGGCGCGCGGGTTCGCTGTACGGGCCGCCATGCCACGGCTGACCCAGGTCGCCAAGCGCGGCCTCCAGTGCTGACCGGCTGGCCGGGATGGGGCCGCGGGCCGGCGCGACGGCGAACTCCAGCCCCGCCCGGCTCAGCGCGCCATGACGGTCTCCATCGCGGCTTGCAGGTCGGCGTACCCGTGCGACGGGCCGGTGCCGCGCCAGCCGCCTGCCAGTTCGGCGACGGTGACGAGCCAGTGGTGGCCCGCTGCGTCTGTGAGCTCCCAGTGGTGATCGCCGAACCCCACCGGCAGGTAACGCAACCGGCCGGGGGCAAGACCCCATTGCTCGCTCAGGGCGTGCGCCAGTTCCCGCTGATCGAGATGGTCCGGCCGCTTCTTCACGCGGCCAGGGTATGAGCCGCGTCCCCTGCCTGCTCCGGTATGCTCCGAGGTCCCAGCACGACGGGTGAGTAGGGGAGCCATGGCGGTGCGGCCGTGACGGGGACGACCGGCCCGGCGGCCGAGGTCGCGTCGCTCGACGGGCTGGGCCAGGCGGAGCTGGTGCGGCGGGGTGAGGTGAGCCCGGCCGAGCTGGTGCAGTGGGCGATCGAGCGGATCGAGCGGCTGAACCCGGCGCTGAACGCTGTCGTCACCCCAATGTTCGACGACGCGGTCTCGCGGGCGCGCCAGGGTGTGCGCGGGCCGTTCGCCGGTGTGCCCTACCTGCTCAAGGACCTGGTCGTCGAGAGCGCCGGGTCCCGGTTCACCGAGGGCTCGGTGTTCCTGCGCGACAACACATCGCCGTTTGATTCCGAGCTGGTGGTGCGGCTGCGCCGGGCCGGCCTGGTGATCGTCGGCAAGACGAACACCCCGGAGTTCGGGATGGTACCGACGTGCGAGCCAGTGCTGTTCGGCGCGACCCGCAACGCCTGGGATGTGAGCCGATCGACAAGCGGGTCGAGCGGCGGGTCGGCCGCGGCGGTCGCGTCGGGCATGGTGGCGATGGCACACGGCAACGACCTCGGCGGCTCGCTGCGCTACCCGGCGTCGGCGTGCGGCCTGTTCGGGCTCAAGCCGACCAGGGCACGCAACCCGCTCGGGCCGGAGTACGGCGATGCCCTGGGTGGCAACGCGGTCGAGCACGCTCTGACCCGGTCGGTGCGCGACAGCGCCGCGCTGCTGGACGCGACCGCCGGGCCCGCGCTGGGCGACCCCTATTGGGCGCCCCCGCCGGCCGGGCGGTTCAGCGACGAGGTCGGCGCCGACCCCGGGCGGCTCCGCATCGCCTTCACCTCCCGCACCGCCGACGGGTCGCCTGGCCATCCCGACTGCGTGGCCGCGCTCGACGACGCGGTCGCGCTGTGTGAGTCGCTGGGCCACCACATCGTCGACGCGCAGCTGCCGGAGATAACGCCGGAGGTCGGTGCGGCGATCGGAACCGGATTCAATGCCGCGACTGCGTGGATACTCGCCTACTGGATCCGCCGCCTGGGCCGCGACCCGGAGCCCGGCGAGATCGAGCCGCTGACCCGCGCGTTCTGGGAGGCAGGGCGCAAGGTCACCGCCGCCGACTATCTCCTGGCGGTCGAGGACACCCAGGCCTACGCGCGCCGGGTCGCCGGGTTCTTCACCGGCGTCGACATGTGGCTGACGCCGACGCTGTCGGAACCGCCGGCCCCACTTGGCGAGATCACCTCGACCGAGGCCGAGCCGCTGCGCGCCCTGGAGCGCGGTGGGCGGACGGTCGCCTACTCCGGCGTCATCGCCAACATCACCGGGCAGCCCGCGATGTCGGTGCCGCTGTGGTGGAACACCGACGGTCTGCCCATCGGAGTGCACTTCCTCGGCTGGTTCGGGGACGAGGCGACGCTCTTCCGGCTCGCGGCGCAGCTCGAGCGGGCCCGCCCGTGGATTGGCCGCACGCCGCAGGTGTTCGCCTGAGACGGCAGAACTTGCTGGCGCGGCCGGCGGCGGGATCGGGGATCATGAAGGCTGGCCGCAAAGGAGGCAGGCATGACACGGCAGGAGCTGCTCGCCTACTGCCTGGCCAAGCCCGGCGCCTGGCAGGACGAGCCGTGGGAGGACGACGTCGTCGTGAAGGTCGGCAGCAAGATCTTCGCCTTCCTGGGGTCGGGGCCGGGCTCCGCGGTGGGTCTCAAGTGCGGCGCCACCCGTGAGGTGGCCGACGAGTGGCTGCTGCGCTACCCGCACGATGCTTCGGTGATGGCCTACATCGGGCGCTCGGGCTGGAACACCCTGCAGGCCGGGGGCGCGATTCCCGACGACGAGCTTCGCGAGGCCATCGACGCCTCCTATGACGCGGTGGTCGCCAGGCTGCCGAAGAAGGACCGCCCGCGCAGTGGGTAGTTTGTGGGCATGGGTTCCTTCGTCGCCCGCCGGGTGCCCGGGCAGTGACGGATCCGTACGCGGACGCCGCTGGGCTGGTGGCGCGTTCGGCAGCCGCATATGCGTCGAGCGTGCCCACCGATCCAGCCGATGACGGCTTCTTCGGGCCCGCCAGCGTCACCTGGCGGGTGAGCGCCGACCTGTCCTCGATCGTCGCGGGCCTGCGGGCGCTGCTGGTCCAGGCACTGCACCCCTTGGCGATGGCCGGCGTCGATCAGCACAGCGACTGGCGCCGCGATCCCGTCGGCCGGCTGGCTGCCACGTCGTCCTATCTCGCCACGGTCAGTTTTGGCGACCGTGCGGCGGCGGAGCGGGCCGCGGCCAGGGTCCGCCGGATCCACGAGCACGTCCATGGCGTCGATCAGCTCACCGGCCGCTCGTACGCGGCCAGCGACCCGGCCCTGCTGCTGTGGATCCACGCGGTACTCGTCGAATCCACCCTGGTCGCATGCGAGCTCTTCGGGACGCCGCTGGAGCCAGCGGACGGCGACCGCTACGTAGCGGAAATGGTCGTCGCGGCCGAACTCGTCGGCGTCCCCAGCGCGCTGGTCCCCTCAGACCTCGCCGGGCTGCGGCAGTACCTGTCATCGGTCCGGTCCGAGCTGCGGTGCACGCCCGCAGCCGCCGAGGCGGCGGCGTTCCTGCTCGACCCGCCCGGCCTCGACGAAGACATCGCCGACATCTGGCAGGACGTCCGCGACGGCGCGACCGCCGCGCTGCCGGACTGGGCGCGCGAGATGTACGGCTACCGCATGGCCGGAGCGCTGCCCCCGGCCCGCCGGACCGAGATCCGGCAGGCACTGGGAGTCCTCGACGCGGTGTTCCTGGGCGAGCCCGGTGTGCTCGAGGCGCGGCAACGGATCGCCCTCCGGATGCGCGCCGCGCAGCGCGCATGAGAAGATCCGTCGCCACGGCGGCGGCCGGTGGCGCGCTCGCGGTGCTGGGCCTGGCCTTGGTGCGGCGCCGCCTGGGCCGGCTCCGGCTGCGGCGCGGGCTGGCGGCCCTGCGGCTCGCCGCGCGCGGTGGGGTGCGCTACACGCGCAGCGCACCGGCGCTGTTCGCGTCCGCCGACCGCAACCGGGAGCGGCTGCGCAACGACCTTGCCCTGCAGACCGCCGAGGATGTCGCCGACACGCTCGGGGCGATGAAGGGCGTCCTGATGAAGATCGGCCAGATGGCCAGCTACGTCGACGACGGCCTGTCCCCCGCCGTCCGCCGTACCCTGTCCCGCCTGCAGGACAGCGTCCCGCCGATGAGCGCCGACCTCGCCGCGCGCGTCGTTATGCAGGAACTGGGCCTGCCCCCGGAGCGGGCGTTCGCGCGCTGGGATCCGGTACCCATCGCCGCCGCCTCGATCGGGCAGGTCCACCGCGCGATCACCCACGACGGCCGCGCCGTGGCGGTCAAGGTGCAGTATCCCGGCATCGCCGAGACCATGGCGGCCGACCTCGACAACGTCTCCCTGCTGCGCAGGCTGCTGCGCGTGACCGCGCCCAGCCAGGACGTCGAGGCGCTCGTCACCGAACTCAAAGACCGCGTGCTCGAGGAGCTCGACTACCGCCGGGAGGCCGGCAACCAGCGGCTACTGGCCGCCTACTACGACGGTCATCCCACGATCCATATCCCGCAGATCGTCGGTGAGCTGTCGGGAAGGCTCGTGATCACGAGCGAGCTGTCGGACGGAGCCCGCTTCGCGGAGCTCACCGGCTGGCCCCAGCACGAACGCGACCTGGCAGCGGAAACGATCTACCGGTTCGTGTTCCGGAGCCTGTACGAAGTCCACGCGTTCAACGGCGACCCGCACCCGGGCAACTACCTTTTCCACGGAGGCGGGAGGGTCACCTTCCTCGATTTCGGCCTGGTCAAGCACTTCACGCTTGCGGAGCTGCGGCCGCTCATGCAGATGGCCCGCACCTTGTGCGTCGAGAACCAGCCCGAGGCCTTCCGCCGCAGCCTGGAGGACGCCGGGTTCCTGCGCCCGCACGCGCCGCTGAGCACCGAGACGATCGTCGACCACCTGGGCGTCTTCTACGCGACGATCCGCAAGCCAGGCCCGCTGACGATCACCCCCGACTACGCCTCGGCCGTCGTGCGCCGGTTCTTCGACCTGCGCAGCCCGGTGGCGGAGTATGTGAGCATCCCGCGGTCCTATGTGATCCTGCAGCGCATCAACCTGGGCTTGTTCGCCGTGCTCGGCGAGCTGTCCGCGACCGCCAACTGGCGGGCCATCGCCGAGGAGATCTGGCCGTTCGTCCAGGGCCCGGCCTCCACCCCGATGGGCGAAGCAGAGGCGGCATGGCGGGCGGGGAGCCGGCGGCGCGATCCGGCGTCAGAGGCCAAGGATGCGGCGAAGCCCGCGATCGACGTCGTCCATGAGTGATGCGGGCAGGCGCCGGGCCTGGGTGCAGGTGGGCACGACCGAGGGGTGAGACTGAAACGTGACCCGCTGGGTGCTGCACGTGGACCTCGACCAGTTCATCGCCGCCGTCGAGGTGCTGCGCCACCCGGAGTTGCGCGGGCGCCCGGTGGTGGTGGGGGGTGACGGTGACCCGGCCAAACGTGGCGTGGTCAGCACGGCGTCCTATGAGGCGCGCGCCTTCGGGGTGCGCTCGGGACTCGCCCTGCGCACCGCCCGCCGGCGCTGCCCCGATGCGGTGTTCCTGCCCGTGGACCGCGAAGCGTACGAGGCCACCTCGGCGGTGGTGATGGCGACGCTGGGCGAGTTCGACGCGGTCGTCGAGGTGGCCGGCTGGGACGAGGCCTTCCTCGCCGCCGACACCGACGATCCGGAGGCGCTTGCCCGCCAGATCCAGGACCGCGTCCGCGCGGTGACCAACCTCGAATGCACGGTCGGCATCGGCGAAAACAAGCTCCAGGCCAAGCTGGCCGCCGGGTTCGGCAAGCCGGCCGGCCTCTTCCGGCTCACCCACGAATCCTGGTACGCGGTGCTCGGTGACCGCCCCACCGACGTGCTGTGGGGCATCGGCTCCAGAACGGCCCAGCGGCTCGCCGCCCTGGGCATCCACACCGTCGCGGACCTGGCCGGCACCGACCCGCGCGAGCTGGCGGCGCACCTCGGCCCGGTGACCGGGCCGTGGCTGGTGCAGACCGCCCGCGGGCTCAGCCCCGCACCGGTCGTCGCCGAGCCCTATGTGCCGCGATCGCGTGGCCGGGAGATCACCTTCCAGCGCGACATCACCGACTGGGATCAGGTGCGGAGCGAGGTCACCCGGCTGGCCCGGCAGGTAGCCACCGAGATCGCGGGCGAGCAGCGGCAGGCGCTGCGGGTCGTGGTCAAGGTCAGGTACAAGCCATTCCTCACCCACACCCACGGCCACCCGCTCCCGGCCGCCACGGTCGACGCCGCGGCGATCGAGCGGGCTGCGCTCGCCGCGCTGGACCGGTTCCCGCGGCGGCGCCCGGTCCGGCTGCTGGGAGTTCGCGCCGAGCTGGCCCGCTGACCCGTCAGCCGTCCGCGGGTGGCTCGTGGAGGCGGCGTACCTCCAGGACCTGGGCTCCGAGCGCCTCAAGCCTGGTCAGGAGCCCGTACAGCGCCGCCTGATCGGGCAGGATGCCATGAACCATGGTCCCGACCGGTTCCACGCTGGCGTTGAGCTGCTCGAAGTCGAGCAGCGCCTCGGGTGGGAGCGTCCCCGCCACGCGGATCTCGTAGTGATGCGGGGAAGTCAACGTCGGGCCCCAGCTTGCTCGGAAGGCGGGTGTTGCTCTGCTCACCATGCCGCCGATCGGCGCGCCGGGCCCCACCCATGGTGGGTGATTCGTCACCCGGGTGAGATTAGGCTGGGGTGATGACGGCTCACCCGCTCAGCGGCCACATTGAGGCCACGGACCTCAGTTCGAGCAGGGTCACGGGCCGCTGCCGGGACTTACCCGCGCGGGGGCGCGGGCCGTTTCGCCGTGCGGAACAGGGGGAAGCCGATGCCGGCGAGCACAGCGACGGGCTCAACGGGGCGATCCGGAACCCAGGCGGGCGCTGACGCGTCCATCCTGACATCCAAGATCACCGTACCCAGCCTGCCGGCCTGGGCCGTCCCGCGGCCACGGCTCGGCCGGCTCATCGCCGATGGCGTACGCTGCCCGCTGACGGCGCTCATTGGGCCCCCGGGCATCGGCAAGACGATGGCCATGGCCGAGTGGGCCGCGGGCCAGCCCCGGGGCCCGGTGGCATGGGTCACCCTCGACGAGTTTGACAACAGGCCCCGGGTCCTGTGGGGCCATGTCGCCGCCGCCTTGCGGCGGGCCGGCGTCCCGGTCCCGCACACCGCATGGGCGGCGGCCGTGGACAGCATGGACCACGAGTTCCTCGTCCGGCTCGCATCGGCGCTCGCCGCGGCGGAGCCGCCGGTCGTCCTTGTCCTGGACGACATCCATTTCCTGACGGGCCGCACCGCACTGCAGGGGCTCAGCTACCTCATGCGGAACGCGCGGCCGGGCCTGTGCGTGATGGTGGCCTCGCGCATTGACCCGCTCCTGCCGCTGCACCGGTTCCGGCTCGCCGGGGAGCTGACGGAGATCCGGGCCGACGCACTCGCGTTCAGCGTCCCCGAGTCCGGGCTGCTGATGGCGCAGCATGGCGTTACCTTGCCGCAGGACTCGCTGGAATGCCTCACCACGCGGGCGGAGGGCTGGGCCGCCGGCCTGCGGCTGGCGGCGATCTCGATGCACGAGCACCCCGACCCGGAGCAATTCGTCAAGGAGTTCGTGGCCGAGGACAGCCCCGTGGTCGGCTATCTGGTGGAAGAAGTGCTGAACGCCCACCCGCCGCGGATCCGGGACCTGCTGCTGAGGACAAGCATTCTGGACAGCTTCGACGCGGACGTCGCCGATGAGCTGAGCGATGGGCACACCGGGCATGACTTGCCGGGCCTCGTGCGGGCGAACGCCTTCGTGCTGCCGGCGGGCTCGGGCCGGTATCGCTACCACTCGCTGTTCGCCGAGGTCCTGCGCTTGAAGCTGCGCCACGAGCGGCCCGGCCTGGTGCCCGAACTGCACCGGCGGGCGGCGGGCTGGTACCAGCGGAACGGTTCGCTCACCCAGGCGGTGCGGCACGCGGCGGCAGCAGGGGACTGGCAGCTGGCGGCCCGGATCGTCGTCGGCGAACTCGCGGTCGGCCAGCTCACCGGGGCGCGCGGGGATCATCCACTGGCCCACGAGTTCGCGGGCATGCCAACCGCGCGGACCTGGACCCGGCCGGAGCCGTTGCTGGTCGCAGCGGCACTGGCGCCGGCCGAGGGCGATGACGGCACCTGGCTCCACGCCGCGGAGAGCATGCTCGGCGAGCTGCCAGTGCCAGAAGCCGTTCCGGCGCGCCTGGCGGCCGCGCAGGTCCGGTTCGCCGTGGCTCGCCGCACCGGGGACCTCGAGGCGCTGGCGGCCGCGGCGGCCGAGACCGGCGCCATGCTGGAGGCGGTGCCGGCCGGGGTGCTGGCACGGTGCCCCTGGGTCGACGCCCAAGCGCTATCGGCCCGCGGCACGGTGGAACTGTGGTCCGGGCACCTGGGCGAGGCGGCCGCCATGTTCGAGGCGGCCGTCGCCGCGCTCCCGGCTTCGGACGGCACCCAGGAACGCGCCGCCTGCCTGGGGTATCTTGCGCTTGCCGATGCCCTGCGGGGGCGGCTGAACCGTGCCGCGGGCACCGCCGCACAGGCGTGCGCGATGCCCGCGGGCGACGGTGAGCGTCTTTCCGCGCCGATCAGCCCCGCCGCCCACGTCGCCCTGGCCGCCGTCCATGTCGAGCGCAACGAGCTGCGCCAGGCGCACGGCGAGCTGAAAAAGGCGGAAGCCGCGCTGCGGCTGTACCCGGACAGGATGATCGGGACGGTTGCCTGCGTCGTCGCGGCGCGCAAGGCTCTGGGCGAACGCCACCCGGACGGCACCATGGAGATCGCGCGCAAGGCCCGGCAGTACGGGCCGCTCCCCCACTGGCTCGAGCGGCGGCTCGCCACCCTCGAGTCACGTGCGTGCGCCGCGGCCGGTGACGCCACGTCCGCGCTCGACGCGGTGGGATGGGCCGACCCGGCCTCGCTCGAGGTTGCGGTCACGCAGGCCCAGGCCTGGCTGGCCGCCGATGACCCGAAGGCGGCAAAGCGGTCGCTCGCTGGCCACCGGGACCGCGCCGAGGCGGTGCCCGATCACGTCCGGCTCGAGGCATGGCTGGCCGCGGCCCGGATCAGTTACAGCAATGGTGACCGTGCCGACGGCCGCCGGTCACTGCAGCGTGCGCTTCGCCTGGGGGAGCCTGAGCGGCTCCGGCTGCCGTTCGTCCTGGAACGGACGTGGCTCCGGCGTGTGCTGCGGGCCGATCCCGATCTGGCTCACGTCTACCGGGACCTGCTGGAGCCCGACCTGGTGAGCTCCGCCCGGGAACCGGCCCATGGGCCCGGCACGAGCCCGGACGTGCCGGTCATGCTCGAACCGCTCAGCAGCCGTGAGCTTGAGGTGCTCCGCCACGCGGCCGAGATGCTCGACACCACCGAGATCGCCGCCATGCTGTTCATCTCGGTCAACACCGTCAAGAGCCACCTCAAGAGCATCTACCGCAAGCTAGCGGTCACCCACCGCGGCGAGGCTGTCCGCCGCGCACGGCAGCTCCGGATCCTGTGACCCGGCCGCTAACGCCCTGTGACCTGGGCCGCTAACTCGCGATGCACGGCCCGAGTTCATGGAGGCTGACGATGTGCAGGGCGAGGTCGTGGAAGCGGTCAAGCAGCCCGTAGAGCTCGGACTCGTCGCGCACGGAGGCCACGACGGACGTCTGGTCTCCACCCGACTCGATGGCGAGCCCCTCGACAAGGCTCGCCAGCAGATCCCCGCAATCGTCCCTGACGACGATTCGGTAGCGATGGACGGTGCTGGGCGTGCTCATCGTGCAGCCTCCAGGTCCGCGCTCGCCCATAGGACGGCGCCCTGCTCCTCTTACCGGAGTCTGGCGTCCTATTCATCCCAGGCCACAGGGTGAACCGTCATCACCCGCCACGGGTTGCCCCCGGGTGAAGCTGAGGCGGCTGCCGGCAGATCAGCAGATGCCGGCCTGACGGCCCTGCTCGACCGCCTGGCCCCGGCTGCTCACGCCGAGTTTGCGGTAGATCACCCGGGTGTGGGTCTTTACCGTATTCGGCGAAAGGTGCAGCTCCTGGCCGATCTCGCGGAGGGAGAGCGTCCCCCGCAGCAACCGGAGCACCGTGGCTTCGCGCTCGGTCAGCGGCTCCAGCAGCGCCGCGTGGGACAGCCCCGCGAGCCCCTGCCGGAGCCTTCTCACCCGGGCGAGCTGGACGTCCGCGCCGTCCGGCAGCGAGGTCAGCAGCTCCTGCGCCTCCGCCAGCAGATCCGCGGCGCCATGGTCACCGAGCTCGAGCAGGACCTCCGCCAGCAGCAGCAGCGTCTCAAGGGTGGGCCACGGGCTGATTCCGGGCACCCGGCGCCGGAGCCGGAGCGCGTGCTCGAGTTCGGCCCTGGCCTCATGAAGCTTTCCCTGTGCGGCTAGGAGCGCGCCGGCGGCCAGGTGGGCGACGGCTACCTGCGGCGTCTCGCCGAGGTCGTCACGCCCCGCAAGCTCGCCCGCCGCACGCACGAGTTCCTCGGCCCACAGCAGCCTTCCCTGGCCGGCCGCCACCAGGCCGAGGGCTGACAGGGCCATCATCCTTATCAGCAGGAGTGGTGATTCGCAGACGACCGCCTCTTCCAGAGCCGCCGCCGCGGCGGCAGGCTCGCCCCACAGGTGGAGGCTGAAGCCGAACCCGACCCGGGCCAGGGCGTACCACGGCGAAGCCGGGTCCTTCTCCAGCTCGGCGGCCAGGCGGGCCGACTGCTGCATCACGCGAAGGCCCTCGAACCCGTGCACGCCGCGCAACAGGGCCGCCGAGGATCTCAGGGAATGCATCCCGTCGGGCAGCGGCCCCGGATGGTCGGCCGCCTCGATGACCGGGAGCCAGCGCGCCACCGACGGCCGGTCGCCGGCGAGCGCCGCCACCCACGCCGCGCAGTGTGCCGCCACCGGATGAGCAGCGACCACGTCCTCGCCCAGCGCCTGCAGCCATGTCCGGATCGTTTCTGCCCGGCCGGCGCCGGCGTAGGCGACCCACAGGCCCGCGATCAGGTCCACGGCGCCGTCGGCGTCGCCTCCGGCGAGCGCGTGGCCGATCGCCTCCTGTGGCGATCCCTCCTGCCGGTGCCAGGCACTGGCCCGCCGGTGCAGAGCGGGAATGATGCCCAGCTCGGCGCGGGTGAGCTGGCTGCGCAACAGCTGCGCGAACAGGCGGTGATAGCGGTACCAGCCCCGGTCCTCGCCGACGGGCACGACGAAAAGATTCTCCCTTTCGAGCGTCCCGATGATCTCAGCGGCGTCGGCGGAGTCCAGGACGGCATCACAGAGCGGCGCGCTGAACTCGCCGAGAATGGAGGTCCGGGCGAGGAAATCGCGGATGTGGGCCGGCTGGCGGCCAAGCACCTCCTCGACCAGCAGGTCAGCGACATACCGGCTGTTGCCGCTGAACTGGCGGACGAAGTTGCCTGGAGACGGGTGGGCGCGCAGGGACAGCGCGGCGAGATAGACCCCGGCAGGCCAGCCCTCGGTCCGCCCCACCAGCTCCGCGAGATCGTGATCAGCGAGCCGGATCCCGGCGGTGCGGCTGATGAGCGCCCCTGCCTCGGCGGGGGTGAACCGCAGCTCGCTCATCCGGAGCTCGACCATGTCCCCGGTTGACCGCAGCCGCGCCAGGGGCAAGGGTGGATCGGCTCGCGTGGTCAGCACCAGCTGGACCGCCGGCGGCAGGTGGCAGAGCAGGTAGTCGACCTGGCCGTGGCAACTGCGCTCCTTGACCCGGTGATAGTCGTCAAGGACCAGGGCGACCGGTCCCGGGAGCGCGTTGAGCTCGCTTACCAGGATCGGCAGCATGGACCCGCCGATGTCCGATGGCCATGCCCGCAGGGCCTCCAGCATGGGCTGGACGCAGAGCTCCGGCCGGGCACGGTGCAGTGCGTGGACGACATGTGACCACAGGCTGACCGGATCATTGTCGTCGGGGTCGAGAGAGACCCACGCGAAGGGACGGTCCTCGGCGGCGCTCCCGCGCCACTGCGCTACCAGTGTGGTCTTGCCATAGCCCGCCGGGGCGTCGATGAGCACGAGCTTCGCAAGGGCGTGCGCAAGCCGCCGGGCGAGCATGGGCCGCTCCACCCATCCCTCGCGCGGCTCAGGTGCGTGAAGCTTCCTCTCCAGCGGAACGTCGAGGGCGGTGACGGCATAGGCAGAAGAGTGAACGGGCCCCGACCGTTGTTGAGGCGACCGTTCCCACTCGTCCGGTTCGTCCCGCTCTGCCACACTGCCCAGGCGCGCATCGTAGCAGTCGGGCTGTGAGCGGTACAGCGCGGGATTCCACCCGCCGTGGGTGGGGCGGACCGCCGTCCGGCCTGGTCTCCTGGTGAGCGAGGCATGTCTATGACGAAGGGAAACATCATGGCTGACCTGATCGCCATCGGGTACCCGGATGAGGCGACCGCGGAGGCCGCCGCCGACGAGGCGCGCCGGCTGGCCCAGGACCTGATCATCCAGCCGGACGCGATCGCGGTGATCGTGCGGGACAAGGACGGCAGCTACCACGTCCACACCAAC